>NZ_JADEXD010000020.1 GCF_015207285.1 Tychonema sp. LEGE 07203 | reverse complement strand
TTTCTTACTCCCTCCCCTTGGCAAGGGGAGGGTTGGGGTGGGGTAAAAAGTTTACGACTCCTGCAAGGATTGCTATATGTTAGCAAAAACTAGCGGTTAGGCCCTACCCGATGAAAGTCTTTGTCTACGGTACTCTCAAACCGGGGGAGTGCAACTATCGGCGCTACTGCGAGGGAAAGGTTGTGGATGCTTGTCCGGCGATCGCCCGCGGTCAACTTTTTGCGCTGCCGGTCGGCTATCCTGCGATGGTGGCCGGAGAAGGCAACGTCTGCGGTTTTCTCCTTTGTTTCGCCAATGCGGCGATTTTGGACGATTTAGACCGCCTAGAAGACTACAATCCGCTGCGAGAACCGACACAAAACGAATATCAGCGACAGGAAATCGAAATCTGCGATCGACACTTCAAACCTCTAGGCAAGGCTTGGGCTTACTTCATGCTACCCGATCGCGTTCGTGCTCTAGGAGGCATCTGGCTGCCCGATGGGACGTGGGAAAATAGGTTTTTCACAAAATAAGGCGTTAATGCCGATGAGCTGAGGAAATTGCCATTGCCGCGGGCGAAGGCGGCTCGAACCTGTAACCGAAACCCCGATTTGCAACCACTTACTGAGCAATTACAAAACAGCTTTAGTAAAGCATAATATCAAATCTTTCAACATCGGAATTATTCAGATATCTGTTGTCTGTATCTGCGTAAATCTGCGTCAATCAATTGTCATCTGCGGTTATACATTCTGTTTTTTTTTACCGCAGATACAGGCAGATTAACCCAGATTAACCCAGATGAATTATATTGATTTTGGTTGACTGTTGACTGTTGACTGCAGATTTCTCTGTATCTGCCTAAATCGGCGTCAATCCATTGTCATCTGCGGTTGTACATTCTGTTTTTTTTACCGCAGATACAGGCAGATACAGGCAGATTAACGGTGACAAGTGCGATCGCCCGCTCTAATTCCCCTCGCTACCTACTCGGATATCAAGATGCGATCGCCCCACAATACGTCATTCAAAGCCGAGGAAGCGTCACAGGATCTTATCCACCTTGAAAAACCGCGAAAAACAGCAAAAAGCCCCCATTTTTCAGGGAGCTTAATAACTTTCATTATTGCTCAAAACATCAATCCTACTGAACCTTTGGTAATGACTTGTGAGGGCTTCCTACATCAACTTTCGGAATATCCATCACCGGCGCATTCACCCCAAGCATCAAATCGTTGGGATTAACAATCTCCATTACCGGCTCGTTCAAAGCCACAACCAAACCGTCAGATTCAGCAGGAAGGGGCGATGTCGCCAACTGAGGAGCAAACAATTGGCGGCCCCCACCAACAGCAGACACCGCCGCAATCAACAAAGCTGCGATCGCCCCTCCGCCCAAAACCAAATTTCGCCTAGAATTGCGTTCCACCCGCTGCAAAACCTTCGCCGCCAAATCCTGTGCCGATTGTTCCGGAGCCGGCACCGGCATTGCCTGAAAACTCTGCTGCATACTCAAAAGTCGCGAGTACAAACGCTGCGTCGCGGGGTCATTTTTCAGCAATTCCTCAACTTCTCGGCGTTCTGTCGCCGTCACTTCGCCGTCTAGGTAGGCACTCAGCAATTCAAAGCGATCGCGCATCATAGTAGTTACATTGCCCTGGGAATAATTGTTGTTAGCCGGAGTTTCACCGAGTGAATCCCCGATACCTTGCTGATTCTGATTTTTAGCTGATTCAAAGTTACTATTCATATTTCACACCACTTGCTCAAATTGGGGACATCACGCGATCGCTCTTAAAATGATTTACTGCTTATTTATATTTTCAAACAAAACTTTTGATTTCACAGCAAACATCACCAAATCTGTTTGAACCGCCTCTTCCATTACTCTTGCTAATTACCGTCGAGATATTTTTGCAATTCCAACTGCAATCTTTGGCGAGCTCTAGCAATTCTCGACTTGACAGTTCCCAGAGAAACTCCGGTCATTTCTGCTATTTCCTCATAGGCTAAACCTTCGATTTCTCTCAAAACAATTGTCGTGCGGAATACTTCCGGCAAATCGGCGATCGCCACCCGCAACTGGTCGTAAAATTCTCTAGTCGTCAAATCTTCATCAGGCCCCGGACTGTCGGCCGCAATTTCCCAATCAACCTCCCCATCTTCCAGGGCACGGGGTACGTCCAGCGATAGCGGAGTTCGCACCCGCTTGCGCTTCCGCAACTCGTCGTAAAACAAATTAGTGGCGATGCGGCTCAGCCAGCCCCGAAATTTAACAGGCTCTTGCAAGCGGTTAATATTGCGGTAGACCCGAATCCACACTTCCTGAGCCAAGTCTGCTCGGTCTTGCCAGTCAGGGGCCAAGTGATAGAGAACCCTGTCTACGTGGGACTGATACCGCTTCAACAGTTCTGAAAAGGCAGCAGTCTCAGGTCGATTTCCTTCCTGACACCGCAACACCAAGTCATAATTAGAGAGTTTTTCGGCTGGCAATTGCACTCTTTGAACGGTCGCCACAACCGCAGACCAGGACACGGAAATAAAGTCGCTCATGGTGGAATTGGCTCATCGAACATTCCACAAATTTTTGACGTTAGGAGAGCGTAACAAGTTCCCCTCTTCTATCTCAAATCTCAAATCGATTGACTAATGCCCGACCACCTCGCACGCTCCAATACTAACCCAACTGCTAGAACCGTCAGCCCAATGTTCCTTTTTCCAAATCGGTACGTTGTGTTTGAGCGTATCTATGGCGTACTGGCAAGCTGCAAAAGCCTCCCCGCGGTGCGGACAGCCCACAGCCACCAGTACGCTGATTTCCCCCACCTGCAAGCGTCCGACGCGGTGGTGAATGGCAACCCGATTGACATCGGCCCACTGGCGGCGGATTTCAGTAGCGATTTGCTGAAATACTCGCACGGCCATCGGTTCGTAGGCTTGATATTCTAGGGAAACTACAGCTTGACCGTCTGTTTGGTTGCGGACTGTACCGCTCATCATTACCACGGCTCCGTTCGCCGGGTCATCTGCCAAAGCGTAGATTTCGCTCGCAGACAGCGGGGCTATGGTAATGGCGAAGCTGTCGGATGCGTGGGATTGAGGTATTGTGCCGATCGAAAATGCAGAAAGAGAGTTCATTGCTTTGAGGTGTTGCAGGAGAACTCGATCTTGACACAAATCAAGTCGCGAGTTCTCGAAAAATTGGGTTTAAACCCAGATGTTGCACTATTCTCAACAAGCTCTTAAAAACCGGGTTTCTGAACGACAGATATAGGTTGTGATGCGGTTTTTGCGGTCAGAAACCCGGTTTTTGCCACAGGTGCTCTTCTATCAGTTTCAACTGAGATATTGCACTATTGTCAAGAACAGGCTGTAGGATCTGTTTTGTCAAAGAGTGAATTTCTTGTGGGATGGGCAGGAGAGCCCGTCCGTAAAAGGCTTCCACACGAATGGTGCAACATCTGGGTTTAAAACCACCTTAAAAACTTGAGGGCTTTCTGTGTAGAATATCGACAGTCAACTACTGGGAATTGGGAAACTCTAAACGAAGGTGGAGAGATTGTCAGAGTACCTAGCAACACATCTCGGTGAAGCATTAAGGAATCACCGGCTCTTTCGGATATTTAGTTGGGGGAAAATGTATATTTTGCTGCGGGGGAATGGGTAATGGGTAATTGGGAAAAAGGTAATTGGCGATCGATTCGGAACTTATTACCCAATACCTATTACCAGAGATTAGATTAACCGATCGCCAAAAGTTCAGGATAGCGAAATTGTTAACACTCAAATATCAAGGATGAAAGATAAATTATTGAAATTTATCTTTGCTCCCCGAATTTTGAGATTAAGCTCCTCTATTAAGAGCAGATTCTACCTGCTGAAATTCTACCTCAAGACGCTTTTTCAACTTTTCAGGAACGGGACGGTTTGGATAGGAATTATAATGTCCTGCTAAAGAGTTTAATGCGGTACGCATTGTCGTGAAAGATGTCAGCTTGGTAAGAGCGGGATCGCGACGGTACGCAGCAAAAAAATCGTTGATATTTGTGCGAGCAGCGGCTTGAGCGGCTGCTTTTTCCGGCGCGTCCTCTGGCAAAGTCAGCGCTGTTCTCAAGCTGTTGACTAATGCTAATGTGTCTTGGCCGTAGTCTCCACTCAAAGTTGCGGGAACATTGGTACAGCCAGCTACGCCGATGACAACAACTAATACGAGGGCTAAGAGACGGGAAATGTAATGCTTCATAAGGGTTAGAAAAAAGGAAGCGAAAGCGGCAATCAAATTTTACCTTTATCCTATCTCGAATTGAGCTAATAATCTCAATTATTAAAAAGTTTTGGACTTTACCACAAAACAGAACACTTGTCAACCTAAATCTAAATTTATCAAATCTCAAATCTCAAATCGATTGATTTGTCCGGAAGCAACGGAGAGAATTTGGGTTTGTCGCAGCCACTGACTGTCGAAAGCGCCTAAGTGAGTCGTAGTAATCAGAGTTTGAAATCGTTCTTGAATTGTTTCTAAAAGTTGATTTTGGCGGTTGAGATCGAGTTCTGCAAGTACGTCGTCGAGCAACAGTAAAGGTGCTTCGCCGACGACTTCTTCAATAAGCTGCAATTCGGCTAATTTTAATGCTAATACGAGAGTTCGCTGCTGGCCTTGGGATGCGTATTGACGAGCTGGGGTATTGTTAATTGTAAATATAATGTCGTCGCGATGGGGCCCGACTAATGTGGTTCCTTGAAACTGTTCTGCGATCGCCCTTTTTTGAATTTTTTCTAAAAATGCTTGCCGCACTCCTTCGAGATTGTCTTTACCAATTAATTCCGAGCTTACTTCAATATTAGCATCGTATTTCACATCTAAAACTTCTGCTGAACCGCTAATTGAACGGTGCCAATTGCGAGCTAACGGCATCAAACGTTCCAAAATTCGATCGCGCCTGCGGATCACGCGAGCGCCCGCTGTCGCTAACTGTGCATCCCACAAGGCTAATTCTGAAGTGGGAATGGGGGATTGGGAGTTGGGAATTGGGAATTGGGCATTGGGCATTGGGAATTCTGCGATATTTTGGTCTTCGGGAGTTTCATATCCGATAAATCGGTTTTTGTCAAAACTTTCGGAAAATTCGGCTTTTCTGATTGCTTTAGAACGTTTTAACAGAGCGTTTCGCTGGCGCAAAATTTGGTTGTACTGCTGCAAAATGTGAGCGTAAATCGGTTCTAATTGGATGACTAGCCGATCGATCCAATTGCGCCTTCCTTCTGGCCCGCCGCGCACTAAGTCCAAATCCAAACAGGAAAATTGTACTACATTTAAGACGCTCAAAAAGTCTAAATGGCGGCGCAGGGGTTCGCCGTTTAGCTTCAGGCTGCGGCGCGCTCCCGATCGCAGTGTTAAAGATAGATCGATCGCTCCGGTTTGACGTTCTAGCGTAGCATCAATTTGGGCGATCGGCTGGGAGTCGAGGATTAAATCGCGATCGCGCGATACTCTGTGGCTTTTTAAGGTAGAAAGCAACTCTACCGCTTCTAATAAATTAGATTTTCCTTGAGCGTTATTTCCTACTAAAATGGTTTTGGGAGCGTCAAACGCTACCTTTTGATCGAAGTAGTTCCGAAACTGCCGTAGGTGCAGCGTTTTCAAATACATAATATAATGACTGTTGACTGTTAGCTGTTGACTGTTGACTGTTAGCTGTTGACTGTTAGCTGTTGACTGTTAGCTGTTGACTGTTGACTGTTGACTGTTGACTGCTGACTGCTGATAATCACCCTGCCAGAAAACTCTTTATTTTTCTTTTTATTTGTAAAACATAGTTGTTTCAGTCCTTATAGCGAAGCGAGGATTTTTGCTTTGATGCTGCGGTTTTTAACCCCTGCTGGATATCTGGCGGATGTTGAGAATAGCGCGAAATTAGAGCCGTCTAACGAACAATGAAACATCAACCATCATCCGTTAGCGGTTAATATCGTTTCCGGTTGCCTCTGAATAATAAAATCGAGTCAACAGTCAACAGTCAACAGTCAACAGTCAACAATCACCTGACGGTGCAACCGGAATTGATATAACACTATTTACGAGTTTTGTTGTACAAGCGCACGAACAGTTTTTCCATTTCAATCCAGACAAACATTAGGGCGCTGAAACCGAAGCAAACCATCAATTCAAAGGGCGACAAATAGTGAGTGCCGAAAAATGCTCTCAGGGGCGGAAAGTAAATCAGCATTAACTGCAAAGAAGTAGTAACAATTACAGCTCCCCAAACAAAAAGATTAGTGAAGGGATTTAACTCGATAGTTAGCCGAGTGTTAGAGCGAATGGCGATCGCGTGACCCATTTGTGCCAAACAAAGAGTTGTAAATACCATTGTTTTCCAAGCCTCTGGATTGCCGTGTCCTGGAGCGTGAGTATAGTCATAAGCCCATTTCATCATGGCGATCGTCAAAATTGCAAAAATAATCCCGATCCGAATGATGTAAGAACCCAAACCCCGCGCAAAAATACTTTCTCGCGGGCTGAAAGGAGGCTTGTTCATCACGTTCGGTTCGGCCGGTTCCACGGCCAAAGCTAAAGCGGGAACGCCGTCTGTGACTAAGTTCATCCACAAAATTTGCAGCGGAGTCAGCGGCACTCCTCCCAAACCAATTAATGGTGCGGCCGCAATTGTCAAAACTTCGCCGATGTTGCTGCCCAAAATGTACTTGATAAAGCGGCGAATGTTGGTATAAACAACTCGCCCTTCTTCAGCGGCGGCGACAATTGTTGCGAAGTTGTCGTCTAGGAGCACCATATCGCTAGCTTCTTTGCTGACATCGGTGCCGGTAATTCCCATTGCGATGCCGATATCGGCTTGTTTCAATGCGGGGGCGTCGTTAACGCCGTCGCCTGTCATGGCAACAAATTTGCCCCAACTTTGCAAAGCTTGAACGATACGCAATTTGTGTTCGGGGGAAACGCGGGCGTAAACGCTAACGTGTTCGACTTGCTGTTTGAGTTGTTCTTGGCTGAGTTTTTCTAATTCTTGACCGGTGAGAACTCGATCGCCCCTTTGTGCAATACCTAAATCACTAGCAATTGCCTTTGCTGTCAACTGGTGGTCTCCTGTAATCATCACCACCCGAATCCCTGCATCGCGGCACTTCGCCACAGCGGAGCGCACTTCCGGGCGCGGGGCATCTAGCATACTGACGAGTCCCAGCCAAATCATGTCTTGTTCGCTGGTTTCGTCAGAATCTTCGGGCGGCAGATTTTCCCAAATTTTGTAGGCAAATCCGAGGACTCGCAAACCCTCGCTTGCCATGTTGTTGTTTTCGGCGAGGATGCGATCGCGTATTTCCTGATTTAAAGGTTGTACTCGATCGCCGATTATGATGCCTTTACAGCGCTCCAAAGTCAACTCTGGAGAACCTTTGGTAAACATCAAATAATTCTGCTGCTGTCCGTTTTCTGCTGGAAATCCTGAATGTCCCGATCGGCCCGGCACTTGGCAAATCACGCTCATCCGCTTGCGTTCGGAAGAAAAAGGAAATTCCGCCGTGCGCTGCAGCAATTGACACTGTTTTTCCTTATAAATGCCTGCTTTTGCCGCTAAAGACAGCAGAGATCCTTCTGTGGGGTCGCCCAAAATCTTCCATTCTTGCTCTTCGTGCTGCAATACTGCGTCGTTGCAAACGGCACAGGCAATTAATAAAGATTCGAGTTCTGGATATTCTTCTAAATTATTAATTTGGGTCGAGGTATGGCGATCGGTAAAATCTCCGATCGGGGCATAGCCGTCGCCTCCAACGCCGATCGTACAGTCGCCCGTAGAAACTCGCTGAACTACCATTTTATTTTGAGTCAGAGTACCTGTTTTGTCGGAACAAATAGTAGTCACTGAACCCAAAGTTTCTACAGCAGGAAGTTTGCGAATCAGGGCGTTTCGCTTCACCATCCGCCTAGTTCCGAGCGCCAAAGTAACTGTTACAACTGCTGCGAGTCCTTCGGGAACTACAGCCACAGCCATGCTGAGAGAAACTTCTAACAACTCTTCAAATCTGCTGGTATCGAAACCGATGCCGCCGTTGTTGAAGGTAATCATGCCGCCGATGACGACAATTGCCACTAAGCTTAGGGCACCGGAGACTAGAACATTTCCCAACTGTCCCATCCGCTGTTGCAGGGGAGTCGGTTCGCTTTCTACTGACTGAAGCATGGCGGCAATTTTGCCCAGTTCAGTCTGCATTCCGGTGTTGGTGACGATCGCCTTGGCGCGCCCCTGAACCACTTCTGTTCCCTGAAAAATTAGGTTTAGCCGATCGCCCAAGGAAGCGTCTTCGGGAAGTTCTAGCTCAGCTTGCTTGGTAACTGCTAGAGCTTCTCCCGTCAAAGCAGATTCTCTGACTTGCAGATTTGATGCTTCGATCAATCTGCCATCTGCTGCTATTTTTACCCCAGCCTCCAACAGCATCACGTCTCCGGGTACGAGTTCTTTGGCTGCTATTTCCAAAGTTTTGCCGTTTCGCAGGACTCTGACTAGGGGGGAAGCGAGGTTTTTGAGGGCTGCGAGGGCTTTTTCAGCACTTTGTTCTTGGAAATAGCCGAGAATGCCGTTGAGTATGACGATCGCAAAAATGGCGATCGCATCTTTGGGAAAATTATCCGACTTGATGTCTAAGAATCCAGAAACCACGGCCACACCCATCAGCATTATCAACATGATGTTGGTGAACTGATCGACAAAAATCGACCACGGACTGCGGCCTCCTGTTTCTTCGAGTTCGTTGGGGCCGTATTGCTGCAAGCGTTCTGACACCTGTTGGCTGCTCAAGCCAGCGTCTTTGTTACTGTTTAGCTGCTGGAGGGTTTTGTCAATTGCTACGGTGTGCCAAGAAGAGGGAGAATTTAAAGAAGACATAAATTACGATCGAGCGTGGGGCATAAAGGTGGTTGCGGCCGGACAGTTACAGCCGATGGATACTGCATAGGTATTGCGAAGAGGTAAGAAGCAGGAAGCTAGACACTTCTCTATCTCTGCCTTTCTCGATCTGTTGGTAGATTTACCGTTGATAGCACTTATCCACCTTACTACTAAAAATTAGCAATTCTTTCGGCTTTTATCCAAGCGCCAAAGGCTGAGTTTTGTCGTTCTCTGCCGATCTTTTCGGTTCAAGCTGTGGCTGTGGATCTCGCCCTGGCAATCTATGGGATTTTCCGAAAAATTGGGGTACGAAACGCCAGACTGGCGAAGCCTGCCGTTTCTGTTTGAATCCACGATCGGGAGTGTCCGATCGGTTCTACGATCGGGCAGAATTTTGGCTGTTTTCTCTATTCCCCTGCCCTCTTGTGGCAAAACTTTAATTTCCTTAACTTTTCTTAACAATGGGTTTTTGGGGCGGCAAAGCTGCGAGTTGCGATCGGGCAGCAGGAGAATTCGGTGCAGTCCCACGGTCACAAACAGGCAAGCAACCAAACTCATGGCTTGTTCGCAAAATCCCGCATCTATCTTAAGGAGTAGATTTGCCAGTAATTTTTTACCTTCGATTTACCTTCTCACAGGGATAAGCTGTTGTAATAATTTGTAATAAACAAACGGGGGAGAGCATTGTATAAAGGTTATCAGAAGGTTGAAACGACAGGCGAAAGTTAACAAAAACAATGATTAACAAGGTTTGTCGCATCTCATAAAAGGTGTAAAATTTTCTAAGGTTTCTGAAACGTCCGCTGCAATGTCACAATAGTACAGGTAGCGGCAAAGGAGAGAACGAGCCGACCAGCCCAGTAGCTGGCGTCAACATTCAAACCTTGCAGGCGATCGGGCCTGAACAAATTTAACTTAACGGTTTTATACCGCAACCAAACTCAATTAACTCAAGTAGGAGAGTTCTTTCATGTTTGACGCATTTACAAAAGTGGTTTCCCAAGCAGACGCTCGCGGCGAATTTTTGGCCACCGGCCAACTCGATGCCCTGAGCCAAATGGTTGCAGAAAGCAACAAGCGCATGGATACAGTCAACCGCATCACCAGCAACGCTTCCAGCATTGTTGCCAATGCAGCTCGCTCCTTGTTTGCCGAGCAGCCTCAGTTGATCGCCCCCGGCGGCAACGCATACACCAGCCGCCGCATGGCAGCTTGCTTGCGCGACATGGAAATCATCTTGCGCTACGTCACCTACGCAATTTTCGCAGGCGACGCCAGCGTACTCGATGACCGTTGCTTGAACGGCCTTCGCGAAACCTACTTGGCATTGGGAACTCCCGGCGCTTCCGTAGCCACAGGCGTTCAAAAAATGAAAGAAGCCGCTTTGGCGATCGCTAACGATCCCAACGGTGTAACTCGTGGAGATTGCAACTCCCTGATGTCTGAAGTCGGCAGCTACTTCGATCGCGCCGCTTCCGCAGTAGGCTAAACCCCAGCCATTGCAACCAAATTTGTCAAATAGTGCTCGCGCTATTACAAATCGCATTCGTCGTTCGTACAAAAAAACCGCAAACATTAGGGAGACAGCAAACTATGAAGACCCCATTGACTGAAGCAGTCACAGCAGCAGATTCTCAAGGCCGCTTCTTGAGCAGCACCGAAATTCAAACAGCTTTCGGTCGTTTCCGCCAAGCAACCGCCAGCTTAGAAGCAGCCAAAGCTCTGACATCCAACTCTCAGCGCTTGATCGACGGTGCAGCCCAAGCAGTGTACAACAAATTCCCGTACACCCAACAAATGCAAGGCCCCAACTACGCTTCTACCCCAACCGGTAAAGCCAAGTGCGCCCGCGACATCGGCTACTACCTGCGGATGGTGACCTACTGCTTAGTTGCAGGCGGCACAGGCCCAATGGATGAGTACCTGATTGCAGGCATCGACGAAATCAACCGGACATTTGAACTGTCCCCTAGCTGGTACGTTGAAGCCCTCAAGTACATCAAAGGCAACCACGGCCTGAGCGGCGACCCCGCAGTGGAAGCTAATTCCTACCTCGACTACGCAATCAACGCCCTGAGCTAGATTTGCGTGATGCCCGGAATTGTAAAGCTGCTGTTAGCTAGATTGTTAGCGGTTGTTTGCGATTCCGGGCATCTGCGATCTCAGCCGAGTTTTGCAAATACTTTTTTTAGAAGTTTTCAGTTTTTTTAAAGCAAAAAGGGAGAAGCGAAGATGGCGGGATTAGGTGCAGCAGAAAGGTTGGGAATAAAAGCATTTGAAGAAGAGGGACAGGTAGAACTGCGCCCCCACTGGACGCAAGACGATGCGAAAGCAGTAATTCGCGCCGCTTACAGGCAAGTTTTTGGCAACGAGTATTTAATGTCCAGCGAGCGAGTTACCAGCGCCGAATCTCTACTGATGCAAGGACAGATTTCAGTTAAAGATTTTGTGCGGTCAATTGCTCAGTCCGAAACTTATCGGAAAAAGTTTTTTTACCCGAACTCGCAAACGCGGTTAATCGAGCTTAATTACAAGCATTTGTTGGGCCGCGCTCCTTACGACGAGTCGGAAATTGCCTTCCACGTCGATTTGTACAATGCCGAAGGCTACGAAGCTGAAATCAATTCTTATATTGACTCAGTAGAGTATCAAGAAAACTTTGGCGAAAGCATAGTGCCTTACTATCGCGGTTTCGCGACTCAAAGAAATCAAAAAACCGTCGGTTTTAACCGGATGTTTCAACTGTATCGCGGCTACGCAAATAGCGATCGCTCGCAAAACCAAACCCAAGCGCGGTTAACTTGGGAAATAGCGAGAAATACGGCATCGCCGATATACACAGCCTCTAGCGGACAATCTCTCGCTGGGGCAGCAGGCGGTTCTCGCGGTCAACTCTATCGAATCACCGCAATGCAAGGCGCGGCTAAGTTTTCGCCCCAAGTGCGGCGGACTACTGCCGAATATCTCGTGCCTTACGAGCAGCTTTCGAGCCGCTTGCAACAAATCAACAAACGCGGCGGCAAAGTGGTAAGTATTACCGCAGCTTAAAATAGGGGCGGGCTTTCGGGCCCACCCCACAAAACACTAATCTTTGACAGAACAGGCCGTCCAGCCTGTTAAGCGAGAATGGCACAATATGTGAGATTGAATTGAAATCTTGCACGATGCTCAAAAACTTGTAGGGGCGGGTTCACTAACAGCTTTAAAAGGTGTAGGCAGGTTAAATAAACTCGCCCCGACTCTCAAGTGCAACAAAGCTTTAAATTTTTGTTATTAATTTAGGAGAAAATCTGGTGCCTATTACGACAGCAGCGTCCAGACTGGGAACATCCGCATTGAGCGATGCGCCGCGGGTAGAATTGCGCCCAAACTACACCAAAGATGATGTAGAAATAGTAATTCGTGCCGTTTACCGTCAGTTGTTGGGAAACGATTATTTGATGAAATCGGAACGCCTGACAAGTGCCGAATCTCTCCTGCGAGACGGCAGTTTATCAGTGCGAGAATTTGTGCGCGCAGTAGCAAAATCGGAACTGTACAAAACTAAGTTTTTATACAGCAGCTTCCAAACTCGGACGATCGAACTAAACTACAAACACTTGCTCGGTCGCGCTCCCTACGACGAATCAGAAGTAGTTTACCACTTAGATTTGTACCAAACACAAGGCTACGACACTGATATCGATTCTTACATCGATTCAGTAGAGTATCAAGAAAACTTCGGCGAAAATATCGTTCCTTACTACCGCGGCTTTAACACGCAGCGCGGGCAAAAAACCGTCGGTTTTACCCGGATGTTCCGGCTGTACCGCGGCTACGCAAACAGCGATACATCGCAACTAGAAGGCAATAACTCTCGCTTAGCTGTCGAACTAGGCACTAACAGCGCTACAGCAGTAGTTGGGCCTTCTGGCGGTAACGAAGGTTGGGCATATCGGCCTTCTGCCAGAAACGTGACTCCCGGCACCGGTTTCGGCGGCGGGGCAGCTTACGGCAAAGAAGGGCGGCTTTTCCGCGTGGAAGTTTCGGGAATTCGCACGGGCGGTTATCCCAGCGTGCGCCGCAGCAGCAAGGCGTTTATCGTACCTGTTGATGATTTGTCCTCGCAAATGCAGAAATTTCAGCGCATGGGCGCGAAAATCGCCAGCATTACTCCAATTTAGTCAGTGGGCAGTGGGCAGTGGGCAGTGGGCAGTTGGCAGTAGTCATTAGTCAGTAGGTGCCCCCGTGCCCGCCCTCTTAACAGTCAACAGTTAACAGTCAACAGTCAACATTCAGAATTACCAATTACCAAGAATATTATGTTCGGTCAAATTGTAGCTGGAAAAAGTGGAAATACAGCTTCCGCCGGTCGCTGTTTTCGTTACGAAGTTGTGGGCTTGCGCCAAAGCGATGATACGGAAAATATTGATTATTCGATTCGATCGAGCGGGAGTACATTTATTACCGTGCCGTACAATCGGATGAATCAAGAAATGCAGCGGATTACTCGCATGGGCGGAAAGATTGTGAACATTCAGCCGCTAAGTGCGATCGCCGAATCATCGGCAGAATCATCGCCTGAATCATCCAAGGATGATAATTAATAGTCTCCTTCAAAGGGCGATTGAAATCGGTGATTGAAAGATCGATCGAAATCGCCCGCTTCCCCAACCCGCGCAGGCGGGTTTTGTTTTTGTAGCTGCGATTTCAATCGCCGAGTTTCTAATAACGAATAACGAATAACCAATAACGAATAACCAATAACCAATAACCAATAACCAATAACGAATAACTAATAACTATGAATTATGACGAATCCGACTCACCGCCAGCGGGCGTAGCTGACGGCGAGTCTTTAACAGTAGAACAGGCGATCGCAAATTTGCACTCCCCAGACTACAGTCTCCGGTATTACGCTGCTTGGTGGGTGGGCAGATTTCGAGTCAAAGAACCGGCGGCGATTTCAGCTTTGATTGAGGCTTTGCAAGAAGAATCAGAACAAACAAAAATAGGCGATTATTCCCTATTGCGAAATGCGGCGCGGGCGCTGGGTAAATTGGGCGACAAACAAGCCTTACCGGCGCTGGTTCGCTGTTTGGAATGCGCCGATTATTACGTGCGGGAAGCGGCGGCTCAAGCTTTAGAAATGCTGGGCGATATCGATTCTATTCCACCGCTGATGAAACTCTTAGATGGGGGGGTAGCAAAGGCCGTGCGAGTGGCTGGCAAATCGCACTTGGTGCAGCCTTACGACTCGGTTATTGAAGCTTTGGGCACGCTGCGAGCGACAGAAGCTATACCGCTAATTGCACCTTTTTTAGAGCATTCTGTGGAGCGGGTGCAGTACGCTGCGGCGCGGGCGATGTATCAGTTGACTGGCGATCGCATTTACGGAGATCGCTTGGTAAGGGCTTTGAATGGGGATAATTTGCAGTTGCGGCGATCGGCTTTGATGGACTTGGGGGCGATCGGCTATTTGCCCTCAGCGCCAGCTATTGCTGAAACTTTAGCAGAAAATAGCATGAAATTGATTGCGCTCAAAGGAGTTCTGGAGCATCACCTCAATCAACAAGAATCTCTATCTTTGTCCGATGAAGCTATCCAAGTGATGAACTTAATGGATAGTCTTTTGTAAATAACGCCGGTAACTATTAACTTAATTGTTAATACCCAATCCGAGCGCTGTTTTCTTAGTAACTTCTAGGGAGGCATATATGAGCTGTTGCCCAAATTTCTTTACTTGCTCAACTAAAATATCTCCAGCACTTTCGGGAGAACCAGCATTAAAAGGCGGCGCGGGATTGTATTCTAGAAGTAGCTGAATCATTTTGGCAGTTTCCTCGCCGCAGAGCTTGCCGGCAAGCACCAATCCGAAATCGATGCCAGCAGTTACGCCGCCTCCTGTAATTCGATCGCGATCGACAACAACTCTTTCGGTTCCAACTTCAACACCCAGCATTGCTAGCTGGTCGCGAAATGCCCAATGGCAAGCAGCGCGGTATCCTTGAAGCAGTCCGGCAGCAGCTAAAATTAAAGAACCAGTACAAACCGAGGTGATATATTTTGCTGTTTTGCCCTGTTGGCGCAGAAATTCCAGCACCACCTCATCCTGCATCATTTCCACCTGTCCGATCGCGCCGCCGGGAACGCACAAAACATCTAAAGTCGGACAATCATTGAAAGTGGCGGTAGGTAAAATCGTCATCCCCTCGCTACTTGTCACCGGTTCTAAAGTCTTCCACAACAGCAAAACGCGAGTGTCTGGCATCATCGAAAATACCTGGTAAGGGCCAGTCATATCGAGTTGAGTCATGCCTGGAAAAATCACCAGACCAATATGATATTTTGCTTGAGCTGTCATTTTTCTAATTATTTGAACCTTGCTACGAATTATGGTAGAAAGTAATCTAAAAATTGCACAGTCCCCAAGTGGGTACACTTTAAAGCTATAAATGGCTAATTCTTTTTATGCCCTATTTGATGCGATCGCCCGCGCACGCGACGAGGCAGAACTCCGACGGCGGTTTGTGGATGGAGTTGGCGAGCATTTTGGAGTACAGCGCTGGGGGATTTCTTTCCTGAACGAGCAGTCCGGCATTGCTGAGATTGATGTTCGCGGCGTACCCAATGTTAGTGCTTTTTTAGAGCGCTACGAAACAGTTGGCCGGGCTGTAGATCCGGTGCTGCGCTACGTCACCGAGCGCCACGCTCCCGCTCACGAAGAAATGGTGCTACCATCAGGCGGTTGGAAGCAGTGCGAACTTTACCAGCGCTGCTGTGCCTACTACGACCACGAACACATTATGACAGGGCCAATTGTCGGCGGCGGCCGCCTCATCGGTACAGTTAATTTCGCCCGCACTGGCGACATTCCTGCATTTGGTGCCGAAGAAATTGCTAGCTTGGGTGCTTTGTGTCTTCACTTGTCGGCGAGTCTGGCAACGCTACAGGTACGTGCGATCGAACTTAATTCCCCCTTCGCTAGTCGTTTGACACCGCGAGAGCTACAAATTGCTCAACTGGTAGCGCGGGGACTAACAAATGCCGAAATTGGTGCAGCGCTGTGGATTACGCAGAATTCTGTCAAGCAAGCTCTCAAACGAATGTTCCGAAAACTCAATGTTGGCTCTCGCACCGAGATGATAGCGCGACTTTAAGAGGTTTTGAGTGTATATGCAATATTCCAGGACTTACCACCAAAGAAACCGGGTTTTTTACATAATCTGCCGATTACAGCCAAGAATTTTCGCAAAAAACCCGGTTTCTGGCCATCGGCGGAGCGGAAACCGGGTTTTTTACATAATCTGCCGATTACAGCCAAGAATTTTCGCAAAAAACCCGGTTTCTGGCCATCGGCGGAGCGGCCTATATTCTTAAAATCAAAAATCTCCACTCTAAAATTTTGTGTAAACCTGTTGTAAATTATACAAATCAATGGCATTAGAACTAATTCGCGCAGTCGAACAAGCAGATTCTTCCGAAGGCTTGTTAAACGCAGTCAAAGCACTGGCGGAGGCTCCTTCCAAAGAAGCAATTCCTACCTTAATTACAGTCCTCGGCTACAACAACCCCGGCGCCGCAGTTGCCGCCGTTGACGGACTGATTCAACTCGGAGAACCCGCCGTGCTGCCGCTTCTAGAACAGCTTGACGGCTACAATTACGGAGCGAGGGCTTGGGCTGTTCGGGCAATGGCTGGAATTGGCGATCCCAGAGGTTTAGAGATTTTGCTGGATGCGGCGGCGAATGACTTTGCTTTGAGCGTGCGGCGGGCGGCGGCTAGGGGTTTGGGGACGATTTGCTGGGAACTTATGCCGCCAGAACAAGTTTTAGATGCTCAAATTCGCGCCGAGAAAACGCTGCTGCAAGCGTCCAGAGACCCGGAATGGGTGGTTCGCTACGCAGCGGCGGGGGCTTTGCAAGCTTTGGCTGTTACTGCTAAGTCAAATTGGCTGGCGGAATTGTCGGTGAGGCTTGAGGAAATGGCCTTGTGCGACGAAACTTTGGCAGTTAGGGCCAGGGCTTTGCTTGCTAAGGAAAAATTGTCACTTGGCTAGGGTTTGGGCGATCGTCTCTTCCAAGTCCCCTTGAGTGAGAGTGGTTAATATAAAGACTTCTTGTACGGTTTTGCCCTGTCTGGCAATGATTTTAAATCCCCCGCGGATGGGTACTGAGACTCTTAATGTCATGCGGGGGATGTGTCCTTTAACTTTGTTGATGACCCCCGGCGTGACAGTTTGAATGCCCATTTTGAGGGTGAGGCGCTCTAAAATTGGGATCAAACCGGGAAGGTGGGTGGAGTGATTCCAAACTAGGCGGCCTTTAGATTGTGGGTTCATTACTTTTTAACCAAATTCAACATACCCAGTCTAAGTCACCTCTGGCTGGAACCAATTTGAAATTCCTTCAACTTATGTATCAAGAACGTTACTGTGTCCGTCATTGCAAGCAAACCGATGCCATCTCCCGCCGAGATTTTTGATTCCGGGCGCCCAAGCTGAGATGTTCTTTGCCGGAATTGTCCCGTACTTTTTGATGTTTTGGGTTGGTAACTTTCGGTTTTTCTAGTTGAGTTGCGATCGCCCCGAACATTTCTGTGGCGCTGCAAGGTTTCTTGAGATAGCCGTCGGCTTTGAGTTCGATCGCTTTTTCTATTTCTGAACCCGTCATAAAAATAAACGGAATGCTGGCGGTTGCAGGGTGCGATCGCAAAATCGCGAAAACTTCCAAACCGTTGAGTTCCGGCATCATTACATCAGACAAGATTAAATCGGGAATTTGGGCGATCGCTAACTGGATACCGACTTGTCCGTTTTCTGCGCCTACAGCTTCAAAACCGTGCAATTGCAAGAGTTCTATAACGGTTGCTCGGATAAAGTTATTGTCTTCAATTACTAATATTTTTGGCATTTATTTTAGTTGCCTCTCTACTTTATTTGTCTTGATACCTTATAATCTTTGCAGGTAAATTTTGTAAACTCAATAGGGTTATTGCAAAAAACCGCTTTTTTCGGGTAAAGCGCGATCGCCTCTGCGTGCAATATCTCATAAATCCGCCGCTGGGTTGAGCACCCAACTCCAAAACTTACTAACCTGTTGCGGTATTTAGATTTAATTTTTCTGGCACCGCTCAAAGCAACGCCCCACTCCTTGTTTCCAGAAACATATTTGTTAAAACTAGACGCGCACCAGCTTATTCACAAACTTAGGGCGATCGGGTAAAATATAACCTGGTGTATAGCGATTTATTCAGGAACAGGATATGTCAGAATTTCTAGACTTTCTCCGACATCAGTTTGCCTACGTTGCCATTGGCGAATTTAAACCAGGGAAATTCAAAGAAGCAGAAGAACTTTTTGAAAAAGCCGTTGCAACTTATGCCACAGGTTTTAAGGGAGCGTACTTGCTGCAATTGCCCAATACAGACAAAGGTATTGCGATAATTTTTTGGGAAAGCGTAGAAGAAATGGCAGCCAACCAAAGCGAAGCTTATCAGGAAATATTGAAGCAGATGACACCTTTGTTCGCCAAAATTCCCGACACCGATGTTTACGAAATAGTCAGTGAAATTAAGCCGAAAAGTGCATAATTAAAAAATCTGCAACCGGCGCGTCATTCCCATTCCCATCGGTGTCTTTCGCCCGACTCCGCTGTAAAGCGCAAAATCTGCTAAACTGTTAATTTGCTTGATAACAACCGGATCGACATCTCCCATAATTCGGTAAGTAATATCGCCGACGCAGCCAATAAATTTACTGCGGGAATCCGTACTAACTTCTGTGCGGATATCGAAGTAACTGGGGAAAATAGCTTCTATAAAATTAGGTTCGATCGCCCTATTGCTGTACTTGTTCCACCGATTCGCCAAACTGCCAAAAATACTTTCACGAGTGGGCAGAGCACTGTCGTAAACACCTTGCCGAAAATTAGTAGGAGTGCAAAAACTAAACGCAATTTGGCGCTCAGTGTCGGAAGCGCGATCGAACAATTCTGCGTAACTACAAAAATCAACCCAAGGCTGGTTAGATTGCGGTTCGCTCAAAATATTGGTAATGTACAAATCTGTAGGGCCCAGATGCCAAGGGCGGTCAAAATTTAGTTGCTGCCAAAGTTCAGTTAGGCGATCGAACAAACCGTCATCCAGCAGAGAAATTCGCCACCAAATCGCTGTATTTTCGCGAATTGCTTGCTTTTGTTCCCACTGTAGGGCCTGCGAAATAGTGCCCGCAGCCGGAGGTAAAACTCTTTTTTGTGTCTGTGGCGTGCTGCTTTTATAAGCTTCTTTTCTGCTTACTTGAAAAGGACTTAATGTGAAAGCTTTTTCGTTGGATTGGTCGTGCAGGTACGCGCTCAAATCGCTGTCTACAGCACTCACAAGGTTCAGAAATAAGGCATGAAGATGCCGTCCCGTTAAAAATTGGGATGGAATGGGTGCAACTGGCAGCAGGTTTAAAACGAGGCTGTGAGGCATATTTAAATTATATATTTTGTCTGTATATCTGTTCGGTTACTATTAATATTACAGTTAATTTGCAATTTATAATATTTCTAATGATTGTTCCTACAATACATTTTTGGGTTGTTTACAAGAGCTCTTAATCCGTGCGGGTGCGTCGCTATGAAATTGTCCCTTTTTTGGCAAAGATTTATCGCAGGCGACACACCCTACGGCTGATATTAATGAATTAGGCGATCGCAATTTCGGGCGACAAATAAACGTCTTGAATGGCGTGGAACAATTTTACACCTTCTTCAAAGGGACGCTGAAAAGTTTTGCGGCCGGAAATTAAGCCGCAGCCGCCAGCGCGTTTGTTGATTACTGCGGTGCGAATGGCTTCGGCAAAATCGTTTTTTCCCGAAGCACCGCCGGAGTTGATTAAACCCATTCTTCCCGCATAACAGTTGAGCACTTGATAGCGTGTTAGATCGATCGGGTGATCCGTTGTCAAATCGGAATAAACGCGCTTGTCGGTTTTGCCGTAACTGTGGCCGCTGGCTTTAGCAACTGCTGCGTAGCCGTTGTTGCATTCGGGCAATTTTTGCTTGATGATGTCAGCTTGAATTGTCACTCCTAGGTGATTTGCTTGAGCTGTCAAATCTGCTGCTAAGTGATAATCTTTGTCTTGTTTGAAGATATCGTTGCGGAGGTAGCACCACAAAATGGTTGCCATTCCGTATTCGTGAGCGTGGGCAAAAGCTTGACTGACTTCTTGGATTTGTCGCGTCGATTCTGGGGAACCAAAATAAATTGTTGCTCCCACTGCAACTGCTCCCAAATTCCAAGCTTGTTCCACGGAAGCAAACATTATTTGGTCGTATTGATTGGGATAAGTCAGCAGTTCGTTGTGATTTAGCTTAACAATGAAAGGGATTTTGTGCGCGTACTTGCGAGATACGCTTCCCAAGACTCCTAGGGTGGTGGCGACAGCGTTGCAGCCTGCAGAAATTGCTAGTCTGATGATGTTTTCGCTGTCAAAATAAATGGGATTTGGTGCAAAAGAAGCGGCTGCTGAGTGTTCGATTCCTTGGTCTACTGGCAGGATGGATAAATAGCCGGTATTTGCCAAGCGTCCGCTAGAATAAAGTTGCTGGAGCGATCGCAAGACTTGGGGAGATCGATCGGTTTGAGCGAAAATGCGATCGACCCAATCCGGGCCTGGCAGGTGCAACAAATCTTTAGAAACTTTTGCTTGATGGGTGAGCAAGTCTTCGGCTTCGTCGCCAAGCCAAGATGCGATCGAACTGGGAACTGATACTGTAGCTGTCATGCAGATTGCCCTCTCAATTTCAATTTCAGGCTGATGATTGCAGACATTAGCCTTGCTGATATTGTAGCGAAAAAATCCTATTTTTCATCCCGCCAAAGATCGCCCGAATTTTCAACAAGATTAGCGACAACAGCAACTAGGACGCGCTACCCTAGAATAAGCTGGCAGTTTAGCTTTCCTCGCTGCTGCCTGCGATCGCCGATCGATACACCAATCCGCCATCACAATGTCACACACTTATTTTGATTCTGAAAACGGTCACAAATCCTTCGAGATGCCCGGTGCCAAACCCCACTACAACCCCGATCGCCCCGGACAAGTAGAGCATATTTTCCTCGATTTAGTGCTAGATATTCCCAAACAAAGTTTTCGCGGCACTTGCAGCATCCGCATCAATCCAGTCCGCAGCGGTATTGACAAATTAACCTTAGATGCTGTAAACCTGAACATTAAATCTGTAAAAATCGGCGAAACCGACCAAAATTTCGACAGCGACGGCGAAGTGCTGCAAATTCACCTGCACGAATCAACAAAAGCATACGAACCAATTACAATCGCGATCGAATACTCGGTCGAAAAACCCCAGCGCGGTCTCTATTTTGTCGGCCCAGACAAACACTATCCCGACAAACCAACACAAGTTTGGACTCAAGGCGAAGACGAAGATTCCCGCTTCTGGTTTCCCTGTTTCGACTATCCCGGACAACTCGCAACTTCCGAAATTAGAGTGCAAGTTCCGAAACAACTTTTTGCAATATCTAACGGCGAATTAATTAGCACAAAAAATGAGGGAGACGATAAGATTTATCACTGGTCGCAAACCCAGATCCACCCCACTTATTTAATGACCTTAGCCGTCGGAAACTTTGCGGAAATTAAAGACGAATGGAACGGCAAACCAGTTAATTATTACGTCGAAAAAGGTCGCGAAGCTGACGGTAAACGCAGCATGGGCAAAACGCCCCAAATGATTGAGTTTTTCTCTCAAGCATTTGGCTATCCTTACCCTTTTCCTAAATATGCTCAAGTCTGCGTTGATGATTTCATCTTCGGCGGCATGGAAAATACTTCGACAACTTTGCTAACAGATAGGTGCTTGTTAGACGAACGCGCTAGCCTCGACAATCGCGGTACAGAAAGCTTAGTTGCTCACGAATTAGCTCACCAATGGTTCGGCGATTTAGTAGTAATTAAACACTGGTCTCATGCTTGGATCAAGGAAGGCATGGCTTCCTATTCTGAGGTGCTGTGGACTGACAAAGAATACGGCAAAGAAGATGCGGCTTATTATATGTTAGGTGAAGCCCGCAATTATTTAGCTGAAGACAGTTTTCGTTACCGCCGCCCGATTGTCACTCACGTTTACCGCGAAGCGATCGAATTGTACGATCGCCATTTGTACGAAAAAGGCGCTTGCGTGTATCACATGATTCACGCCGAGTTAGGCGACGAACTATTTTACAAAGCAATTCACACTTTTGTGCGGGATAACGCTCACAAAACTGTAGAAACGATCGATTTGCTAAGGGCGATCGAAAAGGCGACAGGCCGCAATTTAATGTTTTTGTTCGATCAGTACGTTTATCGCGGCGGTCATCCAGATTACAAAGTTGCTTATTCCTGGGACGGCGACAGCAAATTAGCCAAAGTGACTGTCACACAAACTCAGATCAAAGATAGCAAAAAGGACAACGGTAATAGCAAAGATGTCTTCGACCTAAAAATTCCGCTCGGCTTCGGTTATAAGCCGGAAAAAGATGCAGATGAGGGAAGTGCTGCTAATATAAAAACTTTCACGGTTCGAGTGCACGAACGCGAGCAAAGTTTCTATTTCCCCCTAGAAGAGAAGCCCGCTTTTATCAGTTTTGATGTCGGAAATAAATACTTAAAAACCGTTGTTTTAGAGTATGGAGTTGCCGAATTAAAAGCTCAGTTGCAGTTCGACCCTGACCCGGTTTCCCGGATTTATGCAGCCAAAGCTTTGGCGAAAAAGGGAGGACTGGAAGCTGTGAAAGCGCTGTCAGAAGTTCTCAAAAAAGATCGGTTTTGGGGGGTGCGGGCTGAAGTAGCCGGTCAGTTAGTTGAAATTAAACTCGACCAAGCTTTTGAAGGTTTAGCAAGTGGTTTGAAAGATAAAGATGCTAGGGTTCGCCGCGCTGTGGTGAATGCGCTGGGCCAAATCAAGACTCACGAAACTTATAAGGCGCTGAGGTCGATCGTCGAAAAAGGCGACGACAGCTATTATGTAGAAGCGGCCGCAGCTAGTGCTATGGGCTCGATCGCAGGGGCGAATCCCGACGAAAAACCGACGGACGAACAGGTACTCAAAGAGTTAAAATTGGTTTTGAAAGAGCGTCAGGGCTGGAATGAGGTTGTGCGATCGGGTGCTATTGCCGGTTTGGCGCAAATGAAAACTTCTGAAGATGCGCTGAATCTAATTTTGAAATACACGGCCATCGGTACTCCGCAAGCTTTGCGCTTGGCTGCAATTCGCTCTTTGGGGACAATTTCAACGGGTCAAACTAAGCTTAATTTAGAACGAATTTTGCACCGATTGGCAGAATTATCTAAGGAGACGTTTTTCTTGACTCAAGTATCTGTAGTTGCGGCTTTAGGACAGATGGAAACTCGCAAAGCCATTCGGATTTTGCGTTCTTTAGCTGACCAAACTCCCGACGGCCGCGTCCGCCGCATGGCTGATGAAGCTGTGCAAAGAGTGCAGAAAAATGCTGGTTCCGATGCAGCGGTGAAGCAGTTGCGGGAGGAGTTAGACCAGGTGAAGAAGGAGAATCAAGATTTGAGGAGTCGGATGGAAAATTTGGAGGCTAAGGCGAAGAAAGATTAGAGGGAAAACCGCATACTGGCGCGGATAGAGGCCGATTTGGGCGATCGGCTTTTATCTGCGTGTCGGCAGAGGATTGCGCGCAATTGCAATCATATTATTATTTTTCAGCATTGCATCTACAGTTATTAATTTCAACACAGAGAAAAAGCTAAATATCTTTATGTTCCACTTGATTGTTGTTTCAACTGGGAAATAATCTATAATCAGAAGGCAATTTTTATTTTTTAGCGATCGACCGTTGATGAGGTTGAAGCAGCTTTTTCACCCAGAAATATTGCCAAAACTATGAGTCTAAAAACCGCTGTATTGGTAGAACAATCGGGAGTAATTCCGTACCGCATTCAATACGGAGAAATTGAAGTAATGCTGATTACTTCTTCGGCTAGCAAGCGCTGGGTGATTCCCAAAGGGTTAATTGAACCTGACATGACTCCCCAAGATTCCGCGGCCAAAGAAGCTTGGGAAGAAGCAGGTTTGTTGGGTAAAGTGTTCCCGGATTTGCTGGGAATTTACGAGTATCAAAAGTCCGGGTGTATTTGTCAAGTAGGAGTGTTTTTACTGCAAGTGCAAGCAGTTCTGGAAGTTTGGCCGGAAGCTACCAAGAGAAATCGGCAGTGGGTAAGCATTCCGAAAGCAATTAAGCGGGTTAATGAACCGGATCTCAAACTGATTCTTGCTGATTTGTCGCCTAAATTTTGGTAAAGAGTTACCTCTTCGATAATTCGGCAATTTTTTAGATATCACCATTGACAATACGGCAACGCCCTTGGACTACCTCAAAATAATCATTAGTCCTCGTTGGGATGTAATACCATTTCTCTAAAATCATGCAATAGTCTCTGACCCCCCCTAGCCCCCCCTTGCTAAGGGGGGGGACAAGAATACTGTTATTTCGTTTGAAATTGGTGTAACCATCGCCGGATTAATTGTAGTCCAAGCGCACGGCGCTGTGTCCTGACTGCGGGTAATATCGTTTCCGTTTGCATCGGTATGATTTAACCGCAGAGGCGCAGAGAACACAGAGAAAGACAAGAGAGAGATGAATACAGGACGATGAAGCGCGGGTTCGATCTGACTCGATTTTACAATTGGGAGGCTACCGGATTTGATATTAAGCGTTAGCTGAAAGGAAAGGAATGCTTTCGGCTAAGTTATCCTTGACTTCAATTCCTTGTTTTTTTGCCCAAAATTGGCTCAAAAAGTGGATTTGACGCAAACCAACAATTAAATTTAAACCCGGTACGAAAATCCACCAAACTGTTAGCGGTTCTTTCAGCCCTTCTTGGCGGTACAATTCGTTGACTGTGTTGTAAAGTTTGAATTGCACGATGTAAATCCAAGCAATTCCCAGGAAGGAAAACCAACCAAACCATCCGGGAACATCGGGGTCAAAAATTCGCAAAGCTTGGGGAACTGCTACTCCTAAAACAAATGGAAGCAAGCAAAGAGTGCCAGACCAACCAGTGCCGTTATAGCGGCGCAATTCTTCTTGAATAATCCATTTATACCATCCGTAATATAGCAGCAAACTGACTGCGGACAGCAAGATTACTCGCCACAAGGAGCGGGGTTTTCCTAAAGGTTTGTCGGACATTTTTTGAGGTAAGATATGAATGGCTTTATTTATTGTATTAACATTTGTTGATTATTGCAAAATCATCTCTCGGATCGATCGCGCGGTTGCAGGGGCCAGCAGAATACCGTTGCGGTAGTGGCCGCTGGCGATGAGAACGCGGCTGTTACCCGGAAGCGTCTCGATAATTGGGGCCGGCCGTCCTTCGGGCCGCGGGCGCAATCCCGACCATTGCTTGATGATTTCTGCTTCGGCTAAGGCCGGACAAAGCGATCTCGCCCTCGCCATCACTTCTTCCAACAAATCGGCATTCGCCGGAATTTCCCCGCCATTTTCAGGAAACTCTACCGTCGCCCCCACCCAATATTCCCCATCGCCCACAGGCACAATGTGAACGTCGTCGCAAGTAATTACCGGCCTAAAATCTGGGTTTTCTAACGGATGTTTTAACCGCAAATGCAGCGCTTGTCCCAACACTGGGCGAATGTCAACCAATTGATTTAACGATGCTGTTAAAGCAGAAGAACCTAAACCAGCAGCTAAGATAAACCAATCGAAATTTTCAGCAACAGGCAAGATGCCCACCCCACAAGATAGGGAGTTTGTTGTGGGGTGGGCATCTTGCCCGCCCATGAGACCTTCAACTTCCACCCCAAACTCAAAAATCGCCCCATTTCGTTCAGCAGCATCCACCAAAGCCAAAGTTAGCGCCGTCGGATCGACTTGCCTGTCTTGAGGCGAATAAATTGCTGCAACAATTTTATCATTTAAATAGAGATGGGGGCAAAACTCGCGCACTCGTTCCACATCCCAAAGTTCTAATTTCCAACCTTGAGACTGGCGAATTGCTATCAACTTTTCCCACTTACTTAAATCATCGCCCTCCGCACAAAGCATCAAAATTCCTTGTTTGTTAAAGGGAATTTTCCGTCCCGTAACTGCTTCCAATTCAGGAATTAAAGTTTCGTAGCGCTGAAGGCTGGTTTCTCTCAACTGCCAATTTCTGCCCTTCGTTTTGTGGCTGATAACTCCCATCAAAACACCGAGGGCGGCACCTGTAGCACCTTGGGCTGGCGGTTGTTTGTCGAATGCAGTGACTTGTAGTTCGGGAAATTGACTTAATTCAAAGGCGATCAATGTCCCGACAATACCACAACCAATAATTGCAACGCGAACCATTCAATTTTATATTTTCTATTTTATAGAAGAAGACCGGGCGGTTGAAACCGCGTCTCTACCAACTTTTACGCCACCAAAGCGGGTTGAAGAACGGACTGTTAAAATTACTTTGTGTTCTTCAGTCCGCAGGCGAGTGGACTTTCTGTGTGCAGACGCGCTTTAAACCGCCGTGTTATCTTTTTTTTCTTTACAGCGCAATCGAGTGGAC
The DNA here is from genome assembly GCF_015207285.1 of Tychonema sp. LEGE 07203. Lineage (GTDB taxonomy): Bacteria > Cyanobacteriota > Cyanobacteriia > Cyanobacteriales > Microcoleaceae > Microcoleus. The sequence goes on along the minus strand of NZ_JADEXD010000020.1, from coordinate 26,198 downwards.
TTTCTGTGTGCAGGCGCGCTTGAAACCGCCGTCTTATCTCAAGCGATTAGGATTTAGGAATTAGCTGCAAGAAATTATCGAAATGATTCACCGCTGTTTGATAACTAGCCGTAACTTTCGCATAGTCATTCGCTTTAGCAGCATTGTCAATGTTTACCAAATCAGCAAACAAACTCTTTGTCAAATCAACAGCTTGTTGTTGAGATTTGGGTAACAAAGTGCCAGACACGGATTTCAGGGTGTTTCGCAAGTCGCCGAGAGGCCCGTGAATGTAAGTTCTGGTATCAACCCAATTTCTGTTTTGAATTAGGTTTCCTAGGGTATCCATGCGCGATCGGAACTCGGTCAGGGTAGGAACATAGCGCTGAATTTGCTGGATCTGGGCGTCTGTGTAAGTCGTGGGAACTTTTGCTTCCACACTGCTGCAACTAACCAGAAATGCCATCAAACACGCCATCATCAAGGCCAAAAATGAACGGGGACGAGTCATAGTTATTTTAGATTCTAGATTTCTCGTTGCGGGCGGGCACTTTTGGCACCGCTTAGCACCGAGATTGAGGTACAAAATATCATTTTACCTCCTGACGGCGCAGAAAAGTTATCACAGCCTCGCCAACTTTTTCTGACCAATGTTCTTGAGGGTAATGCCCCGCTTGTTCTAGTGTGACTAACTCGGCATTTTTCAGGGAACTGACTAACTTTTTAGCGGGTTCAACACTCAGCCAAGGGTCGGTCAAACCCCACACAAATAAAGTTGGGCGCGTCCATCCTTGCCAGCCGGATTCAATTTCTGCCATTGACTGGGGTAATTGAATGTTGCGGACTGTATTCATTAGCGATCGCCCCGCATCCGAACTTTTGAGAAACGGGCGGCGGTAAACATCTAAATCGCTGTCTGATATGATTTTGCCGCAGCCGCCTTCGAGGGTTCTGTCCACCAAAAGCGGGTCTTGCGTCATCATGTCGCCAATAAAAGGCAGTCCCAACTGCTGCATTTTCCAAGGCAATTTTATATTTCCTGAAACTGGTGTATTGATGACTGCTAAACGATCTATTCGATCGGGATTTCGCAAAGCGTATTGAATGCCTGCCGAAGCTAAAAATCCTTGAACAACCAGGGAAAATCGGTCTATTTCTAGACTTTGAATCAAGCCGGCCAGGGCGGTGACAAAAGCATCCGGCGTGTAGGCAAAGTCGCGCTTGTCTGGTTTTGCCGATCGCCCGCAGCCCACCCAATCCGGCGCTACGGAGCGAAATCCGCTTGCCGCCAAATCCGGCATGATTGCAGTCCAGGTAAAGCTTTGGGACGGCAAACCGTGCAGCAGCAGCACTGGCGGTTTGTCACTTTCGTTAACAGGATTTGTTTCCCGATAAAACCATTCCAGCGGGCCTACCTGAATTTTTTTCTCATCAATTGACATTATTTTACTTGTTATTTATCAAAGAATAAGGCGGGTATTCCCCGCCCTACTTACCTAATAGTTGGGTGTGTACAGAGCACCATTAGTATCAACAATCGCCTCAAAACTTTTGGATCAGTTTGTATCGAAGTCCCGATCCCCCTCGCATCCCCCGGATAGTCGGGGGACTTTGAGAAGACTCTTCCCCCTCCGGCGGGGGTTGAGGGGGGGAGCTAGGCCTTAATCATCAGACCGTAGTCTGCGACTACATAACAGGTTAAGTTGACACTAATGAGGGAGTACCTTACCCAAATAATTAAAGTCCCGCTTAGAAATTCATTTCAGCAGCTTGAACTTTTTCGATCTGTTTCTTCTTGAGAACCAGCATGATTTGAGCCAGCATGGTTATAGCCACGAAAGCCATCAATCCCTTAACTCGACCTGCACTTTGCAGCACAATTTCCACGTCTTTTTGACCGAAGCCGCCCACACTAGGATTGTTCGTCAAAATTTCGTCGGCTGCCACTGTTTGTCCTTCGGTAACAATCAGTTCTGGGCCAGCAGGAATTGCATCAACAACCGCTGCACCTTCTGCTGGTTGGATTGTCACTTCAAAACCACCATCTTCAAGTGTGGTAATTTGAGAAATAGTGCCAGCTACCGAAGCATTATAAACAGCATTGTTGGTCTTAGCGCCAGTAGGATAAAGCTGGCCGCGACCCCGGTTGCCGCCGACATAAATTAGGTATTTGCCGTAGTGAACGGACTTGTCTGTTTCGGGATTTGGCGACAGAACTGGGAATACCAATTCTTTGTATTGTTCACCTGGCAGCGGGCCCACTAAAATAATATTTTCTTGGGTTTCGCTGTAAGGTTGGAAGTAAAGACCGCCGACTTTTTCCTTCATTTCTTCGGGAATTCTGTCAGCCGGAGCAATTTTGAAACCTTCGGGCAACATCACAACTGCACCTACGTTCAAGCCGCCTTTGCTGCCGTCGCCGACAACTTGCTGCACGTTAGTATCGTAGGGAACTTTGACAATAGCTTCAAAAACTGTGTCAGGCAAAACAGATTGCGGTACTTCAACTTCTGTCGGTTTTGCACCGAGGTGACAGTTAGCACAAACAATGCGACCCGTGGCTTCGCGGGGAGTAGCGGGTGCTGTTTCCTGGGCCCAGAAAGGGTAAGCAAATGCTGCTTGGGGAAGTGCGATGTCGCTGGTGAGAAAAAATCCGGCGGCGGCGATCGCAATTAAAGCAGTTTTGGCGATCGTCCTGGCACTGCGGCGAAATATCGCAGATAAATTAGTTTGTGGCATCAGAGTATTCAATCTCAAAGGTCTAACAATTTAGTCATTAGTCATTGGTCATTGGTCATTGGTCATTGGTCATTAGTCATTGGTTATTGGTTATTTGTTATTGGTTATTTGTTATTGGTTATTTGTTATTGGTTATTTGTTATTAGAAACTACTAACCACTAACTACTAACTACTAACCACTAACCACTAACTACTAACCACTAACCACTAACTACTAACCAATAACTATGACCACCAAGGTGCTTCCCCGGTGCGGAAATCTGTTTCTTTCCAAGGGGTAAAAGCAATCTTGTCATCTGCGACAGTGGCGTGGGCCAGGGCCAGAGACAAAGGCGCGGGGCCGCGGACCACTTTGCCCTCACTATTGTATTGAGAACCGTGGCAAGGACAGATAAACTTGTTTTCGCTAACATTCCAAGGCACGACGCAACCCAAGTGGGTGCAGACTGCATTGATGCCGTATTCGGCCAGAGATAAGTCTTCTTCCACCACCAGATAGGTGGGGTCGCCTTTGAGACCTTGGGCTAAAGTGCGATCGCCCGCCGGGTGCGAAGCCAAATATTCGCTAACGATGATGTCGTTACCCAAGGCGTCTTTAGCGGTGACACCGCCACCTGCGGCCCCGCTCGACGGAGGAACAAAATACTGAACAACGGGATAGAGTGCGCCCAGTGCCACACCTGTGACTGTACCGAACGTCAGCAAATTCATAAATTGGCGGCGTCCCATATCGGGGACATCGGGATTTCCAGCAGAAGTTTGAGCCATGACCTGCCTTTACGGTTTTAAGTTACGTTTGTTTGTTAGGGAACCTGTGCGTGCAGACAAACTCAGCTAATCGCCGGCCATCTGCTCGCACAAATTTAAGGCAGCGAAAATTCCTTTTAAGAATGCGCCTTCCAGCCTTTATTAGAGTATTATTACATTTTTTGAACTTTGTCTTTATTGTTTAATGGATTAACTCAGGAGCAACCATGACGGGCCAGGATTTACACGAGCTATTGCTAGAAAAATGGGGAAAATCTTACGATATCAGATTGCGGCGGACGCGGGGCAAGATTTTTGTGCAGGTGATGTGGAAATATTTGGAACAGGCGTCTTTTCCGATGACGGAGGATGATTATTTCGAGCATTTGGACGCGGTGGCGAATTACCTCAACGGCTGGGGCAGCACGGAACAGGTGAGAGAGTATATTGCCAGCACTCGCGATCGCCCGCGCTTGGGCAAAGCTGTCAGCGTTCCCCTAGATTTGGGTGAAAGAGCCTCGGAGTGGTTGCTTGACGAGTTTTGAATCTGGTAGTTGACTGTTGTCAGTTGACTGTTGTCAGTTGACTGTTGTCAGTTGACTGTTGTCAGTCATATCAAATCCAGTTAGAGGGAGCATTTCATTTTTATTTTTGTAAAAAGCATTTTTTTGGGTAGTGCTGTCTCCGCTCCGGAATATTGTACAGTTCGCTCGCGGACGATCGCGATCCGGGTTTCTAGCCGACCGAAATCATCCGAACCATTTTCTGTCAACACTTTCACATACAATGAATCTCAGATATCTTGTGAAATTTAGGAGAAAGTTGTAATGGGTGTTGCAGTTGGAATGGTTGAAGTCTTAGGATTTCCCGCCGCCGTAGAAGTTGCAGACTCAATGGTGAAAGCAGCCCGAGTTACTTTAGTTCGTTATGAAAAGATAACCCGCGCCTACTGGACAATTATAGTTCGAGGAGATGTTTCTGAAGTGCAAGCAGCCGTTGCTGCTGGAATTGAATCAGTTAAAAAGGTCGATGGCGGAAAGTTGCTATCGTATCACATCATTGCTCGTCCCCACGAGAATCTCGATTACATTTTGCCGATCGGCTATACTCCCGAAGTCGAACAGTTCCGAATGTAGTCAAAGTTTTGTCAAAACTTTGATGTCGAATTTTAACTTTTGGTAATTATAGAGGCGCGGGCGATCGCGTTTCTATATTTTTGCAGATTTATCTATATTTTTGCGCTGCGGACACAAGTAACGTTGCAGCATTTTGGTACGATGCGGCACATTTTGCCGAAGCACAACCAAGTTCAATAACTGCTATTTATGTTATGGAAACGCCGATCGCCAAATGGACGTTCATGCTCCCTGCAGATAGCCCCTTCTATGATGAAAGTTCACCTTTGGCTGCGGAAGACACTTTCTAGGACAAGTTAGGTAGGCGCGAATCAACCTCACCGCGCAACAAAATGTAAAATTACCAAAACTTTTGCCGTTGCTTTGTTTTGTTTCATTGCGCCCTCAAGTCATACCTGTATATTTTGCGACTCAACTATTTAATAGCTTCCGCTCAGATATCCAGGAAAATCATAACTGGGATGCTGAACTCTATCTGGTTGAGGAGACGGCTTCCCAGACGGTCACAATTTACATTTTATCAAATTCAGAGTCCAAAACTCTCAATTCTGCAATAATAGCCGGCTTTTTTCTTGCACCGACCGCTAATAAATGATATTATTACAAGTCTGCCTGCAATTAAAACCTCAGCCAAAAATTAAAAATCGCACCCGCAAGAAAAACTCTTAAAACAATTAGATTGCTAAAAAAGTCATGGTCGATACTCCACATCTGGGGCTGACCCCCCAACTGCCGCTCCTATTGGTAGCGTTTTGATACTTGTATCTGCCTGAGTCGGAAAACTCTGTACAAATTTTCACATAGTAATTTTTAGCCGGAAGGATTAACATATAAGGGTGACAGAACATTATCATCCCCTAAACTCATTAAAAGGCGGCCACTGGTTCAAGCTGATCTGTGGGGCAAGCTTTCAACACCTGCCTGCTGTTCGGAATCTCACCTTGGCTTACACCTTAGCAGGCGCTGACTGTATTGATGTCGCGGCAGATCCCGCCGCCGTCGCAGCAGCGAAAGAAGGCCTACAAGTTGCCGGCGAATTACAGGCAAGAACTCAAAACTCCAGGTTTGGCGGGAAAGGGTTGCCCTGGCTGATGGTGAGTTTAAACGATGGGGAAGACCCGCATTTTCGCAAGGCCGAATTCAACCCAGCCGATTGTCCGCCGGACTGCTGGCGGCCGTGCGAAAAAATATGTCCGGCCTCGGCAATAGTTTTTCAGGAAGCTGTTGAGGGTTTTTCCGGGGTGATAGACCGGCAGTGCTACGGCTGCGGTCGCTGTCTGCCAGTTTGTCCGAGCCAATTAATCTATACTCGTTCTTACGTGTCTGCTCCCGCTGCGATCGCACCTTTAATTTTGCAATCCGGTGCGGACGCCCTAGAAATCCACACGCAAGTAGGCAGAGAGGCAGATTTTGCGCGACTTTGGTCGAGCATAGCTCCCTGGGTCGATCGACTCAAGTTAATAGCAATTAGTTGCCCCGATGGAGACAATTTGATTGACTATTTGCGGACACTTTATCAAATAATTTCCCCGCTTCCTTGTCCCCTAATTTGGCAAACCGACGGTCGGCCAATGAGCGGAGATATCGGAACAGGAACTACTAGAGCTGCGGTCAAACTCGGTCAAAAAGTTTTGGCTGCCCAGTTGCCGGGATTCGTGCAACTTGCAGGAGGCACTAACGATCGCACTGTCAGCAAGCTCAGAGCCGGCGGACTGATGAGGGAGTGCCGGAAAAATTTGTCAATTCCCGATCGCCCGCACATTGCAGGTATAGCTTATGGCAGTTATGCCAGGGTTTTACTATCGCCAATTTTAGAACAATTAGACACAATGCAGAGCGATCGAGCTTATGCCGTTCCGGTGGCAGCCGCTCACAGCGCAGCCGAAGTTCCAACACCTCGGTTGAATCAACTCGAAGCCGTCCCAGAACTTCTCTCGGAGGCCGTGAGTTTAGCTCGTTCTCTAGTTTCCCAGATCAAAAGTCATTAGTCAGTTGTTAGTTGGTAGGGGCGGTGCCTGTGAGTGCCCGCCCTCTCAGTTGTTAGTTGTTAGTTGTTAGTTGTTAGTTGTTAGTTAGTAGTTAATTCCAACAACAGTTAACAGTTAACAGTTAACAGTTAACTGACTAAAAAGTTGAAAACGTCACCGAACACACCGAGGCGAATGCAGATTACAGACGACCTCAACAGATTATTAGACATCGTTCCAGATGAGATCCGGCAGCCCCTAGAGCAGCACCCGCAGCGCAACAATCTCATTGAGATTGTGATGGATTTGGGCCGCCGACCAGAAGCTCGTTTTCCATCCTCGGCCGAACATCTTTCCCAAACACCGATTTCCAAAGCAGACCTCAACTATTGCATCGATCGAGTCGGCAGCTTCGGCGGCGACAACCGAGCCGGTATCGAGCAAACCCTGCACCGAATTAGCGCCATTCGCAACCGCAGCGGCGAGATTATCGGCTTGACATTGAGGGTGGGCCGCGCTGTGTTCGGGACGATCGGCATTATCCGCGATTTAGTGGAAACCGGTCAGTCAATTTTGATGCTCGGCCGCCCCGGAGTCGGCAAAACCACCGCCCTGCGGGAAATTGCCCGCGTGCTCGCCGACGACTTGGAAAAACGAGTGGTAATCATCGACACCTCCAACGAAATCGCCGGAGATGGAGACATCCCGCACCCGGCGATCGGCAGAGCTCGCAGAATGCAAGTTTCCCGTCCCGAACTCCAGCACCAAGTCATGATCGAAGCAGTGGAAAACCATATGCCGCAAGTGATCGTGATTGACGAAATCGGCACGGAACTCGAAGCTTTGGCCGCTCGGACGATCGCCGAAAGGGGCGTGCAATTGGTCGGTACCGCCCACGGGAACCGGATCGAAAACTTGATGAAAAACCCGACTCTGGCAGACTTAATTGGCGGAATCCAAGCGGTGACGCTAGGAGATGACGAAGCAAGGCGGCGCGGTTCTCAAAAGACAGTTTTGGAACGCAAATCGCCACCTACTTTTGAAATTGCGGTCGAAATGCTCGAACGCCAGCGCTGGGTAATCCACGAGCGAGTTTCAGATTCGATCGACACTCTGCTGCGGGGACGCGAACCAGCCCAGCAAATCAGAAGCGTCAGCGACAGCGGAGAAGTAATTATCGAGCGCTCTTCTGCTGCTCCCCCCGCCCGGTTCCCAGGGATGCCAGCTTCCGGCCAAGGCCCCGCTGCGGTATCGGCAATGCGGCCGGTCACACCCATCTCTGGGTGGCGCAGTAGCGGCAAAATGGTTCCCATGCCCCCTCAAGGCGAGAAATTCGCAGCAGCTAACAGCGCGCCGGTGGCTCCTGAGACTCGGTATTTCGAGCAACTCCTCGAAGAATCCCTGTCCGTAGAACCAGTACCGCAGCAGCGGGGACGTTATTCCCAGAACGTCGGCCCTAACGGCGAAGATTTGCCCCTCCACGTTTATCCTTACGGCATAGCTCGCCACCAGCTAGAACAGGTGATTTCCACCCTGAACCTACCGGTGCAGTTGACCAAGGATATTGAAAGTGCTGACGTGGTTTTGGCTTTGCGATCGAACGTGCGGAACCAGTCAAAATTAAGACACTTGGCCAAAACTCGCCAAGTTCCCCTGCACACAATTAAGGCAGGCACTATTCCCCACGTAGCGAGAGCCTTGCGGCGCTTGTTGGACATGGACGACCCCGGCACCCCGGAAGTGGCAGACCTTGCCTTATTCGCCCGCAGCGGTTCTTCTGACGAGCTCGAAGCTCTCGAAGAAACTCGCTTGGCTGTCGAGCAAATTGTGATTCCCAAGGGACAACCGGTGGAACTCTTACCCCGTTCTCCCAACGTCCGCAAAATGCAGCACGAACTTGTGGAACACTATCACCTGAAATCTCACAGTTTTGGGGAAGAACCCAACCGCCGCCTGCGGATTTTTCCAGCTTAAACAGTCGGGATTTGGAACCGGCATTGTGTAGGGTGCGCGGGCCGCACCTTACCGATTGAAGGCAGCAGGTAGAAGGCAAACGGCCGAATTTTTTTCATGCTGCTGTCTGTTTTCTACCTGCTGCTTTTAATATCGCAATCTGCTAAATTAACGATGGTTTTTGTGGGTTAGTTCACCGCCCCAACCCGAATCTTGCGATAGATCGACCCGACAGGATCTTACTTATTTCCCTTCGGATTGTGGCGGTGAGTGCGATCGGTCTAATTCCCAATAACGAATTCCCACTGACTAATGATATCAAATCCTCTCTTCATCGGAATGATTCAGATATATATTCTCGGACTCTGTGTACTCTGTGTTCTAGTCAGGTTAAATCACCTGACGGTGCGAAAACGATATGACTAATGACTAATGACTAATGACTAATGACCAATGACTAATGACTAATGACCAATGACTAATGACTAATGACTGATGACTAATGACTGATGACTAATGACCAATGACTGATGACTAATGACCAATGACTAATGACTAATGACTAATGACTGATGACTAATGACCAATGACCAATGACTAATGACTAATGACCACTGACCACAGATTATACCTAAACAAATTTACCGAGTTAATATGAATGATGCACAAATTCAGCTATTTATTCAATTAATTGCGACTCACACAGGTTTAGAAATTCGCCCGCAAGATCGATCGGCTTTGGCTCAAAAACTTTTGACTCGGATGAAAGCTGTAAAAATAGCCTTGCCAGAAAAGTATTATCAAATGTTAGCTAACCCTAGTCAGGAAAGTCAAACCGAATGGCGCCAACTCGCACTGCGACTGACAACCAACGAAAGTTATTTCATGCGGGACAAAGGACAATTTTCGCTGCTGGAAAAAGTTATTTTCCCTGAATTGATCGATCGCAAAAGAAAACTGCACGAGCAATTCGGCATTAAGCCCACACTCCGCATCTGGAGTGCAGGCTGTTCCACCGGTGAAGAACCTTATTCTTTAGTTATTATTTTAAAACAGCTAATTTCCGATTGGGAAAAATGGAATATTTTAGTTTTAGGGACTGATATCAATCAAGAAGCAATAAAAAAAGCGCAGCGGGGAATTTACAGCCATTGGTCCTTTCGATTGGTTGACCCCAAACTGCAAGCGCGCTATTTCGACAAGCGAAAAACTGAATGGGAAATCGACAAAAATTTGCGCCAATTTGTGAGCTTTAGCCATCTCAACTTAGTGAAAGATAGTTTTCCCAATATTTACCAAAATATTTATAACATGGATTTGATTTTGTGCAGAAATGTGTTTGTTTATTTTGAGGCTCAGTATATTTCACAGGTATTGAAAAAATTTGCTAAAACCCTGAGACTGGGAGGATATTTAATGACCGGTCACGCTGAAGTTCACAGTCACGCAATGAACGAGTTTCAAGCAAAGGTTTTCCCGGAGTCGGTTGTTTATCAAACCAAGAATTTCTTAGGGGAAGAACCGGGTAAAATAGAGTATTCTAGTGTACCAGCGCCGCAGGCAAAATCAGCGTTGGATGAATCCAGAAAGGGACGGAAAGTTAACGGTGAAAGCCGTCATTTGCTACCGGGGGGAACCGTACCAGCTAGTTTGAATAACGGCAACTTTGGGCATCTAGGAGCGATATTAGCAGGAGGTAACGGGCTGGGAAAGATGCTGCGAAGTCGCTATTTTGAGGGAGAGCGGGCGAGCAAGAAAGTGTCCGATCTACCTCCAACCCCCGCAGCAGCAAAAAAAACCGCTGGCCAAACGCCTCAGATGCTGATTTTAGAGGCAAAAGCTTGTTTCAAAAATAAAGCTTATCCTGAAGCAATTGATAAAGCAAAACAGGCGATCGATCTGCAATCTCACAATTTTGAGGCTGATTATTTGCTCGCTCAAATTCATGCAAATTTAGGCAAGTATTCTCAGGCGATCGAACACTGCAAGCGAGCCAGCAAAGTAGATGCTATGTCAGTATTTCCTTATTTTTTGCAAGCTCACATTGCTGAAGAACAGGGCGACTTGGAAACAGCTAAAGTCTTTTTGAAAAAAATTATTTATCTTTGCCCGTCTTTTGTTTCGGCTTATCTCGAACTAGGGAATATATACAACAAAGAAGGTCAGCTAAATATAGCTATTAAAATGTACAACTCATCTTGCGATATTCTCAAAAAACTACCGCCCGATACTCCGATCGAGCAGCAGGGAAAAATGACAGCTAATCAAGTATTGATAGATGTTGAAAAAAAATTGGTAAAATTGTACAGACAACAAAAGTGACGCGCCGGGAAAATTTAAAAACTTGGCTCGTTGCCAAACCGAATATTAGATCGGTTCGGCTAAATAGATATAATTCTTGTAGGGGCTCCCCTGACAGACAATAATTGCCTAAAACTAACAATAAGCGTAAACCCGCCCCGGTCGGATATTATAAGTAATTACCCGAACTTGATATTATCGTAGAAAGCGGGGTTTTTTCGCAAGTCCTCCTCAATAAAGTGTCACAGTAAATATGGAAACTAAGCCGTATCTTATATTTAAACAGAACGGTTTGCTTTGCGGTGTAGAAGTCGGCTGCGTTCGGGAAATTTTCTTTTTACCGGAGCTCGCACCTATCGCCGAAGCGCCTCAAGATATTGTTGGGGCGATCGATCTTAGGGGCTCGATTCTGCCAGTGATGGATCTGAATCTTCGTTTTGGGTACCTTTGGCAGGAGTATTCTGTGACAGATAGTGCGATCGTCATAGAATGGCAAGAGTTTCGAGTTGCGATCGTTGTCAATCAAGTTAGCGAAGTTAAGCAGATATCCCAAGATGCAATAACTCCCCAGCTATCTTACGGGCGAGACAAGCCAGAGGAATCCAATCATTTTTTAGCTGGATTTGCCCGTTGCGGGGCCGAGATTATCATGCTGCTCGATCTCGATCGCCTAATTCGAGACTCTCCTGAGAAAACAAAAAATACAATACCAGTTTCGGCAGCAGAAAGCCAGGTAGAAAATCAAAAATTTCCCTTAGAAACCGAGCCAAAATTGTTAGCTGAACATCCTAAAAGTTTGGACACCCCTCGCATTTTTGGTACGAATGCCACAGCGGCAGAAAAAGCAATTTTTCGAGAGCGGGCTGACAATTTGAGGCTCCAAGACGATCGCAAAAATTCTGCGGCAATTAATATGTCGCTGGCGGTGGTTGTCTTCAACGGCGAATACTTTGGCGTCAATCTTGAGGTAGTGCGCGAATTTACTGACATTCGCCAAGTAACCCCGGTTCCTTGCACGCCCGATCGCATTATTGGCAATATGAATTTGCGGGGCGAGATTCTGACGCTAGTGGACATTCGGAAGATTTTAAATATATCAGCAGACACAAAATTCCTATCTAAGGCGATCGTTGTTGAAATTGAAGATTTGGTCGCCGGTATAGTCGTTGATGAAATCTTAGACATTATACATTTAAATATGGCAGATATTGCAACTATTCCTGCTGCACTAAATTCTGCCAACCGCGAATATCTCCGGGGCACCGCTTTTTATAAAGAAAAAATCATCGCCGTTCTCCACTTGCATAAACTGCTGACAAAAGGGGGAGTTATTGTTGATGAAGAGGTTTGAAGAAAGATTTGAGGGCGAAATCCGAGTCGCGCCCGCACAAACGAAGTTCTCGCTAGTCGAAACTCAAGAAAAAAAAGTAATCGAACAGAATTTGCTATGATACTATTTGCTAATGTCACTTCGCGGGAGCGATCGCAGAAGTTGCAGGCTAATTTGTGTGGCAAATGCCGGACGGCAAACAGCTATCGCAGAGTCACCACCTTACTAAGGAAAATGCTATCTTAAATTCAGGAAAAAAAGATGTTTGCTAAAATTAAAAGATTAAACATTAGAAACAAGATGCTGCTCGGATATTTAGCGCCAGCAGCTATATACTTAGGCTTGCCCGTATTAGTTCTCGGTACAGCAGATCGGGTGTTTAACACTTTCCAAGAAAGGGAAAAGGTAGAATTTGCAATCGGAGAAGCAAGTAATATGTCTGTCGGCGCACAGCAAATGGTACTGGGGATGCGCGGCTATTTAGTTAATAAAAATCAGCAATTTTTAACAGATTTTAGAACGGGTGTAGAGTTGGCTCGCCAGTCAGCGAACAATGTAGAGCCGAAGGTTAAAAATTCCGACCAAAAAATTCGTTTGCAGAAAATGCTGGAGCTAGTCAACGCATATTACAATGATTCTAACGAAATTGTCCGCTTGTTTCAAACAAATCAGAGAGCAGAAGCCCTGGCTTTATTTAATACAGGCAAGTACACAAAATTTTTGAATGAATTTGGGGAAGTGAACCGGGAATTTCGGGAAACCGAATTAAATACGATTAAGCAAACAACGCAAAGCACGAAGGCAGCTTTAAGCTTTTTAGTATCGACACTGGTGATAGGTTCGCTGCTGTTAGTGCTGTTGGGTGCGACTGTTGCTTGGCTGATTTCGTCAGGAATTGCTGGAACTATCGATCGCGCAATTAGCTCGATCGCCGCTTCTTCCGCCCAGATTGCAGCCACAGTTGAAGAACAGGAACGCATGGCAAGCCAACAAGCAGCTTCAGTCAATCAAACCACTACAACAATGGACGAATTGGGCGCATCTTCTAGGGCGACTTCACAGCAGATAGAAACCGCCGCATTTGAAGCAATGCAAGCTTTAAATTTAGCTGGAACAGGTACAAAAGCTGTCGAACAAACCTTAGAAGCAATGGCAACGCTGAAAACAAAAGTGCAGGATATGCAAGGACAAATTATGCAGTTGAGCGAGCAAACCGATCGCATTGGCAATATCTCAACTGTAGTTAGCGATTTGGCAAATCAGACTAATATGCTAGCGCTAAATGCTGCGGTGGAAGCCGTGCGGGCGGGCGAACATGGCAAAGGGTTCGGCGTTGTCGCCTCAGAAATTCGCAAGCTTGCCGATCGCAGTAAAAAATCTGCCGCGCAAATTAATCTGTTAGTTGCTGATATTCAGAAGGCAATCAACTCAACAGTAATGGTGACAGATGAAGGAACTAAAACTGTGGACTCTGGCGTAAATATTGCCTCAGAAACTGCAGCGGCATTTGCCGGAGTGGCTGATGCAATTAACAACGTGGTTTTTAGTTCTCAGCAAATTTCGCTGAATGCCAAACAGCAAGCAATCGCGATCGAACAAGTGGTGGAAGCGATGAACTCTCTCAACCAAGCCGCAGCACAAACCGCTTGCGGTATCACTCAAACTAAAGTCGGCACTCAAAAATTAAACGAAGCTGCTTTAGATTTAAAAGCCGTTGTTTAGAATAGTTATCAGTAATGATATAGCATTTAGAACTCTCATATGAGATACTATCCGGGATAGGCCCGCGCCGGGCATAGGCCGCCGTGGGCATGGGGCATAGCTCACAACGATCTCGAGCCGCTATAGTTCTCAAATAAATGCAACTGCAAACAAGCTCGAAACTCGGATACCAATCGGTAATTGTTAAATCTCACATCTCAAATCCAATGAGTTATCAGTTATGAGAGTTTCTCAACAAAATGCAACCGCAAGTCCGCTATTCTAATCTCCTGCCTCGCGAGACATTTCCAACAAGTCTCACTTTCCTGCTCTTTACAGGCTGTTTAGGAGTCGTCTATTAGTGATTCCCCAATTCTAAAATCTAAAATCTAAAATCTAAAACGGTCTGAGTTATCAATTATGATAAAAAAAAGTAAAAATTGGTCTTTGAGAATTAAAGCGGTTGTTTTTGCGATCGCCCTCAGTACAATCCCAGTTATATTGACAGGAGCGATGACTTATTTATTTGCCACCGAGAACCTGACTGACTGCGTAATTAAGTACCAAGAATCGCGGGCAATTTCTACCGCAAATGAAGTCAGCAACCTTCTGTTTGAACGCTACTTAGACGTTCAGAACCTAGCTAGTTTAGGGATACTGAATGACCCCAGAGTCAGCAAAACCACATCAACCAGTCAAAAACAAGCTCTGTTAGATAAATATGTAAAACAAGGGGAAGGCTACGACAGTATTGCAGTCGCCGACCTCCAGGGGAATACTATTTTGCAATCGAGCGGAGAACCCATTACAGATTTAGGCAAACGCGACTATTTTCAGGAAGTAATTAAAACTAATCGTCCTACAATTGTGCAGCCCAGGAAGTCATTTATTAATGGCGAATATGCCATTTTTGCTGCGGCACCGGTTGTCGATATTAATACAGGAAAAACTATCGCCGTCATCAGAACTCGCACGCCTACAAGTTATTTAGAGCAGAGTTTTGACGAAAACCAAGATAAATTAACCAAAGATTCGGAGGGATTTAAGCAAGAGGAATACCTTTTGGTAGATGGTAATGGCAAGTTTTTTTTAGCAACACAAACTAATGATGTGAGCAGAGATGCACGGTTAGAATTCAGTGCTTTCCCGGAAATGCAAGCCGACAGAAAAAGCAACAGTATCATAAATATTGACCCCCTCGATCGATCTAAGCAATTGATTACTTACGCTCCTATTGAAACCTCAAAAAATCTGCCACAATTGGGTTGGAGCGTGATTATTTCCAACGAGACAGAAAATGTATTTGGTTCGCAAAAAGAGCTGTTGTATGCTCTAATGACAGGAGTTGGAATTACTGCTGCTATTGTGAGCGCGATCGCCACTTTTTTGGCAACTAGAACTACTCGCTCGATCGATGAAATTGTGCGGGCGATCGCCTCTTCTTCCTCGCAAATTGCTGTCACAGCAGAACAGCAAGAACGCATCGCCAGCCAACAACTATATGCTGTCGATCGAACTGCGACTACAATGGACGAATTGGGCGAATCAAGCAAAGCTTGTGCCTCACAAGCCGAAGCGGCTGCTTTGGGAGCCGCACAAGCCCTTGAACTCACCGCAGGAGGCAGTCAAGCTGTAGACAATACCTTAAAAGAAATAGCAACTTTGGCAGAAAATGTCGGAGCCATTCAAAAGCAAATTTTGCGTTTGAGCGAGCAAACCGATCGCATTGGCAATATCTCCAGTTTAGTCAGCGATTTAGCAAACCAAACAAATATGCTCGCCATCAACGCTGCTGTCGAAGCAGTTAGAGCCGGCGAAAGTGGCAAAGGATTTGCTGTTGTTGCCAGCGAGATTCGCAAATTAGCAGATCGAAGTAAAGAATCTGCTAGCAAGATTAATGCTTTGGTTGCAGACATCCATAAAGCGATTATTTCGACGACAATAGTGACAGATGAGGGTACAAAAACTATGAAAAATTCAGTTAAAATTGCCCGCAAAGCCTCCGAGGCATTTGCTGGAGTGGCAGAGGCGATCGATCGCATTGTTTTGAACAGCCAACAAATTTCTTTTACTGCCAGAAACCAGGCGATCGCCATTGAGGATGTAGTTGAAGCCGTCAACTCTCTTAACCTCGCAGCTCAGGAAACTGCCTCCGGCATTTCTCAGGTCAAACTCGGAATTTCTCAACTCGATCGAGCCGCCCAAAATTTAAAATCCGTAGTCTAGTTAGAAGGAAGAAGGGAAATGGAAGTCTGAGCATTTTCAGCTTGGTAAAAAGCATTTTTTGTTGGTGTGCGATCGCTTGGCTAAAATCGCGAGTCTTGTCAAGCCCGTGCGAGTTATTGAATAACACGAATTAAAGCAAAACACAGATGCTTTTAAGGCAGAAAACCATACCAATCACCAATTACCAATTACCGAAAGATATATATGATTGAAGATGAAGAACTCCGAGATGTATTTAAAATTGCTAGTGAAGAACACTTGCAGAAACTAGACGACGGATTTCTGTACTTGGAACAACACCCTGGGGATTCAGCTAAATTAGAAGAATTGCTCCGGGAAACCCATTCTCTCAAAGGCGATGCTGGGATGCTGGGCGTAAAAAATGTTGCATCTTTGGCTCATCAAATAGAGCATATTTTGGGAGGTGTCAAGCGGGGAGAAACTCAACTAAATCGAGATATTAGCGATCGGCTTTCGCAAGGTTTAGACGCCATCCGCAAACTCGTTGACGAAGCCGTCACGGGTGAAGATTCCGGTATCAATACGTTTTACGTGCTCGCTAGCATGATGGGTGCTTCTAACAAGCCCCAGCCCGCCGCCCCGACAGTAGAACCAGAATCTTCGCAAATACCCGATCGAGAATTAGTACAAACGCACCTTACTGATTCGGAAACTGCGCCGCCAGAAACAAACAGTGAAACTTCTTCCGTAGCTAATTTAGATAATAATTACTCTTTTGCCACTCTGCAATCCGAACACGAATTGCTGCGACAAGCTCAAAACTTGCCTGCCGCTTCTGAAGCCGCCGTATCAGCGGCTTCCCAACCCACTGTTAGCGGTTTTTCTAGTTCGTCTTACCGCATCGAAACCATTCGCGTTGCTACCCAAAATTTAGACCATTTAATGACTCAAGCCGGCGAACTTACTGTCACCAAAACCCGGCTAATATACCGACTTACCGATATCGAAAAATTGAGTAATTTGTGGGAAAGTTGGATCAGAGAAGCTTCAATCAATCGATTACTTTTTGATCGGCTAGAAACCGAAAAACATGGTTCTCAACCAAACGCGAACTTCCGGCAGTTACAGAATTATTGCCAGCGCAATGAAGAACGTTTAGAACGTCTGGGAACTATAGTAAATCGCTTGAAAAATCGAGTTCATGAAGATACTGCCAGACTAGAATTAATTGCGGAGGAATTAGAATCAGGAATTCGCACTCTCAGAATGCTGCCTTTGTCTACTATTTTTAATTTATTTCCCAGAGCGGTTAAAGACTTGGTAAAGCGGGAAGGAAAAGAAGTTGAATTAGTCATTGAAGGTGGGCAAACTAAAGCTGATAAACGCATTTTAGAAGAAATGAAAGACCCTTTAATGCACATGATTCGGAATTCGATCGACCACGGCATCGAGACAGTCGCCGATCGCAAAAAGCTCGGGAAACCTGCCGCTGCTATTCTCCGAATCAAAGGCTACCATACTGCTAGCAATATTATCATTGAAGTTGCTGATGATGGTCGGGGGCTGAATGTCGATCGCATCAAACAAACTGCTGTCAAACGCAACATCTGCACCCCGGAAGAACTCGGTACCATGACAGAAAGCCAAATTCAATCGCTGATTTTTGCTCCAGGTTTTTCAACCAAAACATTTGTTACTGAAATATCGGGACGAGGGGTGGGTTTAGATGTAGTTCGGACTAATGTTGAAGCACTCAAAGGCAGCATTCAAGTTGAATCTGTACCAGGCAAAGGATGCACCTTCCGGCTGCAGCTAAGCACGTCGCTAGCTACTGCAAATGTATTGATTGTAGCAGTTGAAGGGATTGCTTACGCGCTGCCGATCGAGTTTGTAGAAACTGCTAAAATGGTTGATTATTTTGATATTTTTGCCATTGAAGGTAAGGCAACCATACTTTCTGAGGGTCAGCCACTATCAGTTGCTTACTTAACAGATTTACTGGAATTAAATAATAGAGAATGGTTGCCAAAAAATCGGGATTGGAGACAGGAAAGTTGGAGAGAAGTTAACCGGAAAACAGAGGGAGAAGCCCTAAATTCAAATCCTCCAAAAATGTCTTGTATTGTTCTGAAAATAGGGGAAGAAAGATTGGGATTATTTATAGATGCTTTGATTGACGAACAGGATGTGGTGATTAAACCTCAAAGCCTGTTGCTGAAACGGGTGCGAAATGTTTCTGGTGCAACGATTCTGGGGACGGGGGAAGTTTGTATGGTTCTCAATCCCCACGATTTGATAAAATCTGTACGCAAGCAAGTTTTGTCGCGGGGGGTTTCAGGTGCGCGATCGCCCATTGAGACAGTCAGCCGCAAACAAGTTATACTTTTAGCAGAAGATTCGATCGCTACCCGCACTCAAGAAAAGCGCATCCTCGAAGGTGCAGGTTATGAAGTAGTGACAGCAGTAGACGGATTGGATGCTTTCAATAAATTAAAAACTCGCTATTTTGATGCTCTGATTTCTGACGTACAAATGCCTAATTTGGACGGCTTGGGACTGACTGTTAAAATTCGCCAGCAAAAAGAATACAGTGAGTTGCCGATTATTCTGGTAACGTCTTTGGCATCGGATGAAGATAGAAAAAGAGGGGCTGAGGCCGGGGCTAATGCTTATATTCCTAAAGGTACATTCAATCAAGATGTATTAATCGAAACTTTGAAAAGGTTAGTTTAATTGTAGAAGGGGAAGGGGAAGGAGAAGGGGAAGAGAAGCAGGAATTACGGTTAATTCCCATTACGAATTTCCAATTGCACAATACGGTTGGATTAAACCCAATATCCCCTAGCTTCTGTTCTCAAGGAAGGGACAAGAAATTGTTAAAAGTACCCTTCAATCAAGGGGGTGTGAGGAGGATTTCCGGGGAACAAACATGATTTACCCAAGTGTATTGCCCAATTACCCATTCCCAATTACTCATTGCCAATTATCCATTCCCAATTATATCGTTTCCGGTTGCATGGGAATCATAAAATTGAGTCAACAGTTAACAGCCAACAGTTAACAGTCAACAGTTAACAGCCAACAGTCAACAATTCCGGAGGAGTGCCACCGAAATTGATATTATCCATTTCTAATTACCCATTTCTAATTACTTAAAAAATTTATGTCTTCGCCCATAAAAGTATTGTTAGTAGAAGATTCGCCAGTAGCTACGATCGTTCTCAAGCGCATTTTGAACGGTGCGCCAGAAATCCAAGTTATAGGAACCGCTTGCAACGGGTTAGAAGCACTCGAATTAATCCCAAAACTTCAGCCGCAAGTAATCTGTACAGATTTGAACATGGCACTAATGAACGGGTTAGAATTCACGCAGGAAGTGATGAAGAAATACCCGCGACCGATTTTAATAATAAGTGCTTCTGTCCAAGCACAAGATACTCAAAATGTATTTGAACTTATGAAAGCAGGTGCATTAGATGTTTTTCCGAAACCGATTGGCGGGTTGGCGTCAGATTACGATCGCCTCGCGAATGAATTAATCGCTAAAGTTAAAGTTTTGTCGGGAGTTAAAGTATTTACGCGGCATCAAAGGCTGGGATTAATCGAAAAAGGCGATCGCCCCATCCCAAAAATTCATCAATTATCATTACATAATTATCAATTACCCAGCGGAAATCTCAAGTCTCAAACTATTAAGTTACTGGCTGTCGGCGCATCTACAGGCGGGCCGCAAGCGCTGCACTCGATTATTTCGCAGTTTCCAGCTAATTTGCCAGTACCTGTAATTTGCATCCAGCACATCAGTGAAGGATTTTTGCGGGGATTGGTTGACTGGTTGGGTTGTGAGTCTAAACTGCCTGTAAAAATAGCTGGTTTGGGGGAATTTCCCCAAGCTGGTATTGTTTATTTCCCGCCCGAAAAACGTCATTTAGAATTGGATTCTCAAGGGCGATTTATTTATTCTGAAGCTGCTAGTAAAGCGGGACACTGCCCCTCTATAACGGTAACATTTAAGTCAGTTGCTAATTTTTACGGTCGGGCGGCGGCGGGAGTTTTACTAACAGGAATGGGTCGAGACGGTGCGGAGGGTATGCTGGCGATCGCCCGAGGAGGCGGTTTGACAATTGCTCAAGATGAAGGCAGTTGCGTTGTTTTCGGAATGCCGAAGGAGGCGATCGCCCTGGGTGCGGCCCAACACATTTTACCAGTCAGCGCGATCGCTCCTCTGCTGTTGGCGAAATTAAAAGTTTAGGACTTTGGGAAAATATAGCGGTTTCAACTGCCGAATCTTCTTTTATTATTTGAGATTGATAAACTTACTAATTACTTCGCGTAGCTTTTCAGCATCAAAAGGCTTGGTTAAATACTCGGTTGCTCCCGCCAAACGCCCCTGCACCTTATCAAAAGCTCCATCTCTGGCTGTCAGCATGACGATCGGCAAATTTTGAAATTGAGGCAAGCTGCGTACAGTGCGGCAGAGTTCCAATCCGTCAATACCGGGCATCGAAACATCCAGCAACAAAACCGAAATTTGTTCGTGATAAATTGTTGACAAAGCATCGACTGCATTGTCTGTGACGAGAACTCGAAACTCTTTGCTCAAAGCTTGTTTGACAAGTCCTTGCATCACGACGCTATCATCAACTGCCAAAATAGTTGGTACTTGACTGCTAGTTGCAGACATATTTTTCTCCCGGTTTATTTATAGTTATTGAAAATAGAAAACATAATCCCCACCCCAAGGTCGATCGGCTCAAAAACAGCGATTGCCGATCGATCGCCGATTACAACACTTGCCAAACGTGCATCCCAACCCAGAAACCCTCGACGGTCGAGTTTGACAAACTATTTTTACAAAGTTTAACATTTTGGCAATCTTTTGTAGTTCATTTTTTGACTGTAGTCGAGGTGCTTGTGGTAGAGCTTGGTAAACCGCACTGGTATTGTGGCACAAATCTATTATTTAAATTTACCAGCAAGCTTGCTTCCCACGATTAGATAAGTTTGTTAAGATACCATTAAACTACTAAAAATTCTACGTAAGCTATCGGCGATTTATCGATAGATGGTGCTTCCTCCCCAGCGAGGCTCTAAAATTTATCCCCCCCCGGAAGTGTTGAAAGATACATTCAAGTTGAAGTATAATTTGTAGATTCTGAGATCGGCGGTGCTCTAACTCGATAACTCCAAAGTTTCAAGGTCGGTCAAGGGGTTGGTCTGAGTTTGGCGCAAGCAGCCTGCGCGCGACGCGGCGCCGACAGTCTCCCGGCACAAAATTCAGAGCTGGTTTTTCAATGACCAGCAACTAGATGGGCAGTTACAAATGACGAAAGCACCCTTGCCTCTTAGTAAAAAAGTATTTGAGCTGCACAACATCGACTTATATCAGCTTCTCGGCTCTGCTCCGGAGGCTTGCTTTGACGATTTGGTGGGCTTGGCAGCTCAGATGAGCCAAACTCCTATTGCTTGTTTGAGCTTGATTGACGCTAACCGCCACTGGTTGAAGTCGCAGTTAGGAATCGATCGAACTTTAACTCGCTGTTACCTGAACTTTTGCGCGGTCGCCTTCGACCAAACTCTGGCAGAATTAGGCGCGGGTTCAAACTCTTGCTCGGAATTTGACCTAGCAATTCCTCCACAAAAAACGTCGGTTGCTGCCGAATCTGCTTTTGTCGCACCTCCTGCAAATTTATGCAAGAAACAGCTCGCCGCCGTCATTGTCCGAGACGCTTCCACAGATGTGCGATTTGCCGAGCACCCGCTCACCGTTTCCTACCCCTTCGTGAAATTTTACGCCGGCATCCCAGTCGTCACCTCCGACGGGCAGATGCTGGGATTTCTCTGTGTCGCGGACTCGGTGCCGAGAGACTTGACAAAACAAACAATAGATGCTATTGAAACTTTGGCTCGGCAAGTGGCGAGTTTGGTGGAGCTGCGGTGGCAATTAGTCAAAGCCCAGAAAGAGGCAGCAGAGGTAGAAAAGATCGCTTCTGACGACCGCCAAATCTCGGAGTTAGTTCGATCGAACCAGGACTTTTTCTCGGCAGTACAAACGCCTGAGAGCGACAGGAGAATATTCCGCAAAAAAAAGCTGCCGACGATCGGGGAAACCGCCAAATCTCAAGATTTGCGCGAAACTTCAGGAGGCATCGAACCCGATCGAGATCGCAAACAAATCCGAGAAATAGTCGCCGGCTCGCGGGACACCTCCGAGTGTCAAGCAACGACAGCCTGGTTCGGCGAGCGATCGCGCGATCGAACCCTGCAAGCTAAAGTCGCTGCAGCCCTCGGACAAGGCGGGACAATACCGGTCATCCTCCACCGCTGCACCGAAGCGATGGTAGATTACTTCGACGCTGCAGGGGCGAGCATTTGGACGTTCGCCCCGCAGGGACAGAGGTTAGAATTGCAGGCCGCTTCAGGAGTCTGCAGCCAAGATTGGGAACGGGAAATAGAAGATTGGGCGATCGCGGCTCAACCGGGAAAACTCCAAACAGTCCCCCTGTTGCTGCAGTCGCTTCCGTCCCTCTGGGCCATTGCCTGTCCGCTGATGGTGGAGGAGCGACTGGTGGGAGTGATGGCTGTGTGCAGCAGCGCGGAGGCAACAGAGGGGCAGTTGGGAGTTTTGGAGTGGATGGCTAACTTGATGGCGGTGGCGGTCGATCGCGTCAAAGCCCGAGAAGAATTGTTGAGCCGCCCGGAAGGCTTGCTGTTGGGCATCGCCAGCCAGATGCGAAATTCCCTCGATCTCGACAAAATTTTAGATACGGCTGTCAACGAAATTCGCAGCTTGTTGCAGGTTGACCAGTGCTACTTTTTGTGGTATGCCAGTTCCGGAGGCGGACAGCCTAGCTTTGCGATCAGCCATGAGGCGGCAAATCCCGAACTCACAGAGCGACTCGCAGAATACCCGATCGAACAAGTAACCCTGCTGGCCGAGAAAATTCGCCACCGCCAAACGCTCCGCATCGGCGACGCGGCAACAGCACCCTGCATAGAACCGCCCACGCGAGCTTTTTTGACCGGTGTCGGGATTGTTTCTAAGCTGCTGCTGCCGCTCAAGACTCGCTCCGGCCAAATGGGGGCAGTAGTTTGCAATCATTACAGCAGTCGGCGCTGCTGGGTGGCGAGCGAAGTGGAATTGCTGCAAGCGGTGGTGGATCAACTGGGAATCGCGATCGACCAAGCCGAACTTTACGCCCAAACCCGGGCGGCAGCCTTAGCCGCTCAAACTCAAGCCCGCCAACTGACAGAGACTTTGCAGAGCTTGCAGCGCAAAGAAACTCAGCTCATCCAAAACGAAAAAATGTCCTCGCTCGGTCAAATGGTCGCCGGCGTCGCCCACGAAATCAACAATCCCGTTAATTTTATTTACGGCAACTTGACTTATTGCGAGCAGTACGTGAAAGATATCCTGGATTTGCTGCGCTTGTATCAAAAGCACTACCCGGAACCCGCGGCAGAAATTCTCCACAGAAGCGAAGAAATAGATATTGATTTCGTAGTGCCGGATTTGCTAAAAATTCTGTCTTCAATGGAGATGGGAGCCGAACGCATCCGCAAAATTGTCCTGTCTCTGCGGAACTTCGCGCGGCACGACGAATCGGAGATGAAGCCGGTGGACATTCACGAAGGAATTGACAGCACGCTGCTGATTTTGCAAAGCCGCTTGAAGTCCAACGGGCTGACATCGGGAATTGAGGTAATTAAAGACTACGGCGACTTGCCGAAGGTAGAGTGCTATCCCGGAGAACTCAACCAAGTCTTTATGAATATTTTGGGGAATGCGATCGACTCTGTGGAAAATCAGCCCGCACCCAAGACGATCGCCATCTCGACGGCGCTGGTTTCCCGTGACTCGGAGGCTGCTGAGTCAGGAAACTCTCTCGGTAAACTTGTGGTGATTCGGATTCGCGACAGCGGCCCGGGATTGACCCAAAAAGCTCAATCCCGCTTGTTTGACCCTTTCTTTACCACTAAACCGGTGGGTAAGGGTACGGGACTCGGCTTGTCTATCAGCTACCAGATTGTGGTGGAAAAACACGGCGGCAGTTTGAAGTGTATCTCCGAAGCCGGACAGGGAGCGGAGTTTTGGATTGAAATCCCGCTGGCTCGCCCGAAGGCCCTCAAAGAATAAACTGGCGGGCGATCGGTTTCAAAAACATTTTTTAAATTTTAGTGTCAAAGTGCTTGACAAATTCAGGTGTTTCAATGTTAATATGATGAAGGTTAAGACGTTGGGGCGTCGCCAAGTGGTAAGGCAGCTGGTTTTGGTCCAGCCATTCAGAGGTTCGAATCCTTTCGCCCCAGTTAAATGGTTTTTTTGATTGTTGATGAAAGACGGCTCAAGTCGGATTCTCAGAACCAATGGATGAGGTTCGATTGTTCCGACTTCAGTCAACCTTCAACTACTCAAGACTTGCTTGCATTCCCACACCCAAAACCAATCGATCGGGTGCGATCGCACATCATACCAAATCCGAGTTAGGTATTCCCTCGATCTTCGTTTATATCGTTTCCGGTTGCATCGGAATTCTTTAACCTTACTAGGGCGCAGAGAACGCAGAGGAAGACAAGAGAGAGGTGAATACAGGACGATGAAGTGCGGATTCGATCTGATGACTCGATTTGACAGTTGGGATGCTACCGGATTTGATATTATTCTTCTCTTGGCGCTTTTCGCCTGGAGGGCGGTTCGATCGTCAAGAGGGTATATTACCCGGATTTGGTATCGCATCACTGCAAATTGCTCGGCCCGCGAGCGTTGAGCCGATCGAACACGTATCGCGAAATTGCCGGAAATGCTGTTTCGTCCTTGGAATAAGCCGGATCGTCGGCAAAAACAACTAAGATATAAATCGCGCGATCGTCCAAAGTTCTGACAAATGCCGCTTCGCTGCGGGATTTGGAAGTATAGCCAACTTTGGAACCAAAATAAATCTTACTTGGCAAAGACTCGCCCAAAAATCCTTTAATCGAGTTGCTAGGGTCATTTTTCCAGGCCTTGGGGTCTAAATCTCTCGTCAGCAAGTAAGCCATTTTGCGGCTGGCGATGCTGGAAACCGCTTGTCTGGTATAGATTTCATAGATTAATCTGCCTGCTTGATCCGTAGTGACTTGATTGCGAATCGGCCTTGAAGCACCGCCCCGCAATTGCAAGTCGCGACCGACTGGACCTTCTTGTCTCAAATAGTATATGGGATAATTTTTGGTGCTGATACGAATATCGCTGTAGCCTGCTGACTGAAAAAATGAGTTAATTTGCTGGCGCTTTTGCAGCCATGTTTGCAACTGTTCTCCCGCCAGCCGTCCGCCGGATTGCGTATCTGTGATTTTGTCTAAAATCCTGCTGGCTGCATCGTTGTTGGAGATGCCAATCATTTGTTCTAGGTCGTTTTTAAAGGCAGATTCTTTTTGCGTAATTATGCCTTTTTCTATGGCTGAGTAAAACGCTGCCATCCAAAATAACTTAGCAACGCTAGCGGGAAATCTGAGAGTTTGATTTTGATATCCGGCAAAGGTGTGGATTTTGGGATTGCTGACATCAATCAAGGTAATTGATAGCGCTTCTGCAGGCAGTCCTTTGCTAGTAGCAATTTTCACAGATTCATCAACAATCCCTTGCAATTCTTGAGAGTAAACTGAATTGGGAGGTGTTTTGATGTTGTAGCTGAAGCTAGGCTCGCTTTGACTATTAACTAAACTTTCCGGTGTTTGAATTATCGGCGGCGAGAGGGGTTCTTGAGCCAAGATAACTGGCGGTTCTGGGGGACGGCGAATTCTGAACGGTATTGTGACAATCCAACCGAGCGCGATCGTCCCAGCAACTAAGCACAGGATGTTACCGTATTTTAATCGAGAAAATTTCGTCCTGACTCGGCGACGAGATTGGACGGGAGGCTGGCTGCTTTGTCTGCGCCTGACTGGACGCTGGCTGCTTTGGGGTGGAGATTGCGTTAGACTTCTGGCATCCATCTTCTCTCGATACAGAGACCGCAGATCTAAGGCAGAGGAACGCAGATAAACGTAGATAATTTTAAGAATTGAGACCGACTTTTGCCAGAAATCTATGGGACGCCCGGATGCAACTGGACGGCTGCTACTTTGTCGGGAGGGGACTCGACGGCTGCTTTGTCGGGGCTGGATGGGGCGTTGGG
>NZ_JADEXD010000233.1 GCF_015207285.1 Tychonema sp. LEGE 07203 | reverse complement strand
TCTTTTAGTAGTTTAATGAGTCTCTGTTTTTGATTGGGAGATAGATGGTTTTTGGCTGGCATATATTATAATTAATGAGCATTTACTTGTTATTTATATTATACAATCTAGCTGCGTATCAGCTTAACGCATTTTATAGCTCAATACCGTTGACTTAAGGCCGAACAAGTGGTAAACCAGGTATGATTTACAAAAAAGGGTAGTGCGCTGAAGGAAAGGATCGGAGTAAGCTCTGATTAGAGAGAAGTGTTTGCCATTAGCGATCGGACATGAGAAATTTATTCTTGCCCCAATTGTGGCTCAAAAGAAGTTAGTTGTAACGGTCAAACTCGGCATCGCAAACTTTCACTACAAATGTCGAGAACCTGGCAGTCAATTTGTTTTGAATCCGGCATGGAAAACTATTACCAAGGAACAACAGGAGTTAATGTCACGGATGCTACTTGAACGTATTTCTCAGCTTGGGATCGCTCGGAAACTACAAGTATCAGAAGATACAGTACAGCGCTACGTAAATGCTGCTTCTGTTGTGGAAAAGAAGCAAGTTGAGGTGAGAAAGAGCTTATCCTTCTCGAGAAAATTGGAAAATCATATTGCTGCCCGGACAGCGCTTTGTCCATCATTAGAATTTTAATTGAGAACTCCAAATGCCTACTTTTCTTTGAATTCGGTTTTATTCTCTCGATCCTTTCCTTCAGGGCACTACCGTCTTTTTTTACTGGGAGTTAAGAAGGACTAAAGTCCGAACGATCAAACTGATTGTCACCTATTCAAAGCATAGACATCTTTGCCGCGCCCGATCGCAAATTTCATCGAATGAGACAAACCCTTGCTAGACAAAGTAACAAAAATCAGGAAAGCTAACACACTGACTGCAGCCGCCAAACCAAACATATTTCTGTAGCCGACTTGTTCGGCAGCAAAGCCTAAAATCGGGCCAGCCAGCGCAATTCCCAAATCAAACCCGCCAATACAAAGCGAAAACAATCGGCCTCTTTCTTGAGGTTCGCACCTGTCCGACATCAGCGTCACCATCATCGGCATAACAGTACCTCCCGCCGCACCTTCAAACAAAGCTGCCAGCAAAAAAGCACTGCTGGTGTTAGCAAAATACAACAATAACATTGACACAGAATAACAAGTTAAACCGACAGAAATAAACAAGCCGCGGCCGTATTTGTCCGAAGCCCGCCCCGTCACCAAACGCATACCGAAACTAGCCACAGCCGCCGTCGAATAAAATAATCCCGGATTCAAATTAACCTTAGTTTCTTGGATAAACAAAGGCATGAAAGTGCTCAAAGTTCCGAAGACCAAACCAACCAACAATAACACCAAAGCCGGAATCCGCACCCTGGGATTCCACAGCATTTCCCAGTATTTTTGTCTGTTTTTCTCCTCAAATAGCGAATCGGATTTTGTTAACTTAGCAAAATTAGGTTCTGCAATTTTGGTGGTGAGAAATACACCAATTGTGGCGAAAGCCGCCGACATCGCAAACAAAAAAGGATAGCCGAGCCCAGCTTGCAAAAACCCGCCAATCGCTGGGCCAAAGGCCAAACCGATAGGAGTTACCAAACTCATGTAACCGATTAATTCGCCCCGCTTTCCTGGGGGCGACAAATCTGTCACCAAAGCGCTGTAAGCTGTGGTAAAAGCGGCGATGCTAATGCCGTGAAAAGCCCTGATACATAACAGTAAGGGGATAGATTTAGCGAACAGGTAGGTTAGAGGGGCAACGGCAGCCACTGACACCCCTAGCAGCAAAACTTGTTTTCGCCCCCTGCTGTCGGCTATTTTGCCCAACTGCGGCCTCGACAGCAAAAGCCCGATCGCAAATGCACCCATCACAAAGCCAATTTGCTGTTTTGTACCGCCCACAGATTGAACGTATAGCGGCAAAGTTGGCAGCAGCGAAGCCAAACTACACCAGAATAGCAAGCCTGCGGTGAATAAAGTCAGCAAACTGCGTTTGCGTTGGGGATCGATGTCGCTAAAAATATTCAAGATGCAAATTCCCTTTAAATCTTCCGAGTGCGCTCAAGCTGAGGTCAAGTGTATCTATCATTGTGTTGCAAACATTAAGAAATTGCAACTAAAAAAGTTGATATTCTACTCACAGTCAACCGCAAGCAGTCAGCAGTCAACAGTCAACCGCAAACAGTCAACAGTCAGCATTCTTACCAATTAACCTCTGCCCTTTCCTCTATCACCCGCTGATAAACCCACTCGGTTTCCATCGCCAACTTCGGCCAACTAAACCGGCGTTCCAAATCCTCATAAGCATTGTCAACCAACCACCGCGCGTAACCCGGATTTTTTAGCACTTCCAAAATTCCCCAAGCCAAAGAATCCCGATTGTTTGCTTGAGTGACAACGCCTGTTTTTGTATGCTGCACCACTTCCGGCAAGCCGCCCGTATCGGAAACTACCACCGGCACCCTGGCTGCAAAACTTTCTAACGCTACAATCCCAAAAGGTTCGTAAAGACTGGGGAAAACCGCGCAGTCAGCCACCGTCTGGAATTTGTCGAGATGCTCCTCATACATGAAGCCAGTAAAATAACACTTATGCCAAATTCCTAAATGCCAAGCTTGATGTTTGAGATAGTCTGTATTGCCGCCGCCAATAATCACAATTTTAGCTTTCCCACCCATTTCCCAAATTACTTGAGGTGCAGCATTCAAAAATACAGAAATACCTTTTTCATAGCTAATTCTTCCTACATAATAAACAATTTTTTCATCATCTGCTGCAAATTTACGGCGGAAGTTCATCGCATCAAATTCGTGCCACCTGGGTTTTTTTTCGGCTCTAATTCCGTTGTAAATTACCTCTATTTTGTTCCACGGAGTCGATAGTACCCGTTCGGCTTCCCGCCGCATATAGTCGGTGCAAACAATTACCCGCCAAGCGTTGTAAGCGAGGTGGTTTTCCTTGGTGTTAATGTAGCGCTGTCCTTCGTTGTGGATGCCGTTGAAGCGCCCGTATTCGGTGGCGTGGATGGTGGCAATCAGGGGGATTTTAAAGGTATGCTTGAGGGCGATCGCCGCATCTCCCACCAACCAGTCGTGAGCGTGGATCAGATCGAAGGGGCCTTCTTCCAGTATCAGTTTGCCACCAAGGTGGCCCATGCTTTGGTTGAGGTTGGCCACCCAGTGAAAAAAGTCCGTGGCGTGCCCCACTACCACCCGATGCACCTGTATTCCTTCTACCACTTCATACATCGGCGCGTGTCCGAACTCTACTGTAATTAAGTGAATCGAGTGGCCCAGCTTCACCAATTCTGGATACAATTCCGATACGTGGCGGGCGATGCCGCCTACTATTCTGGGAGGAAATTCCCAGGCTAATACCAAAATTTTCATATTTCTGTGCTCCCAAGAATTTATATATCTTAATGTTGATTCTTGACTATTTTAGTGTATAATTACATACCTAATTTTTGGGCTGGGTGCAAATTTATGCCCGAAGGCTGACAGCATGGAAAATTATGCAGAAACCGGGTGTTTGCAGGAATTGCTCGATCGCCCGAAGGCTGCCTCCAAAACCCGGTTTCTGCAATAGTTGGGCTGCGCCAGTTTCGGCTTACCCTTGCTTCAAAATCGGTTCTAATTCGCGGCGAAAACGAGCCCAAGCAGCCGCCGCTGCAGAGTTGGAAGCAGCACCCTTACGCATCAAAATCGCGCCGTCTTCAAAGCCCAGGATGCCGTATTCTCCTGATTTGGACATTCGATCGATCTGCGGGACGATCGCCTGCAACTGTCCCCGTTCCCGCCGAAACGCAGCCTGATACCGCTGCAACTGCCACATATCAGCAATTACATATTGCATTTTCACCGCCTCCCCCGCATCATTACGCAGTTCAAACATCGGAAACCTGAGAATTTCCCGGCGGCTTGACAAAATCGGCACAATATTATTCGTTGCAGTCACGCTAGCATCCGCAGGAATTTGAGCCAAAAGAGGTCGGACTTGAGAAACGTGCTGCCACTGTCGGATCAAAGGAACCTGCACCCAAGGATCGATCGCATCGGGTAAAATCCAAGAAAAAGTCCGATTTGGGTTAGACGTGAAGGTAAAAAATAGCGACAAGCAAATGCAAAACCCCCAAAAGCGGCGAAACTTTGAAGAAGAAGGTAAAGGCAAAACTGCTGAAGGAAAACGCAAAATTGTTTGTTCTCCCCTCTTAATTTTATCCTCTTCCTTTTGGCGATCGGCCCACCACAAAATCGCCCCGTAAAACAGCCCTGGAACCACAGTCATCGCATAGCGAATATTAATCGCCAGCACAGACTCTCCTTTGGCTAAAAATAGCTTCAGCAGCGGAAATCCAGCGATCGTCCAAGACGCAGGCGCGAAAGCTGGAACCAAAGCTAAGGGCAACCACTGACCGAGCAGGTATTTAATCTTACCAAAAAACGGCGTAAATAATGCACCCGCCAACCGCCCGGGATTGCTAACCATTCCCCAAAGAATTTCCAGAGTCGAAGCTTCCTCTCCATCGGCATATTGACCGAAGCGTTCCATCATAAACCGCTGGGAGATGTCAGCAGAAAATAAAGGCATAATCAGATTGGTCAGGACGATCGTATAACCAAAACTGAGAATGCAGACAGCCAAGCCAGTCCGAGGATAGCGCCGGCTCAAAATTAGATAAACTCCCACCCCAAATAAAACAACTCCCGAATCTTCTCGCACGGCCAAAATTAAAGTTGCCAGAATCCCAAACAGCGGCCACCAGCGCTTCTCCATCGCCAGCAGCAAGCTAAAAACATACAGCGGAATTTGACAAACATCGTGAAAATTGCCCAAAGTCGGGCCGATGACTGCGTTAGCGCAGTAATAGCTCACAACAATTGTCGCCGACAGCCTCGGTTCGAGATAGTGTCTGGCGAGAGCATAAAGCACTCCTCCAGCCGCCGTAATTAAAGTCACCTGCAACACCGTCAAAGTGACGGGTGAGGGAAACAAGGAGTAAATTGGCAGCCACAGCATCAGCGCCGGGGTGAAGTGCTGCCCCAACCGGTAGTACGATACGGACGGCAGCTCATTTTGGTGAACCACGTTAGTGGACAAAGCCGAAGACAGGGAACTCTCAAACAAGTGACCCCGAGTGCCGTTCCAAAAAAGTTGATTGAAAATGCCTTGGTCGTATGTAGCGTAAAAGCTGTAGTAGCGGTGCAGCGTCAGCAACAGGCACAGCACAAAAAAGGCGACCGCCACTTTTACCACCACCTGCAGCGATTCATTTTTCTTCCATCTCAAAAATGTCATGGGCCCGCCGTAATCAAATCATCGGACATTAGCATAAATCTAAAGTAAGTATTAAATTAAAGTAGAAGTGAAATAACTCGGCTCGGCAATGGTCAATTATTTTCACCAGATCGAAAAGCTCAACAGCGTCCATCCCGAACCCAGCACCAGCGACACCGACTGTTCTCCCGAACGGCCGGCCAATCCCGCACCGCTTTTACAGCTTTTGCTGTTCGTAGACAAGCGTTCCTCTTCTAGGGAACAGACCAGACACATCCGCAAGTACCTCAAGGATTTGAAGGCAGAGTGCGACTTCGATCTTCAAATCATCGATGTCGGAGAACAGCCGGATTTAGCCGAACACTTTAAACTTGTAGCTACTCCCTCCCTGCTCAAAATTCATCCCGAACCCCGACAAACTCTCGCCGGCACCAATTTGATCGCCCAACTAGAACAGTGGTGGCCCCGCTGGAAGCGTTCTGTAGAAGAATACGCAGCCCAGCAGCAGTCGGGCCCAGCTATGGCTGCTGCTGCTCTGGCCGACCCAAAACCTATCTATTCTGTTGCTTGCGCCACCGAGCTCGTGCAGCTTTCCGATGAAGTTTTTCGCCTCAAAAAGGAACAAGAACACCTGCAAGAGCAGTTGCAGTTGAAAGACCGGATTATTGCGATGCTGGCTCACGACTTGCGAAATCCTTTGACAGCCGCATCTTTGGCTTTGGAGACTTTGGACTCTACTAAGAAGGTTAAGGAGGGGCAAAAGTCGCTTTTGACACCGACTCTGGCGGCTCATTTGATGAAACAAGCCCGCCGCCAAATCCGAATTGTCGATCGGATGATTACAGATATCCTCGAAGCAGCCCGGGGTACAAACGCTCAACTTCACATCCAAGCAAAAAAAATTGAACTGGGAGCGATTTGTCAAGATGTAATCCTGGAATTTCAAGATAAATTTCAGGCGAAAAGTCTGAAATTAGAAATAGACATTCCCGCAGATTTGCCCTTAGTTTATGCCGATCCCGATCGCATGAAACAAGTGATTGCTAACCTGCTAGACAACGCCAACAAGTACACCCCAGAGGAAGGAACTGTTAGTATTTCTATGCTCCACCGCACTGCTTACAAGGTTCAAGTCAGCATTTGTAACAGCGGCCCGGGAATTCCTGAAGAAGATTGTGCAAGCATTTTTGAAGATAGCTTTCGGTTGCAGCGAGATAAATCAAAAGACGGTTACGGCATTGGGCTGTCTCTGTGTCAAGGCATTATCCGCGCCCATTACGGTCAAATTTGGGTAGACTCTGTACCCGATCGAGGCACTTGTTTTCACTTTACTCTGCCTATTCAAAAATGACAGTTGTCATTTGTCAGTTGTTAGTTGACAGTTGTTAGTTGGCAGTTGTTAGTTGGCAGTTGTTAGTTGGCAGTTGGCAGTTGACTAATGACTAATGACTAATGACTAATGACTAATGACTAATGACTAATGACTAATGACTAATGACTAATAGCTGGGGGGGTGACAAAGATGCCTAAGAGATAGACCGAATCAGGGTTGCAGCCCGCATACCTTGTTGGTAAAAGCGGCGTTTATTTCGAGTTAACTTTATAAACTGTTCCACTTCTTGGGAATATTT
>NZ_JADEXD010000232.1 GCF_015207285.1 Tychonema sp. LEGE 07203 | reverse complement strand
GTCCGCGCCGTCAACATACCCATGCGAGTCCCCGTGAAACCTCCGGGCCCTTTTGCTACAGCAATAAAAGCCAAATCCGCCCAAGTTTGCGGCTGGATAAACTCGACTAAATGCTGGTGCAAATCCGTTGCTAAACTGCGCCCCAAATTCCAAGTTTGGCAGCGAGAATCGCCGGAAAAATTGCTGATTGCTAAACCTAATTCGGGAGTTGCCGTATGCAGGGCTAAGCCGTATTTTTTAACTGATGTTCCGTCTGGGGGATTTCTATTCACGATTACTGATAATTTTCCTTAACAAAAAACAGCGGCAAAGCGACAACCAAGCAACCCAAAAGAGCGCCAAATATTCCCGTATTTAAAATTCTGGAATTACCCATACCGCCAGCAATTAAAAACAGCACTACTAAACTGGCAAATAAATTTTTATTCGCAAATTCTTGATTTTGGGAAACTTGATGCTTGACCGCCATAAAACCGGATGCAACTATTAGCGCGAACCCAGAATTAAAAATGACTATTTGAGAGCCAAAGATAAACCAAACTAAGGCAAACATTAGCGCATCTATCCAAAAAACCTGAGTTTTCAACTTCGGCAGCCAGAATTCTTGGGTAGCAACAGGGGCGAGTTTCTTGAGTAATTGATTGTGTTGCAGCAGCACGATTTTGTTTTTCAATTTAATTTTGGGATCGATTCGCAATACTTGCTTCCATTCGGGAACGCGAGAATTGTTGACTCTTCCCAACAGCTTAACTGCTGCTACTTTATTTAATTGTAAACTGGTGAGTCTGGTGGCAATTATTTGGGATAAGTGCGGATAGTAAACGGGATTGTCTTCGGTTCTGTTGATGACGATATTGAGCTTTTGCTTGGCTTGACTGAGTTGGATTGTAACATTGTAGGGGGCGAGATCCTCTTGCAAAGCTTGCTGAATTTCGGCTTGCTCTTGGCGAGTGAAAAGCGACACGCCTGGGGCAGGTGTAAGTACCCGTTCTGCGGGCGTTTCCGGCGCGTATAACACAGGCGAAGCCTCTAAATAGACCGGCTTGGGGTTCAAGTGCCGGAGCACTGCTGATGCTGAACTGTAGCGCCGGTTGGTGGCACTTTGCAGCATGGTGTCGAGGATGCGGCCGAAATCGTCGCTAACAGCACTTTTCAAATAATTTCGCCAAGCCCAAGAATCCTCTGTGCTGTCGAACAAATCGAAGGGAGGAATTTCAGTCAGCAAGTGAATGCAGGTAACGCCCAAACTGTAAATATCGCTGGCAAAAACTGCTTTTCCCATCAATTGTTCTGGGGCTGTATAAGCAGCACTGCCGATAATTGTACCTGTTTGCGGCAAGCCTGTTGCTGTTACTTTCTTGGCTGCACCAAAGTCTACTAAAACAATATCTTTTTGGAAAGGAGAGGGTTGATAGGAACTTTCTAAGGCAGGTAAAGGAGTTGGAGATAGGCGGCGGCGAATGATATTTTCTGGTTTGATATCGCGGTGAATGACTTTGGATTTGTGGACGTAGTGGAGCACTGGCAATAAATCGTTGAGAATTTGCCGAATTTGAGTTTCGGTGAATGCTCCTTTTTGTTCTAATTCTCTGGCTAGGTTTTTGCCGTCTATAAATTCTTGTACTAAATACTGTCTGCCGTCTTGTTCAAAATGTGCGATTAATTCGGGTATTTGGGGATGTTTTCCCAAGGTTTGTAGCTGGGCTGCTTCTTGGTGAAACAGTTGAGCGGATTTTTCGGCTGCGGTGTTTTGCGGCAAAAATTGCTTGATTACGCACTGCGAAAAAGTCAGGGGTTTGGTTTCATCAACTGCTAGGAAAGTTCTGCCAAAGCCTCCTTGTCCGATCGCCTTTATGGTACGGTAGCGAGATGCTGATGGCGAGTGTTCGTTAGTTAACAACAATTTTGAGCCGCAACTTTTGCACAATTCTGCATCACCGAGGTTTTGCGGATTCTGACAAGTTGGGTTTAAGCAATAGCTCATTTGATTTTAGATTTTAGATTTTAGATTTTAGATTTGTAATTGTTGACTGTTAACTGTTGACTGTTGACTGTTGACTGTTGACTGTTGACTGTTAACAACTAACAACTAACAACTGCCAACTGCTTTCCTAACAACTGCCAACTGAGGGCGGGCACTCTTGGCACCGCCCCTACCAACTGCCAACTGCTTTCCTAACAACTGCCAACTGCTTTCCTAACAACTGCCAACTGACTTAAGTCGGTACGAGTTCCCCCGGCCGCAATGCAGCCCATTTTCCGGTTTCTTGCTTGAAACTTTCACAGCCGACTACATCCCATTCCATTTCTATTTCATTTTGGCGGGGGCGGATGTTGACGTTGATGGTGGGTTCTACGGGGTCGAAATCGGGTGTTTCGGTGAGGTGAAGCTGTTCGTGCTGGGTTTCTACGGCGTGGTAGGTGAAGCAGCGGTCTACATAGTGACAGTTAATACAAATACACATTCTTGATATCCTCTGTGCATTTCAAAAAGATTGGTGAATTCTGAGCTTTCTGTTAATCTAGCTTAGCAAGAGTTTAATGGTTTGTAAGGAAAGTAGATTTTTGTTGCGATGCCGATGAATTTGCCACCTGCGTTATCTCCTGAGACTTGGCCTTTTGCTTTGGAACTGCTGACACCGCCTGTTTATTTGGTGGGCGGTGCGGTGCGGGATGCGCTGCTGGGACGCCGATCGCCATATTTTGATTTGGATTTCGTTATGCTAGCACGGGCGTTGAAGACTGCTCGAAAAATTGCCGATCGCACAAAAGCTGGATTTGTCTTGTTGGATGCCGAACGACAGATTGCGCGGGTGGTGTTTGCGGGCGGTACTGTCGATTTGGCGCAGGCCCAAGGGGGGACTCTGGAGGCGGATTTGCTGCGCCGGGATTTTCGGATAAATGCGATCGCCTGCAATCCTTTTACCGGAGAAATCATCGATCCTTTGGACGGTCAAACTGATTTGCGGTTGGGTTTGCTGCGGATGATTTCGCGGTCAAATTTGGAGGACGATCCGCTGAGGTTATTAAGAGCTTACCGCCAAGCGGCGCAGTTGGGTTTTTCGATCGAACCGGAAACTCAATCGGCGATTCGGGAATTAGCGCCGCTGTTGAGTCGGGTAGCGGTGGAACGGGTGCGGACGGAATTGGGTTATTTGTTGAGCAATCATAACGGTATTCCTTGGATTTGTCGCGGTTGCGAAGATGGTTTGTTTTCGATTTGGTTTGAAAGTGCGATCGACCGTTTCGATATCTTGACAAAAATTGACTTGTGTGCTGACAAATTAGCGGCAATTTATCCAGAGTTGGGGAAGGAATTCGGGCGATCGATTCGAGATACAATTAAAACACCGTTGTTAGCCCTTGGGAAGTTGGCTATTTTGGCAAACTCTGACCCGACAATCGCCGAAACAGAGTTGCTGCGGTTGAAGTACAGCAATACAGAGATTAAAAGTGCGATCGAGCTTTTGAAATACTTGCCCAAATTGCAAGCAACACCAATTTCGGAAATGTCTTTGAGAGAACAGTATTTTTTGTTTCGAGATCTGGGAATAGTATTTCCAGTCTTAGCAGTTTTAGCCGTAGCCGCGGGAGTTGCGGTTGATGAAATTTCGGTGTTAATTAATCGCTATCTCGATAGAGATGATATTATTGCCCATCCGACACAATTAGTTAACGGCAATGATTTAATGGAACATTTGAATTTGCCCAGAAGTCCCCGCATCGGTCAATTTTTATTAGAGATTCAGTTAGCGCGGGTAGAGGGAAAAATTGCGACTCGCGAAGATGCCTTGAAATTAGCCGCAGAGTTGGTTGATAAATCAGTTTAAATTGATATATTGCAGCAATCAGAACGGCCAAGATGCCCGTTCCACAAAAGATAAAATTTCTTCTTGTGGGGAGTAGGGGTTGGGCCGGAGAGCCCGCCCTCAAAAATTCAACTTTATCCTCAAAAGTGGAACGGGCTCTCCGGCCCGTTCCACAAAATTCAGCTTTCCCGTGGGGAGTAGGGGTTGGGCACGAGAGCCCGCCCTCAAAAAATTAAATCTCTTGTGGGGAGTAGGGGTTGGGCACGAGAGCCCGCCCTCAAAAGATAAAATCTCTTCTTGTGGGGTGAGCTAGAAGCCCGCCCTCAAAACTTAGTAAACGGTGCAAAATGTGCATCTCAAACAACATCCCTTAACTCTTCCGGCAATTCAAACTTGCCATCTTTCCCCGCTGCCAACTCAATAACTTTCACCACAGCATCAACATTCAGCGGCCCGTAAATGTGCGGGAATAACTCTCCAGCAGCTTCTTCATATTTGATTTCAGATTGCACTTTGTCTGAGTCAACCCACAGCAGCAACAATCCTGTTTTTCCAGAAAAAAATTTATTAGCCGTTCGAGTTACTTGCGGCAGAGTCGAACAGTGAATAAATCCTTCAGTATCTAGCGTATCTCCGCGATAGGATTTAAGCTGTTTTGCTGCTTCCCATTGTTGGCTTTGAGTGATGTGAAATATAACGGTCATAAATTATTTTACCTGGAAAAGAGCAGCTAGGCAGAGCATCTAGATACAGCGTATTCCAGGTTTATGAAGTACACCCAGAAACCGGGTTTCTTTACAGTTCTCGCCTACAAACTGATTTTGTTCTGTGAAACCCGGTTTCTCGCTCTCTACATCTACATGGAATATGCTGTATGTGTTCCAAGGCTCTACCTAGAAACGAAATTAAAGGACTAAAGTCCTTACTACAAACCTAGCACGATACGAGTACATCCGATCGCCCCAGAACTCTCATATCTTCCTCGTCGAGTTCCACTGGCGTACCGCTGCGAATCAGTTCCACAAAATCCTCATTCGGCACCATGATGCACAGAGTGTACAAACGTTCGCTGCCCGTATTCTCAATCACGTGAGTGCCAGTTGGAGGCACTAACAAACTATCTCCCGGTTTAATACTAACTGTTTTGCCGTCGCAAGTTGCTTCCCCTCTTCCTTTGAGTACAAAAAACATTTCTACTGCAAATTGATGGCGGTTGGGAGGCGTTTTGCCGCCCGCCTCGAAGATTTCTACACAAACTGTTAATGAAACATTAGCTATTACCGGATCGAAGACGATCGCTAATCTATTAGTATCGCCAGGACTGATGCGAAATGCTTGGTAGTCTTTCGGAGACTTCATAACCGGAATCATGCACTGGTTTGTCATTTTTTTATTGTTAGTTGTGAGTTGTTATGGCTGAAGTCAGTAGTTATTAGTTGTTGGTTGTTGGTTGTTGGTTATTAGTTATTAGTTATTAGTCAGCAGTCATTAGTCATTAGTCAGTAGTCATTAGTCATTAGTCATCAGTCATTAGTCATTAGTCATTAGTCATTGGTAGCCACTCACAAATAACATCAGACCAATAACAATGCTATAGAGACCCAATGCTGTTTGATCCGATTCTCAATGCCCAATCCCTCCGCTTCGCTCCGCCCAATTCCCAATGACTGCTGACTAATGACTACTGACTACTGACTACTGACTACTGACTACTGACTACTGACTATTATTTAATTGCCTCTAATATAGCTTGAGAATCTGACACAAATCCAAAACACTGTTTGACATTATAAAGAGTAGCTTGCCAGCAATACTCTGGAGATGTAGTAGCGGTACAATCTTTGACTAAAAGACAGTCGTAATTGAGAAAATTCGCATCCTGTAAAGTTGCCATTACGCACTGATCCGCGTTGACTCCTCCAAACAAAAGTGTAGTTTTTCCTAAATTTCGCAAGATACTATCTAAAGGAGTATCCCAAAAGCCACTCATCCGATATTTATCAATGCAAATATCCTCCGGTTTTTGTGCCAATTCATCAACAACTGCTGCCGCCCAACTGCCTGCCATCAATACCGGTGCGCCGTTTTTTGGCAGGGGATCTCCCAAACCTACGCCGTCGCCCGTGGGATTGTAAACATGGCGGGAAGCTGCACTAATATTCATCAAATCGGGGCGGTTTCCCCAGTTGATCCAAATAATTGGGATGGCGCGCGATCGCAATTTTGGCAGTAAATTTTGTAAAGGATTAATTGGACTTCTCGCGGGCGTTACATCTACGCCAATATGTGCTAGCCAACCGTCGGGGTGACAAAAATCATTTTGCATATCTATCACCAACATTGCAGCTTTGGCTAAATCCACACGCAGGGTTTTAGTTTCTGTTTCTAGGGTAACAATTTGCGGGTCAATTTGCGGGCGGGTGATGTCGGCAATTTTGGCATCAACTTTCCAAGCATTCGGCGGTACGCCCAAGGTGCGGAGAGAATCAGAATTCATTGCGATCGCAGCTCAAAAACAATTATTATTTTACATGACGAATTTTTTATATCTTAAATATTTACTAAACTTAAGTATCCGGCGCAACTTTTCTGATAATTTTAGAATTTATTAACTTAAAGACAGCGGGAATTGCCAAATTTGCAAATGTTAGCGCCAGCAAATAATAAAATAGTAATAGATGTCAATTCACCGCAAGGGTAAATCTATGTTTACAATCCAAAATGCTTTAATTCCAGTTGAGAGCGGTTATGCAACCGCAGAGGTGCAAGTGGTGGATAACTGCATAAGTGCGATCGCCCCCAATAACCCCCCCTCTAATTTCTCCTCTTACCAGAGCAGCAGGCAAGGTGAAACAATAATTGACGGCAAAAATAAGCTGCTGCTGCCCGGTTTTGTTAACGCGCACACACACTCTTCTGAAATGTGGCAGCGGGGAATTATTCCTCCTTTACCTCTGGAATTGTGGCTTGCCGAATTGTACGATTTTACCCCGCTAGAACCAGAACAAATTTATTTAAGCGCCTTGGGAACAGCGGTAGAAACTTTGCTATCCGGCGGTACGAGTGTCGTCGATCATTTAGTGTTAATTCCGGGGCAAGAATTAGAGACGATCGCCGCCGCAGTTCGCGCTTATCAAGAA
>NZ_JADEXD010000019.1 GCF_015207285.1 Tychonema sp. LEGE 07203 | reverse complement strand
TGCCCATCCCACAAGAAAAAAGATTTTTGTGGGATGGGCACGCGAGCCCGTCCTAACTATTTTTGCAAGAAGTCTAGTGATTACAAAATGGATGCATCTACGAAGCAACCGGGTTTCTAGAGCCGCATAAATTTCATTTGATCCGATTTAAAGTCACAACTTTAAAGTCACAAGTCACATCGTTTCCGGTTGCATCGGAATCATAAAATCGAGTCAACAGTTAACACTCAACTATTCAGTTTTTTGAGCCGCCCGTCAACAGTCAACAGTCAACAGTCAACAGTCAACAATCAACAATCACCTGACGGTGCAACCAGAATCGATCTCACAAATTACAAATTTCAATATTTCCCTTGAATATGAACGATAAGAATTCCGAAAGAAGCATCATACTAATTGTCGATGACAACCAAACCAATCTCGATGTACTTTTCGAGCTGTTAAGGAATTACGGCTATAAAGTATTAGTGGCTCTAGACGGCGAAAGTGCGATCGAACAAATTGAATACATCCATCCCGACTTAATTCTTTTGGACATCATGATGCCAGGAATTGACGGTTTTGAAACTTGCCTGCGTTTAAAAGCAGACCAGTCAACGCGAGACATTCCCATCATCTTCATGAGCGCCCTTTCCGATACCCTCGATAAAGTAAAAGGCTTTCAGACAGGAGCCGTTGACTACATCACCAAGCCCTTCCAGCACGAAGAAGTGTTGAGCCGCATAGAAACTCACCTGACAATCCGCAGCTTGCAAAAAAAACTCGAAGAAAAAAACCTCGAACTCGCCCACCTCAACCAAAACCTAGAAAGACTTGTGGAACAAAAAACCAAGCAATTGATCGACCAGGAAAAAACAGCCATCATCGGACGTTTGACTCAAGGAATGGTACACAACCTCAAAAGTCCGCTGCAAGTAATCCAGACTAGCGTCGATTTGATTGAAACAAAAGCCACCCAAATTCAAGAAGACTCTTTTTTCAATTATACAAAGTATATTTTTCAAGCTGTCACAAAAATCAATCAAATCATGGATACTCTGATGATGAAAAGCAGAAAAGAGCAAAAGCAAGATTTGCAGCCTGTGAATATCAACGATTTAGTGCAGCGAGAAATTCAGTTATTGGAAGGCAATCTGTATTTTAAAAATAAAATTAGAAAAAAATACTTTTATGACGAAGAAATTGTTAGCATTCCCTTAATTTATTCCTATATTTCTCAAGTATTTTATAACTTGATTAATAATGCAATGGATGCTATGTGGGAAAAGAAAAGCAGGGAACTAACTATCGCGACCAGGCAAGACGACTCCAACATCTACATGGATATTTCAGATACGGGATGCGGCATGGCACCTGAAGATTTATCGAAAATTTTTGACCCTTTTTACACGTCAAAGCCGCCTAAAGGCGAAGAAAAAACCGAAGGTCAACCGACAGGAACTGGTCTGGGACTTTATACTTGTATTGAACTTTTAAAACCGTTTAACGGCGAGATTGCTATTAGCACCAATCTCGGCACGGGCAGCGTGTTTACAGTTGTGCTGCCCAAACAGCAGCCAACTCGATCGAGTGAACTGAATCAAATCGCGTCGGGTTAGACAGCCGCAATCAAGTTCGTAATTAGGTTCGCAGGAAGTAAGGCGTGCATTGTGCGCCCTGGATGGATATATAGCATTTCGAGCGTAACATGAGGTGCTGTCGGGTATAGGCCCGCCCAGGGCTCTAGCGTTGCGGAGGGATTGGGCCCAAAAGCATTGGGGATTGGGCTCTAGCGTTGCGGAGGGATTGGCCCGCGCAGGGCATACCTCATATCAATTCCTCTCTTCATCGTCCTGTATTCATTTCTCTGGTATCTCTCTGGGATCTCTCTGTGTTCTAGCGCCGGTTAAATCACCTGACGATGCAACGGTCAACGATATCACGACGCTTGAGAACCGCTATATAGAACCCATTTGATATCTATTCTGCGTAAATCTCAGAAACCGGGTTTCTGTCTGTATTTCTCGTCACCCAACCAAAAACTCCAAGAAACCCGGTTTCTCGCCTGCGTAAATCTCAGAAACCGGGTTTCTGTCTGTATTTCTCGTCACCCAACCAAAAACTCAAAGATATCAAATGGGTTCTATATGCGGTACAACACACCGGGCGCGGGCGAGATCCCGTGTAGGTGCGGATTCCTCCGTCAATCTGCAAGTTCTATCCAAGATAGGGCAGATCCGCACCCGGAGGATCGATATCACAATAGTTGCTACTGTACTTCATGAACTTGGAATATACTGTAAATCTAGGAGTTTGCCAGCACCCAGCACATCCTCAAGCCTACGGTTCAAGTTCCCCAAAAATCAGCTAGATAGCTGCATCCGCTGCTGTTTTTTTATTTAGATGAGCCAAAATGAAATCTGTCCTTGAGCCAACTTTGACCCTTGCTAGTCTGAAACTTCTTTTAGTAGAAGACTGTGCAGAAGATGCAGAACTCATTCAAGAAATGCTGTCTGAGTCACGGCTGAACTCATCAATTGAGATGACGAATGTAGCCTGCCTTCGGGAAGCTATAGAAATTTTAAGCTGCGAGATTTTTGATGTAATCTTATTAGATTTGACACTTCCTGACAGCCAAAAATTCAATAGTTTTTTTCGGCTGCAAGATTGCGGGATAAATATTCCGATCGTCATTTTGACAGCCGCCGATGACGAAAACCTGGCCGTGGAGTTGATTGCCGCTGGGGCCCAAGATTATCTGGTAAAAAGACAAGTAGACAGCCGGCTGCTGGTGCGGACGCTGCGCTGCGCGATCGCCCGCGAGAAACGGCAAGCAAAATGGCAAAAAAGTCAAGTAAAATACCAGCAACTTGTTGACAATATCAAAGAAGTTGTTTTTGAAACAAATGTTGCTGGGAATTGGACTTTTCTCAATCCGGCTTGGACAGAAATTACCGGATTTACAGTTGATGAAAGCTTGGGAACTTCCTGCTTGAGTTACATTCATCCCGACGACCAATTCCAATATTTAAACTTGTGCAGAAGCCAGAACAAAAATCAAGGAACATCTTGTTGCTATAAAATTCGATTTATTGCTAAACATGGCGAATTTCGCTTGGTGGAAGTGCAGTTCTTTTTGATATTGGACGCGGAGGGCGAGGCGCAGGGGACGATAGGAACTATCAACGATATTACGGATCGAGTTTTAGCATTAGAGGAACTGGAAGTTAGTAAAAAGTTTTTGAATTATACGATCGATGCAGTTGCCGATCCAATTTTTGTCAAAGACGAACAGCACCGCTGGATACTCTTAAATGATGCTTTTTGCAAGCTGATGGGCAAGCCGCGCGAAGAACTGCTAGGTAAATCGGATTATGACTTTTTCCCAAAAGAAGAAGCTGATTTTTTTTGGGAAAAAGATGAACAAGTTTTTAGGACGGGGGAAGTAAACGAGACCGAGGAAATATTTACAGATGCCAGCGGTGTCCGGCACATTCTGTCTACTAAAAAAGCTACCTTTGAAAATACCGACGGCGGTAAAATATTGGTGGGGATAATTCGAGATATTACTCAAGATAATCGCCAACAATTAGCGCTGCAAGAAAGCGAAGCTAGATTGCGGCAAATCGCTGCAAATTTGCCGGGAATAATTTATCAATTTCGACTTTCAACTGACGGCAAAATGTCTTTTCCTTACATTTCTTCTGGCTGCCGCGATTTATATGAATTGGCACCAGAAGATATTCAGCTAAATCCCGAACTTATTTTCAATTTTGTTCCTCCAGACAACCGGGCAAAAATTTACGAATCAATTGCTGTTTCGGCGGCAAATATGCAGCCCTGGCAGCAGGAATGGTCTGCGATTTTGCCGTCGGGAAAAGTTAAGTGGATGCGAGGGGTTTCGAGACCGGAACGAGTTGATTTTACGACAGAAAGAGGGCGGGAAGGGGATATAGTTTGGGAAGGCATGATACTAGATATTACTGATTTAAAACTAATCGAAGCAGCTTTGCGGGAGACGGAAGCCAGATTTCGATCGCTCGTTGAGAATATTCCCGGCGCTATCTGCCGCAGTTTGTACGATGCTGATTGGACAATGGTGTTTGTTAGCGATGAAATTCAGGCAATTAGCGGCTATCCGGCTGCGGATTTTACCGACAACAGCCGCTTGAGTTTTGCTAGCATTATCCACGCAGCAGACAAGGAAATGCTTGCAAAACAAATCAGAGTAGCGGTAGAGTCAAAACAGCCGTACCATGTAGAATACCGGATTGTGCGGGCTGACGGGGCCCTGCGGTGGCTGTCGCAAAGAGGCAGACCGGCTTACGATCGAGAAGGGTTGGTTTTGTGGTTAGATGGAGCGATTTTTGACATTACCCATCGCAAAAACGCCGAACTGACTCTGCGCTTGATAACTCAAGCTGTAGACAGCGCTAGCGATGCGATCGCGATCGCCGATTTGAACGGCTGTTCAATTTATCACAATCAAGCATTTATTCAGCGCTACGGCTATA
The DNA here is from genome assembly GCF_015207285.1 of Tychonema sp. LEGE 07203. GTDB lineage: Bacteria > Cyanobacteriota > Cyanobacteriia > Cyanobacteriales > Microcoleaceae > Microcoleus. The sequence continues at coordinate 48,676 of NZ_JADEXD010000019.1, read as the reverse complement.
CAGTTGAAGAACTAAATAATGCCGGCGGCCCGGGAGCAATGTACGCCAAATCTCAAGAATTGAGAAAGCTATTTAAAGTGCTGCGGAAAGGTTGTTCCTGGAGCAGTGAAATTACACTCAAAGCTAAAAATGGCGAATTCATAGAAACTATATTGCGAGCTGACTGCATCAAAGATAGCAACAATAAGCCCATAGGAATGATGGCGATCGTTGCCGACCTCACAGAACTAAAACGTACCGAATCGGCATTAAAACTCAGTCAAGAGCGATTGCAGTTGGCGGTTTCCGGCAGCTCTTTGGGGCTGTGGGATTGGAATATAGCCACTGGCGAAACTTATTTCGACGCGCAGTGGAAATCAATGCTCGGTTACGCAGAAACTGAACTTGAACATAACCTCCAAGGTTTGGAAAATTTGCTGCATCCCGAAGACAGGCTGAAGGCAAAGGAATCTTTAAAATCCTGTTTTGAAGGTCGCACCGATATCTATGAAGTTGAATTTCGGCTGCTCAACAAAGCGGGAAATTGGCAGTGGATTCTGGCGATGGGTAAGGTAGTCGAGTACGACGAATGGGGTGGGCCGCTGCGGATGACAGGCACTCACAAAGATATCAGCGCCCGCGTTGGGGCTGAAGCCGAAAAAACACAGTTGATCGCATCTCTGCAACAACTTGCCGATCAGTTGCAAGCAGCGCAAAAAATTGCCCGCATGGGGAATTGGGAATTCGATATTCAGACAGAAATTATTACTTGGTCGGCGGAAGTGTTTAGAATTTACGGTCGAGAATTGAATCTGCCGCCGACAATGGCAGAACTTTTAGAGCAAATTCCTCTTGATGAGCGAGAAACTGTTACAAAAGCTTTGGAAAAAGCCGTGACAGAAGGGACAGCTTTCGACATCGACCACCGCATCTATTTTCCATCAGGAGACATTAGGTACGTTAATTGTAAAGGAAAAGCTGTTAAAAATGATTTGGGTCAAGTGGTGCGACTGTTTGGCACCCAAATGGATATTACCGATCGCAAAAAATCAGAAATTGCTTTGCAAGAAAGCGAAAAACGGTTTCGAGCTGTATTTGAACAAGCGGCTGTCGGCATTGTTAAAGTGCGGCCAGACGGTTCTTTTTTGAATGTAAATCCAGGCTTTTGCAATACTGTCGGGTACTCAGCATTGGAACTGAAAGCCCTAAATCTTTGGGAGATTTCGCACCCGGAAGAGATAGCAGCAGATGTCGATCTGGCAAAAAAACTGTTAGCTGGGGAAATCTTTAATTATGCAATTGAGAAACGCTTTGTACGCAAAGACGGTTCATTGGTTTGGGCGAACGTGACTGTATCTTTAGTGCGGGATGAGTTTGGGGAACCGAGTTACGGAATTGCTGTGATTGAAGATATTAGCGATCGCAAACTTGCCGAGTCTATTTTGCGCCAGCAACTAAAGCGAGAACGTTTGGTGGTAGGGATGCTGGAACGCATTCGATCTTCTCTCAATTTAGCAGAAATCTTGACAAAAGCTGTGGCTGAAGTCCGGAATTTTTTGGATACAGACCGGACAATTATTTATCGCTTTAATCCTGACTGGAGCGGTTTTGTAACTGTCGAATCTGTGGGGGAAAATTGGCCCCCGCTTCTGGGAATAACTATTAACGATTATTGCTTTCAATCTACCAGCTATGCTGCTGCTTATAAAGATGGTCGCACTGCAGTTATCGATGATATTTACCAAGCCGATCTTGCCGAGTGCCACATTAATTTTTTAAGTCAATTTCAGGTGCGAGCTAATTTGGTAGTGCCGATTTTGCAAGGCGAGAACTTGTGGGGATTGCTGATTGCTCACGAGTGCGCTGGCTGCCGCCGCTGGCTGGAAGTTGAGGTGGAGTGTCTCAAACAAATTAGCGTGCAATTGGCGATCGCGATCCAGCAATCGACGCTGTTCGAGCAAGCACAAGTTGAAATTGCCGATCGCAAACAAGCCGAGTCAGCTTTGCAGCAATCGGAAGCGCGAGAACGCTCAAAAGCGCTAGAGTTAGAAGCAGCGATTAATAAACTCAAAACCGCTCAAGGTCAGCTCGTTCAAAATGAAAAAATGGTGAGTTTGGGTCAGCTCGTTGCTGGTGTTGCTCACGAAATTAACAACCCCGTCAGCTTCATTCACGGCAATATCAGTCCGGCTCGCGGTTACAGTTTAGATTTGCTGGAATTGATTAAAGTTTACCAGCAATACTGTCCGAATCCTCCGGCTGAAGTGTTGGATAAAATTGATGCGATCGATTTAGATTATATTGTTGAAGATTTCCCGAAATTGTTTAGTTCGATGCAGGTAGGAACCGAGCGAATTGTCGAGATTGTCAAATCATTGCGTAACTTTTCCCGCTTGGACGAGTCGGCGGGGAAGTCGGTCAACATTCACGATGGAATTGACAGCACTTTGATGATTTTGCAAAATCGGTTGAAATCTCACAGCAGCCGTCCGGCGATTCAGGTAGTTAAAGATTACCAGGAACTGCCGGAAGTTGAGTGTTTTCCGGGCGAGTTAAATCAGGTATTTATGAATATTTTGATTAATGCGATCGATGCTTTGGAAGAACGGGACAAAGGGCGCACGGCCCAGGAGTGCGACCGGCATCCGGGCACGATCGCGATTCGGACTTATCCGGCTGCTGGAGGCTTCGTAGCGGTATCTATTGCCGACAGCGGCGGGGGGATACCGGAGCCGGTGCGATCGAGGCTGTTTGACCCGTTTTTCACGACTAAGCCTGTGGGCAAGGGCACTGGCTTGGGGTTGTCGATTTCTCACTCGATTGTAGTCGATCGGCACGGCGGTCGATTGAGCTGTATTTCGACACCGGGAGAGGGGGCAGAGTTTGTGATTGAAATTCCAGTGCGATCGAATTTAACTGGTAGGAGTTCTAATTTGGACAAATAAATTAGGAATTAGCAATAAAAAATTAGACGAACAATTGCATTCATTGACTTTCCTCAAAATGAAATCATCTGCGTTAATCTGTGTTAATCTGCCTGTCATCTGCGGTCGATCTATCAAAGATTTATGCAATTCAATTCAATGCTATTCTTCCCTCACATCAAAATCGGCGCAGATTCCGACTTGCTGCTAGCGTGACAAATGCGATTTTTACCTTCAGTTTTGGCTTGAAAAAGGGCGCTGTCAGCGCTGCGAATTAGGGTGTAGGGAGATTCCTGGGGAGAAGGAATCGCCGTGGCAATTCCGCAACTGAGGGTAACATAAGAGCCGATGGGCGATCGCGCGTGAGGCAGTTTCAAGCTGGCGATATCCTCGCAAATTTTCCGGGCGACAACGTTTGCCCCTTCGGCGCTGGTATTGGGCAGCACTACGGCAAATTCTTCGCCGCCGTAGCGGGCAGTCAAATCCCCAGCCCGCTTGGCCGCAGAGGCAATCGCCCCGGCAACTTGGCGCAAACAATCGTCGCCGCCGACGTGGCCGTAAAACTCGTTGTAAAGTTTAAAAAAGTCGATGTCCAACATAATTAAAGAAAGCGGCAGTTCCTCTCTTGCCAATCTGCGCCACTCCAGCATCAAAACGCGATCGAACTGGCGGCGGTTGGCAATGCCCGTCAGTCCGTCAGTAGTTGCCAGTTGCTGCAATTTTTGATTGGCTATTGCTAGCTGGCGGTAAAGTTGAGATTGTTCGATCGCGATCGCCACTTGATTTGCTAAGTGCTGTAAAAAATCTATTTCCCACTGCTGCCATTCCCTGATACCGCTGCCATTGTACGCTGTCAGCATTCCCCACAATTTATTGCAATTTTCACTCCTCAAATCCGGCGTATTAGAACCCTGCGCCTGCGGTTGAGCAGCCTGCCACGAGATATAATCTTCCACTGCATCTGGTTTATTTTCTGCTTCCCAAAAAGTGCTTTCTAGCCTGTTATTTGCCGTTTCCCAGTCGCCCGATTGCCAAATTGGCACGCTTAAAACTGCTGCAATTTCACAATCTGCCAGCAACTCTTTGTAACTGCCAGACAATTCGGCAGCGCTGACATCTGAGATTGCTTGTACCGACTGAGATTCCACCAAAACAAAGCAGGACACCGCCAAAGCAGCACTAATACTTTGGTTTTCAATATAATCCAACGGCAAACCATCACCTGCGACGATCGCACCTTTTTGCTCTTCCCCGTCGAGTTGAGATGCCCAATCCTGACAGCGATAAATTAAAACGCGGTCTGTTTTGAGAAATTGGCGCACTTCTGCGACGGTACTTTGGAGAATGCTCGCCGCGTCTATTGACGATCGAATATGTTCGATCATTTGTCCCAGCAGCCGTTCTCGGATAGCTTGCTGCCGCAACTGTTCTTCGATGCGCTGGCGTTCGATCGCGTAATGGATTGCCCGCACCAGCAGAGTTCTGTGAAATCTTCCCTTTACCAAACAATCTTGAGCGCCCGATCGCAATAGCGACAGCGCCGTATCATCGTCGTTGATATCTGTCAGCACCACCACCGGCACTGTGGGCGATCGGGCTTTCAATACGGCTATCTCCTCGCTTCCCCCCACACAGTCAGATACTGACAAATCTAACAGTACCGCGTCAAACTTTTCTGCTTCCAGACACGCCAGTCCTTTCTCCAGAGACTTAACAGTTTGAAGGCAAAACAAAGACTCGCTGAATGAGCCTAAAAGGTCTTCGATCAGCGTCGCATCTGCGAGGTCATCCTCAACCAACAAAATTTTTAGACATTGGTTACGTGTTAACACAACTATAGCGTTCGCAGCGAGTTGAATGAATTTTTTTGTTTTGAAATCTATACTTACCCTGCAATATGTCGGTCTATCAAATGCAGTTTACCCTCAAACTATCCATCTAGCCATCAATTAAAGCTTACAGATCCCGGCGCGGGAGCGAAACGATTTCAAACCAATACTCACATAAAATCTTCATTACCTCAACCAATCCTTCAAAAGTGACAGGTTTGGATATGAAAGAATTAGCACCCAAGCGGTAGCAAAGCAAGATATCTCCGCTGCGGTGCGACGTTGTGAGGATCGCCACCGGAATTTGTTGCAAATCCGGGTCAGCTCTGATCGAAGTTAGTGTTTCTCGCCCGTCCAGCCGCGGCATATTCAGATCCAAAAGTATCAAGTCTGGCTGGTGCCAATTGCTGCTACCAGCATATTCACCGCGACGGTACAAATAGTCTAGCACTTCTTCTCCATTTTCCACAAATTCGATTTTAATTGCCAATCGAACTTCTCGCATTGCTTCCTGCATCAAAAAGCGCGTATCCTCGTCATCGTTGGCGATTAAAAGAGTAAATTTTTTCTGGTTATAATTCACAGCTTTGCCTCACCACGAAAGGATTTTGTGAAGTGGCGGGACGGGCGATCGCCCTCCGATCGCCTGCAAAGCATCTGTGGTCTTCATCCGGCAAACCAAGCTGGAAAAATTGATTTTGTGTTGCAGTAAATTGGGATTTTGCTTGATTGGCAAAGGCTTGCGAATCCTGCTTGTTTCACTTGGCAGCCTGTCCGAGAACCTGCCAACAGCAAAGACACCACAAATGCTAGTCCCCGAATTACTAGGTAAACTACTGCATCCCAAAGCAAGATGCTCTGGATAAATAAGAAATAAACTGACAAGTCTTGCACGCACCGCTGATTTTTAAATTGTAGAAGGATCGAACCAATACATTTATCTTGATGGATTTTGAACAGAATGTCATCAGTGAATATGCTACACTTTTACGACCATTTGTGTAAAGAAAACATAAAGTTATTTAAAGTTTAAGTAAAACCAGTTTCCCAAAAAAAGATCCAAATGTCAGCCCGCAATCCAAACCCGGACAGCCATTCCCAATGCCCAACGCCCAAGGCCCCAATTCCCCCATCTAAAATCTCAAATCTCAAATAGCTGTAGATTAATGGTGGCCGACTGCTGACTTCACTTTGCTACAGGAATACAAAAATAAAAAGTCGAGCCTCTACCGGGCGTTGATTCTACCCAAAGGCGGCCGCCGTGCCGATCGACAATTCTTTGACAAATCGCTAAACCGATACCCGTTCCCGAATACTCTTTTTGCGTGTGCAACCGCTGAAAAATCTGAAAAATTCGCGGCTGGTGCTGTTCGGCAATGCCAATACCGTTGTCCTGCACCGAAAACACCCAGTTATCCCCCTGACGTTCAGCGCCCACCCGCACCACCGGCGCGCATCTGCTGCGGTACTTAATCGCATTGCCAATTAAATTTTGAAACAGTTGCAGCAGTTGAAAACTGTCACCTGCGATCCTGGGCAAATCGCCCCTAGTTACAGTAGCTTCATTCTGGCGCACCGCCAACTGCAAATTAGCGCAAGCATCCTCAAAAACCAGATTGCAATCAATCAAATCGAAACGTTTCTGACTGCGACTAACCCGCGAATACTCCAGCAAATCATCAATCAGCGCCTGCATCCGCACGCAAGAATTAACAATATTTCCGATAAATTTATTTTCTCGATCGTCAAATTGGTTGTGACAGCGCTTTTCTAATAGTTTAGCGTAGCCGGCAATCGTACTCAAAGGCGCTTGCAAATCGTGAGAAGCCACGTAGGCAAACTGTTCTAGTTCGGCATTAGAACGAGTTAATTCTTCAGCGTAGCGGGTTTGAGTCTCTAAACTCGCTTGCAGCAGTTCTTGTACCAGCTTGCGCTCGGAAATATCCTCGATCGCACAAATCAAATACTGCGCCGTCCCCTCAGCGTCGCGTATTGTCGAAACAGTAACGTTCGCCCAGCGCACTTCTCCATCTTTGCAGATCAAACGCTTTTCCACAGAAAAAGTTGACATCTCCCCGGACAACAGCAAGCGCACGTATTCCGTGTCAGCTTCGATGTCATCGGGATGAGTAATTGCCCGCCAATGAAGCTGCAACAATTCCGATTCTGCATAGCGGACAATTTGACAAAAGCCGGGATTCACCCGTATAAATTGACCGCACAGCGCAGTTTTCGCTATGCCGACTGCCGCTTGCTCGAAGATCGCGCGGAAGCGTTCTTCGCTTTCTCGCAGGGCAATTTCCGCTTGTTTGCGATCGGTTATATTGCGAAATGTTACTGCCAGACCGTCGTTTAATTTGACCGCGACAAGGTGCAGCCAAACACCTGGATCTCGATCGCATTCGTAATAAAATTCTTGGTCTACAGTTTCTCCTGTTTCTACCACAGAAACGTACAAATCAAATAACCTGCTGTTGCGAATTTGGGGAATTTCTGCCAGCAAATACTTGCCAACTATCTCATTTAATGGCCTATCCGAAATTTTTTCAGCAGCACGGTTGACTAACAGCAACTGGAAATCCACAATATTTCCCTGATTGTTGCGGACGGCAGAATAAGCCACCACACCGTCTAAGGAACTATTTAAGACGCTAGCAAGCAGCAACTGCGACTGTTGCAGTTGAGCGTTTTGTTCTTTTAGTTGCTGTTGCAGTTTTTGCAAGCTGACTTGCTTGTCGATGCGCGCTAAAACTTCTTCTATTTGAAAGGGTTTAGCAATATAGTCCGCGCCACCAACTCGAAAAGCTTGTAATTTATCATTAATATCGTCTAGTACGCTTAAAAAAATCACCGGAATTTGTGCGGTTTCCGGTGTCGATTTCAGTCGGCGACAAACTTCATAACCGTTCATTTCCGGCATTCTAATGTCGAGCAAAATTAAATCCGGGCAATGGGCGATCGCACAATTCAATGCCAGTTGACCGCAAATAGCTCGGTAAACTTGATACCCCTGGGCTGTTAGCAGTTTGGATAAAAACCGCAGATTGCTCGGTTGATCGTCTACCACCAATATTTTAATTGGGCTGTTATCCATTTATTTTAAACTAGATTGAGTTAAATCAATTATCCTGTCGAGCCGGTAATCGACAAGCAAATCTTTTAAAGCCTCAGCTAAAATTGGATGACTTTCAGAAATGCGATCGACAATTTGAATCGCCAGCTCTTCATTAACATCATTAGCTGCGCCGTAGAGTTCCTGCACCCAACCTCGAGGCATCTGGGCAAGCAGCGGCAGGAAAAATGAATCAGGTTTTTCGCTGGCCAAATAACGCCGCAAAGCTCCCGGTTCCAGTCGGGGCAACTCTTGATAAATATAGCGCGCTCCCAAGTAGCAAGCCATCTTATCAAAAAGGATTTGTTCTTGAAAAGGTTTCCGCACAAAATCGTCGCAACCTGCGGCAATAATTTCGCCTTTTCTTTCCTCAAAAGTGCTAGCAGTCAAAGCAATAATTACAGTTCGCGGCTTAGTTGCTTCCTCTTTAGCTCTAATTTGTCTGACAGCTTCAAAACCGTCCATTACTGGCATTCGCGTATCCAGCCAAATTAAATCGGGCTGCCAACTTTCCCAAAGTTCAACAGCTTGGAGGCCGTTTTCGGCTTCTCTGACTTCAAAACCAATTGGTTGCAGTATTTTCACCAGCAGCAGCCGATTTTCTTGATTGTCGTCAACTGCTAAAATCCGATAAACTGGTCGATCTGGTTCCAATCCGATTACCCGCTGCAAAGTCGCGACTTTTATTTCCGACGAAATAGCAGCAAATACTCGGATGTTGAATTTAAAACTGGTTCCCTCGCCTAAAACACTGTCTGCCCAAATCTCTCCCCCCATTATTTCTACATATTTTTTAGTAATTGTTAAACCCAATCCGGTACCGTCAGCCGCTTGTTTGCCCGCTTCTGTTTGCACGAAAGCATCAAATAAAGTATCAATTTCTGCTGCTGCTATGCCGACTCCCGTATCTTCAACTTCAAACAAAATGAAATATTGTTCGGCGCTGCTAGAATTAGGAGAAATTTCCGATACTGCATTCTGGTGCTTGCCTTCCACGCTCGCGCGCAGCCAAATGCTGCCGCCGTCTTTGGTAAATTTCATGGCATTTGCCAGCAGGTTGATCAAGCAGACGCGCAGCTTTTTTTCATCAGTTTTTATATATTGGGGAACATTGACATCCACGGAAAATCTCAGTTGCAAATTTTTGGTTTCAGCTTTGATTTGAAACATCTCTTCGAGAGTGTCGAGGAGTTGATAAAGGTCAAAGCTGCGTTCGTCTAAGCCAATTATCCCGGCTTCTATTTTCGACAAGTCTAAAACATCGTTAATTAGTTCCAGCAAATGTTGACCGCTGCGGTTAATAATGCCGAGGTTTTCGATGTTTTCGTGGCTCAGCAAAGAGTCGCGGCTCATGACTTCGGTAAAACCCAGGATGGCGTTCAGGGGAGTCCGCAATTCGTGGCTCATGTTGGCAACGAATTGACTTTTTGCTAGGGATGCAGCGGCGGCAGCTTCTTCGGCTTTTTTGCGTTCTATTATTTCTTGTTGCAGTTCGGTATTGCGATCGAGCAATTGTCTTTTCAGTCTTTGGATAGTCAGTTGGTGCTCGATTCGCGCTAAAACTTCTTCTATTTGAAAGGGTTTTGTGATGTAATCTACCCCTCCAACTTGAAAGGCGGTTACTTTGTCCAATACTTCATCTAAAGCGCTGATAAAAATAACAGGAATTTCTGCTGTCTTCGGATCGGCTTTGAGCTGCGTGCAAACTTCGTAGCCGTCCATTTCCGGCATTTTGATGTCGAGCAAAATCAAATCTGGAGAACCAGATCGCGCGGCTCGGATTGCCATTTTGCCGTTAATTACGCCACGGACTTTATAGCCCCGCTCGGAGAGGGTGGCTGATAAAACTTGCAAATTTTCTGGGGTGTCGTCAACAATTAATATGTTGCCTTTATTATCTGCTGTTTGATTTTCGGTCATTGATGGTATTTTTTGTTAAATTGAGAATTGCTGAAATTATCAAAAGTTGTTAAACCGTCATTATAGCATTGGCTCGTGAATCGACTACTTGTATCTTTACAGAACTTACTAGCACAAACCCAAGAAACCGGTGTTTTTAAACGGGGATAGCACTCAGGCAAATTTCATAAAGTAGCACTAGATATTACCCCCCAACCCCCCGCGATTTCGGGGGGGCTAAGACTTCATCCACAGCACATCTTTACAAAAATGGTATAAGGCCAAAAAGTGGTTTTACGCGCTAATTATAGCGGTAATGTGCTCTTCGGCGATCCCTACATATATAGGTTATGCAGCCGGGAATGAAATAGTCGATCGACCTAAATCATCAATCATCCCGAACCCGCCCCTCTTTCTTCTTCCTGCTTCCTGCTTCCTTCAAAGATTTCTAAACTCCTCAATCAAATCGATAATCCGATCGCACCGGAAGTTATTAGCCAAATCGGCGATCGCCCTGCCGAAATCAGGATGAATCCCAGGAATCGACGACAGCAGCTCAAAAATCAGCTCGTTATCAACCGCATCCGCCGCAGCGTACAATTCATCAACCCATTGGGCCGGCATACCTTCAAACAGTGAAGCATTCAGCGTAAAAGGTATATCAGCAGTTTCAGGTACGCAAGCGTCACCGGGCGCAACAGCATCAGAACTCGGCGGAGCAGCTCGATCGTAAACATAGCGAACTCCCAGATACTTAGCCATCTTTTCCAGAATCACTTGCTCCCGAAAAGGCTTCGCCACAAAATCATCGCAACCAGCAGACAAAATCATCGATCGCTCCTCATCAAAAGCACTCGCCGTCAGAGCAATAATCACCGTTGCTTGACCCTTCAAATGCGCTTTAATTTGTTTAGTAGCTTCGTAGCCGTCCATCACCGGCATCCGCATATCCATCCAAATCAAATGAGGTTCCCAACTCGACCACACCGACACAGCTTCAACCCCATTTTCAGCCTCCCGCACGCTAAAGCCGAGCGATGCCAGCATTCTAACCAACAGCAAGCGGCTTTCCAGGCGATCGTCAACAACTAAAATCCGGTATTCCGGCTGTCCCGGTTCCAGCCCCACAACCAAACGCGCTGTTTGAGCCACCTGAATTTCCACTGCATTGGGCAGCGAAACTTTAACATCAAATCTAAAAATACTGCCGTTGCCCAGACTGCTTGTTACGGTCATTTTTCCTCCCATTAACTCCACGAACTGTTTGCTGATCGGCAAGCCTAAACCAGATCCTTCTTGAGCTTTTCTCCCGCTTTCTGTTTGCACAAAAGGTTTAAACAAATTCTCCATTTCTTGGACTGAAATTCCCGCACCCGTGTCTTCAACTTCAAATTGCAAGCAGCAATTGTCAATCGGCGGAATTTCTCGGCGATTTTTGTTTGACAGCAGCTCGTGTTTTACCCTCAAATTAACACCACCTTCCGCCGTAAACTTGATCGCATTTCCCACCACATTAATCAATACTTGGCGCAACTTGCTTTCATCTGTTTCTACATATTGAGGTAAGTCTGGAATCGAATCAAAAATCAACTGCAACCCTTTTTTCTCCGCTGGCAGCTTCAGCATTTCTTCAGTATTTTTTAGCATTCTGTGCAAGTCGAAGGTACTGTTGTTAACTGTTACCAGCCCGACTTCAATTTTTGACATATGCAGAATATTGTTGATCAGATCCAGCAAATGTTCCCCGCTGCGGCTAATAATTCCTAAGTATTGCTGTTGGTCGGCATCGAGGACTGCCGCACGGGCAAGCAGTTGGGTGAAACCGAGAATTGCGTTGAGGGGAGTTCGCAATTCGTGGCTCATATTCGAGAGGAATTCGCTTTTTGCCCTGTTGGCTCTGTCAGCTTCTTCTTTGGCTTTTTTCAGGGCTGTTTCTGCTTGTTTGCGCTCAGTAATATCGCTAGCTGTTCCTGTCATGCCTGTGATATTTCCCTCTGCGTCCAATCGCGCGATCGCCTTCGTGTTGACATCGATCGATCGGCTATCTTTTCCTATTACTACACTTTCGTACTGAAACACATCATCTCCCGTCAACAATCGCTCCTGAAGTTCCCTGTTCCAGTCTATTTGTCCGGGTGCCAAGAAATCGGTAAAAGAACATCCGAGCATTTCTTCAGCTTCGTAACCGTAGATTTGTTTGGCTGCTTGGTTCACAAAAGTAATGTGTCCTCGGGCATCGCAAGACCAGATCATATCTTGGGAAGTTTCAACTAAATGGCGATATTTTTCTTCGCTCTCTGCTAGGGCTATTTCTGCCAGCTTGCGGGCGGTAATGTCCATCAAAGTTGTGAAAAGTTTTGTCACTTGTCCTTGTTGGTTGACAACTGTTTCTCCTCTGGATTCGATGTAACGGATGAAGCCGCCTTCACTTGTTTCTGACGGGAAATTATCCGCAGCAATTGTCGCTTCAGGCCGCACAATTCTAAATTCCAGACTGTAGCATTGCCCGCTAGCAATAGCAGTGTCGATCGTTGTTTGCCATTTTTGCCGATCGTCGGGATGCACGTATTGCGAAAACTCAGCTAGTGTTGGCGCAGCCCGGGTTGAACCGAGACCAAAAACTTGAGATAATTCTTCCGACCAAGTAGTTGTATTGGCAGAGAAATCGCATTCCCAATTGCCGAGGCGGGCGATTCTTTGCGCTGCGGCTAAAGAAGCCGCTAAAGCGCGGAGTTTTTCTTCTGCCAATTTGCGATCGCTAATATCTTGAATCACAGAAATCACGCAGGTTTCGCCATGAATTTCAATGATTTCAGCAGACAGCAGTCCGGTTCTGAGTTCCCCAGTTTTAGTGTACCAATCAAATTCGTAGTTGCGAACAATTTGTTGTTCCCCTAACATTTCAAACAACTTTGCCCGGGCTTCTATACTTTCCCAAAGATTGAAATCGAGCGCCGTGCGATCGAGAATTTCTGCTGCCGAATAACCGATTGTCTGGCAAAAAGCCTCATTAATTTCTAAATAACTACCGTCTTTAAATCTGGTAATAGTAATCGGGTTAGGAGAAGAACGAAAAGCTTTAGCAAACTTTTCCTCAGACAAGCGCAGTTGTGCAGTCCGTTCCTCCACTAAAGTTTCCAATTCTTGATTCAGCGTTTGGAGTTGAGCGTTTTGTTCCGCTAATTGCTTCTCCATAAAATAGCTGTTGACCGCTTCTTTTACAGTCAACTTCAAATCTTCTGACTGCCAAGGCTTCGATATGTATCGGTACAACTTAGCATATTTAATAGTATTTGCCACAGCTTCAAGGTCTGCTTGCCCCGTCAGCATAATTTTGATAGTTTTGGGCAAAATTTTGTGAATCTGCTTCAGCAATTCGTCCCCTTTAATATTCGGCATCAGATAGTCAGAAATCACCGCCACGATTTCGCTGCCCTCTGCCAACAATTCATCTATTAACTCTAAAGCATCTTCGGCCCCTTCAGCAATTTCTAATAAGTGTTCTTCTCCCAGGGCTTTTTTTAACTCAATTTTCAAACTTTCAAGAATTATCGGCTCGTCATCCACGCAAATAATCACAGGTTTATTGTTCATACTTTTCCCAAACCAGATTTAATAGTTTCTACTAATTCATTGCCATCCCACGGCTTGTACAAACAGCGGTGCAAGTTTGCTTGCTCTTTCACCCGTTTTATTGCCATTTCATCGGCTTGACCTGTCAGCATGACCTTCACAATTTGGGGATATTTTTGATGAACCAATATCAAAAACTCATCTCCTTTAATACCGGGCATTAACCAGTCCGATACTATGACCAAAATCTCGCTTTCATCCTCTTGTTTAAGCTCTTCGATAATTTCCAGAGCTTCATCAGCATTTTCTGCTACTTCATACAGGTAAGCATCGCCAAATTCTTTTTTAAGTTGGATTTTCAAACTGTTTAAAACTACAACTTCATCGTCAACGCACAGAATTACTGGTTTGGACATAAATTTTTACTCATCTTTGAATTTCAAATTGGGAGGGAGATTGCACCCAGTTTTTATTTTTAATTGCCTAAGTGATTTCGACAGGCAAAGACACAATAAACTTGGTTTTACCCGGCACGCTTTCTACTTGGATTTTACCTTGGTGTTTTTCAATAATCTTGTGAACTATATCCAATCCCAAACCGCTGCCTTCTCCAGCAGGTTTAGTCGTGAAAAAAGGCTCAAAAATTCTTGGTAAAATCTCTGGAGGAATGCCGGGGCCGCTGTCGGTAATACAGACTGATATTGAGTTATCTTGGTGTTTGACATCAATTTTCAACACTCCTTTGTTGCCCATCGCTTGTAAAGCATTGTGAAGCAAATTTGTCCAAACTTGATTTAGTTCATCAGGATAGCATAGCATAGAGGGCAAATCAGTACCATAGTTTCTGACTACTTCCACACCGTGTTTGATTTGGTAGTGGTAAAGCGTTAAAACGGTATTAATCCCGTCAGTAATATTTGCGATTGTCTTGGAGCCAGACTGGTCGTAACGAGAGTAGCTTTTTAAAGCAAAAACGATTTTGGCAGCTCTATCTGTCGCAGTAGCAATATTTTTAGTGCTTTTTTGCAGCATGGCAAATTCGTAGGCAGTATGTAAAACATTTCGATTTTTGCTGTTTTTCAACAAAGGTAAAAAAGGTTCTACGTTATGGCAAATCCCAATATCTAACAAGGTACAGGCAAGGCTGTCTGCGTCGTCAATTCCTTCTGATTCTAATTGCCGCTGCAAAAGTTTTTTTAACTGACGTTTTTCTTTATTAGATAAGGTGTCTGTTTCCTCGCTTGATGCGTGCAGCAGCGCTAAAAAATCCTGCAGCCGTTCCGGGGATAGTTGCTGGAAAAATCTCGGCAAATGCTCCAATTGTTTGGCCCAGAAATCGGCGATGTTCTGCACCGAGGAGCGAATGGCCCCCAAGGGAGAATTGATTTCGTGAGCAACTCCGGCAATTAACTGTCCGAGAGCTGCCATTTTTTCTGATTGAATCAGTTCTTTTTGAGTGTGCTTTAGTTCTTGGAGGGTGTGAGCTAATTCCGCATTTTTTTGGGACAGCGCCGACTCTGCTAGTTTGCGGTCGCTGATGTTGCGGGCAACCCAAATCACTGCATCTTTTGAGAACAAAGAGATGCAGGCGGAAAACCAAATTTCGCGATCGTTAAATGTTAATTTATAGTCCAAATTTATCATTTGTTTCGTGTCTAATACTTGCTTGACTATACTCCACCAATCATCGGGGTTGTCGTCGTCAAAAAAACGTTCTATCGTCAAGCTGACTGTATCGCAATCTGGTTCGGAAAATGCTGCTGAATTGGTAGGCAAAACTTCTATGTTTCCCTGAGTATTGAGTACGAGAACTATGTCTGTCATTGCTTCAAAAACTCCCCGAACTTTGCTTTCGGAAAAGTGCAATTTTTCTTCTAGCAATTTCCGGCCGCTAATTTCTTGCTGCAATTCTTCGTTGCTGGCTGCTAGTTGAACAGTGCGCTCTTGCACTCGCTGTTCGAGTTCGGTGTTGAGGCGGCGGACTTCAGCTTCAGCGGTGGCGCGGTCTTGTATTTCCTGCTTTAACTGACTGTTAGCGTTAATTAATTCTAAAGTTCGCTGTTTAATTTGTTCTTCTAAATTTTCATTTAAAAGTCGCAATTGTTCCTCTACTTCGCTTCTCCGAAGCGCTTCTTTTTGCAATTGTTTGTTCACTTCTTTTAACTCCTGAATTTTTTCGGCAACTGTTTCCTGCAAAAGCTCGACATTCGCGTGCATTTCTACCGGATCTAAGACCTGCAGCAGCGTACTTTGGGTGACAATTCCGGCTAAATATCCTGCTTCGTCCACTACCACCAAGCGCCGGATGCGGTGCTGCTGCATGAACTGGTGAGCCTGCCACAATGTGGCTTTTACCTGCAAAGGTATCAGGGGAAAACTCATGACGGCGGCGGCAGTCGTGCTTGCAAAATCGAGTCGGGCAGCTTGGAATTTAACAATGTCGCGTTCTGTAATTATGCCTACTGGTTTCTGATTTTTGTTGTCGCCCTGATTGCAAATGACTGTGCAGCTTTTGCCCTGGGCTGCCATCTGTTTTGCGACTTCTAAAACTGAGGTTTTAGTTGAGGCAACTATTACTTCGGCGGTCATGATTTCTCGGGCGCGCCGCATTTGCAGCAAGTCGCTTGGTTTCAGGATTTGACGGATGCTTTCTGAGGTGATGACACCGAGCAAGTTTCCGCTGGCGTCTGTGAGGGGCAAGTGACGGATTTTTGCCGCTCGCAATATGCCCAATACCTTAAAGATATTCCCGACTTTATCGATGTTCAGGGCGATCGGATTTTGCGTCATTACCTCAGCAATTGTCAGCCCTGCTAGGGGTATTTCGCTAGCAGTTATTTTGACAACATCGCGCTCAGTCAAAATCCCGATCGGTTGCCGCTCAAACGCGATTAAAACGCAACTGGCGCTCGCCTGAGTCATCGCGGCGAGCGCAACTTTTAACGGTGTATCTGGAGGCAGCACCGGCGGTTTGAGGTCGATCGCCTGTTCTAGCAAGTTTTGGCTATCATAAACTGTGGTTGACATGGGCAAATCAAGAGAGAGAAATGTAGGCAAAATCGGCAATTAATACCCAAATTGGGTTAAATATTCCCTTTATTTCTTAGCCAGTTCGGGCAGGCGAAAGTTGGTCTAGAGGCGGTTGCAGCCGCCTAATTATCAAGGGGGCGTGACTCGGAACTGGCAATTAATACCATTTTAGATTTAAAATTTGACAATGGCGACACCCCATCGCGCTTGAATTTTGACATCTGTCTAATACCATTTTAAATTTTAAATTTTAAATTCAAGAATTGAACAATATGACATCGTTTTCGGTTGCACGGGTATTGTTCAAATGTCGAACACCTTTCGAGTCAACAGTCAACACTCAAAAATTACCTAAAACTGCAGCCGGGATTGATATAACATCTGTCTAGGGTGGTGTTTTTAGTCGCGCATCGGTATAATTTTTTAGCATAATAGGGCAATTGTCGCATCATTTGTATAGTTTATTGTAGGGTTATTCCCACCCATTTAAGAACCCCCGATCGATAGTAAGCACTCTTAGCACTACCCTACAAATTTTGTGAATGATTTAGGATTGCAAGCTAAATGGCGATCGTAATTGACACAGTAAACGTCGTTTTACCGACAGGGTAAACGCATCTGGGAGCATCTCTGTCGGAAAGCAGCCCAGCCCAAAATTGGAGACAGAAAGAAGGAGACAGGAGACAGGAGACAGGAGGAAGAAAGAAGTGTTTTTACAAATATGAGAGGAACCCTAGAAATCGCTTTCAGAGATTTTCCTGAAAATTTTATAGCCGGGAAAGTGGAGCATAGCTGCTGAATCTTAGGGTGCAGGTTAAGGAAATTGTCAAGGATTTGCTTTGAAATCAGTGTAACTATTGATACCTGGGAGCAGGTGTCGCCACAAATATTCTCAGATTTGCCAGTAACTCGTACCTCACAAAATCGGGGTGCCGGCAATTCTCAATCATCAACCTAGTTCCCAAAAACCATGCAGCGGCACGCCCGCAATCCAAACCGCTCGATCGCGCGCGCCCAATTCTTCAGTCTCAAATATTAAATATTATCTCAAACGCTATAACCCTGCCTTTGTGCGCTAGCATTCAAGACAGGGTTATTATTGAATATTCTGAATTCAGAGCCAGTAGCCCATTACTCAACGGTCGGCTTGGGCGATCGCTGCACTACTCGCCCAATCGAGTTATTTTAGAGCTGCGTTCGGCCAACATCAGCACTACATAAATAGTCATTACATAGCCGGCGGCCAGAATCGGAATAATGAGAGGAATATCGCGATAATCCATAATGATAACCAAAAGTCAAGGACGAGGAGGAGAAGGACATTTTCAATACCTACGACATTAAGTCAGCACCCAAGACAATGAATGCCTTGGTTCTGAAGACTGCTTTTCTATATCAAACCTGCGGGAAGATTTAGGCGTTCCCGGTCTGTCGATTTGAAATTTTCTATTTTAGATTTTAGATTCACTCACAGATGAATCTGGGAGCAGGAACGGGAGTCTAAAATTTTGGGATCTCCACGACAGCCCTGCGGAGGCTTCCGTTTTTCGGCGGGGTCAATAATGATTTACTGCTTTACAGATGCTTAAACAGCGTAAAACCATCCACTTTAGCTACTTTGAGCTACCGCGCACAATATGCGCTATTCTTAACTTCTGAAAATTCTTAGTCGCAATGAACTAAAAATCTGTCCCAGAAATCTTTGCTGCGATCGGACCAATCAGGCTGGCTCTGCGAAACTATTACAGGAATCTGAAAGCTACTTGCCAGCCTGGATCGACTGCAGCCCGTACTTAATGTATAGAATTGTTTAAATCCTTAATACCTATAATAGCACAGGGTTTCTGGGATTTACAGATTTCTGGGCAGTGTGCTTAACAATTCGATACAATAGGGGTAAGTGTTCTGGCGGCAGGCTACTCGCTGCAGCTAGTCGGGTGACTCCGATCGGGCTGCAGATGACAAATCAGTGCCGATCGCTTAAATTTCTCTTCCCTATTGCAGAGAATTACCTTAAAATAAAGATATGATTTGTAAAATTTTGTTACTTTACGGCTTGAGTCGGCGTATCCATGATCTCTAGCACTGTCCTATTTTCCTCGGTTGAAGAAGACCTGCGACTGTTGACAGAAAACTTAAAACAGTTAGTGGGTGCCCGTCATCCCATCTTGTACGCGGCTGCAGAATACTTATTCGGCACAAAGGGAAAACGGGTGAGACCCGCAATAGTCTTGTTGATGGCCCGGGCAACTATGCCCGATGGTGCAATCACAGAAAAACACCGCCGCCTCGCGGAAATCACCGAAATGATCCACACAGCCAGTCTAGTTCACGACGACGTGGTAGACGAGTCAGACCTGCGACGGGGAGTACCGACGGTACACAGCCGGTTTAACAACCGAGTGGCAGTATTGGCGGGAGATTTTCTGTTTGCTCAATCGAGCTGGCATTTGGCAAATCTGGACAACCTGCCAGTAGTCAAACTGCTTTCGGAAGTGATTATGGATTTAGCAGAGGGGGAAATTCAACAGGGACTAAATGGATTTGACACCAGTTTGTCGATCGAAGCGTACCTCGAAAAAAGTTACTACAAAACAGCATCTTTAATTGCCAACAGTTCCAAAGCAGCCGGATGTTTGAGCGAGGTTTCAGCGGAAATAGCCGAAGATTTGTACAACTACGGTCGCCACATTGGTTTGGCATTCCAAATAGTAGATGATATATTAGATTTCACCGCTTCAACAGAAACTTTGGGGAAACCCGCAGGCTCGGATCTGATCGGCGGAAATCTGACAGCGCCAGCGCTATTTGCCCTAGAAGAAAAGCCTTATTTGGAAGTTCTCATAGAACGCGAGTTCGCTCAAGAAGGAGATATAGAACAGGCTCTGGCACTGGTAGCAGATTCTCAAGGCATAGAGCGATCGCGAGAAATAGCAACAAATCACGCACAGAAAGCTGTCGAATACTTGACAGCGCTGCCCCATTCAGAGTCCCGCCAAGCTTTGATAGATTTAGCAGATTACGTTTTGAGCCGACTTTATTAGCAGGAAGAAGGAAGAAGGAATAAGGAAGAAGGAACTGGTTATTAGTTACCAGCTTGGGGCTGCCAATTCCCAATTTCCAAGTCCCAATTCCCAACTCCCAATTTCCAATTTCTAACTATGCGATATCCGGGGGGAGATTGCTAGAATTTGACTGTAAAGCCGATCGGTACTGTTGCAAATAAACGCTAATTAATTCCTGCACTTGCTGGCGAGGGATTTCCGTCCCGACTTCCTGATTGCCGGGATTTTCAAAAAAAACAATGCTGTCTAGACCTTCGAGGGCGATCGTCTGAAATAAAATGTGAGTCACAGGCAAAAGCACCGGTCTGACGCGATCGGCCGCAACCGCCGCAGCAGAGGACGCATCTTGAAGAGTGGGAAAAGCATAAATCACCTTCTTCTGTCGTCCCGGTTGCTTGAGATTGCTCAAAACCACGATCGCCCAGCTTTCGTCTACCGCCTGCAGGATCGAGTATTCGAGGTGCTGTAGCTGTTGGGCAATTAAAATCAGCGCCGGGGCGATCGCCTTTAAGATTTGTGGCGTCGAACCGTCGGGCGGAGCTTTTTCGATCAGTGCTTGAATCTGTTGGTCTAAATCCATCAGTCAGTTAATTGGAGATTTGAGCTTCAGAATTTCAGGGTAACAGGTGCGCGTCCAAGTATGTGATACCGGGCGCTGCCGGCTATAAAATGTAAAATCTCAAATATAAAGTCCCAGGATGTGCTAGTTTCATTGTTAGCTGTAAACCATCATGCGGGAAATCTGCCAGAGCGTGGAAACCATATTTCAACTGCTGTTAGACGAACTCAAAAAGTCCACTCGCGCGTCTGAGCAGAACTACCAAGATGTAGCAGGGCGACTCGCAGCAGAAGTCACCAGGATATGCACAGAAAGCCAGCGGATTCAAGACTCCGGAGACATAGAAGGTGCAGCCGAGGGCCTCGCCCGGCACCGCTTGCAACAATGCCTCCACTACTACAATTTAGGCTCCGTGCCCGGGCGAGTAGAATTGCAAAGCACCCTCAGCGCGATCGTCTATCGCTACATCACCCCTCCCCAAGTGCAGTCTAGCTATCAAGCGCGAATAGAACTGATCAAAGATTTCTTGCAAGGATTTTATCTCGAAGCCTTAAAAGCATTCCGGCGCGAAACCCAACTACCGCCCACCTACAGTCCCCGCACTCGCTTAGAACTAGCAGAGTACATGGCCTTTGTAGAGCGCTTCGGCAAGCGGCGCATTCCCTTACCCAGAAACCGCAGCCAGCAACTAATTATTTTACGGGCCCAAACCTTTTCCCAACAGCAGCCCAAAGAAACCTCTGTAGATATGGAACAAGCCGCCGACGGAGGGGCTTGGGATTCCGACCAAACTTGGAACGACACCTCAGTACACTCCGTGCGGGAAGCGATGGCCGGACACGGTTCATCTGCAATTCGCCCCCAAGGCGACGAGTCAGAATCTCTGCGGCAAAACGTAATTGACGAATTAGTCGCTTATTTGAAAGAGCGCAACCAAGAAGAATGCGCCGATTACTTCGTGCTGCGCTTGCAAGACTTGCCCACCAATGAAATAGAGTCCATCCTAGGCATAACTCCGCGCCAAAGAGACTATTTGCAGCAGCGCTTCAAGTACCACTTGCTCAGGTTCGCCATGTCGCACCGCTGGGAACTCGTTCACCAGTGGCTGGAAGCAGACTTAGACAAAAATTTAGGTTTGCTGCCTTCTCAGTGGCAGTCCTTTGGCGAACAAATTGGTCCAGAGGGACAGCGTTTGCTAAAGTTGAAACAACAGGGTCTGTCAGAGTCAGCGATCGCGCAAAGCCTCGGCAGCACGGTAGCCCAGGTACAGAAACGGTGGTTTAAATTGCTGGAACTTGCCTGGGAATTGCGAAATCGTTCAGATTCCGGAGAAGGGGCATCTACTGATGAATAACGAAACGAACAGGGATGCAGAGGCTTTCGAGCGCCATTTTTTAGACTGGATCTTACAGGCGCCGATCCCGAATGCCTCTAGCGAAGATCGGGAAAATCTCTCTGAACCCCCTCCCTCAGAAGAGTGGGACGACACAGAAGAGAATTCCGGGGTGGAATACTGGGAATGGGACGAACCAGACCCGCTCTATTATCAAGCCGGGGCGCACAATGCACCCGCACAACCCCTGACTATTGGAGAAATACCGACCGTGCAAGACCGTTTTCAGACCTTGTTAAAAGAGAGGCTTAGAGCCGAAATTGAATCGAACCCGCCGCTGTTCCCCTGGGAAACAGAACTCAAAAGCTACGACTACGACTATCCAGACGATGCAGTCCCCCAATGGGTTCCCCCCCTGCACCTCTGGACTCCCCAACTACAAAATATTAGATGGGGTCGCCTGCCAATTCCGATCGCCCAAGGGGTTTTTGCTCAACTGCTAGAACCTTGTCAGGAACTGGTAATGTCGTCGCTGCGGGAAGGCTCGAAGTTAGTTCGCGCTGTAAATAGCTTGTTTCCGGGGCAGTCTGAGGAACTCAACCAGTTAGCTGGCTTCGTACTCAGAGGTGCTACCAGGGGAATTACAGGTTTAGAAGTAGAAGATTTACCGAATTACTCCGAGGCAACTACCGATCAACAAATGCTAATGTCGTTGTTGGCCGCCCGAGAAATCATTGAGTCTCTAACTTTGAATTGTCCTGTAAACCAGCCCCCTGTTTCGCGGGAGTGGCTGACTGCTTTGGGTTCCCTGAATCTGCAGGCTCAATACCTGTCGAACCGCAATACAGAACCACCAAGACCGTGTTTGAGAGTTGAGTGCGAATTTCCAGGGGGAGGAAGTTTGGAACTCAAGGGAGGAGATGCCGAAGCAACTGCACAGCGTCCGAATTCCGGGCATTTAAGTGTGGAGTTGTTTGACCCGCAACCTGACAAGACTTATGCCCTAGAAGTTAAATTCCAAAACTTCGATGCCAGACCTTTGATGTTTGCTATTCGTCCAACTTTGGCTGGATAAAACAGCAACTGTAAAGGTAAAATTAGAGTAGTTAACTGCGTTTTTTACTCTGCGGTTTGACCTCACACAAAAACGAATACAATCTGCTGAATTCTGTTGCCGAAAGCCAAAAAGCTTAGAAATTGGTTAAAGCCCCCAGATTAATCTGTGAAGTCGATCTGTGGATTAAATCTCAAATCGAGTGGCAGAGAAATAAGATTTAGATATTAGTTAAAACCTAGATAAATCTGTGGATTTAATCTAAAATCTCAAATCGAGTGGCAGAGAAATAAGATTTAGATATTAGTTAAAACCTAGATAAATCTGTGGATTTAATCTAAAATCTCAAATCTAAAATCTAAATATCGCTGGATGGGTGCACATGACAACTGATAACCTGCGAAATATACCTGTTTTGGGTAAACTGTGGGAGCGGATAGAGGCAATGCCTCCGCCCGTGACTGAGGATTCTTGGCTGCTGCGAATCCTAGTTCAGTTGTTAGTAATTGTGGGAATTGTAGCTACTGACGTTGCTGCTGAAGAAGCCCTGAACCTGTGGGCTGTGCCTGTTAGTATTGTGGGAGCAACTTGGAGTTGGTACCGCCGCCGCGATCGCAATGTAGCTGCTAAGTTCTGCATCGCTATTGGAATGCTGGTGGCGCTATTTGCTTTTTTTACCCGCTTGGTGGGAGAGTTAAACGATACGCGGTTAGTTTTGGCGCAACTGTTGATTAACATTCAAGTGCTGCACAGCTTCGATTTGCCCCGCCGCAAGGATTTGGGATATTCGATCGTCATCGGGCTAATTTTGTTGAGTGTAGCGGCGACTATCAGTCAAACGCTGACTTTTGGGCCGTTTCTGTTGGCGTTTTTGGCTTTAGCGCTGCCGACTTTGGTACTGGATTACCGATCGCGCTTGGGACTCTCGAAGGCAGAAAACATCCCTGCTGCTGCAGAAGCTAGAGAGAAAAAAAACAATTGGTCGCTATTTACTGCTACTTTGTCCCCCAAGTATTTGAGTTGGCTGCTGTCGATCGCAGTCGGGTTGGGGCTGACTATTTTTGCGTTTTTGCCGCGACTCCCCGGCTACCAATTGCGGACTTTTCCAGTGAGTGCTCCTATTGAATATCAGGGGGAGTTTGACGAACGCAGCATTGTCAATCCGGGGTATGTCAGAGGGGGAAATGAAGAAGGAACTGGCGGAGGGAGGGGGCGAAACCCAGAAACAGGGCCCGGAGAGGTAGACTCTACTTTTTATTACGGTTTCAACCAGCGCATCAATCAAAATTTGCGGGGGGAATTGAAACCTCAAGTGGTGATGCGGGTGCGATCGCAGGCGGCGGGTTTTTGGCGGGTGTTGGGCTTTGACAAATACACTGGTCAGGGTTGGGAAATTTCTCGCAACGACGACGCTTTTAAGGTGAATCGACCTCGCTGGTCCTATCAATTTTATCTGAATCCGTATCCGAATGCGCCCCGCTTTCAAGAGGTGATTCAAAGTTATACTATTCTTGCTCAGTTGCCAAATTTGATTCCGGCTTTAAATAAGCCGAAGGAACTTTATTTTCCAACGCAGGAAGTGGCGATTGATGCGGAGGGGGGTTTGCGATCGCCTGTGGAATTGGCGGACGGTTTGACTTATACGGTGATTTCTAACGTGCCTTTTCGCGATCGGTCTTTGTTGGGAAAAACTGGTACTAACTACCCGAAAAATATTCGCAAGTTTTATTTGGACGTGCCGCCGAAAATCGCGAAAAAGGTGCGAGAAAAAACCGAAGAAATATTGTTGGCGAGAACAAGAGTATCTCAGTCAGACAGGGCGATCGATTCTCCTTACGAAAAAGCTTTGTACTTAGCTCAATATTTGAAGCAAAACCCGAATTACAAAATTGTCAAAGCCTTGCCTTATTTAGAGGAAAGTGAAGATTTAGTTGAGAGTTTTCTGTTTGGTTATCAAAAAACCCAAGACGGTAAAAAGGTTACAGGCGGATATCCAGACCACTTTTCAACGGTACTGACAATTATGCTGAGGTCGATCGGGATTCCGGCGCGAATGGCTGGCGGTTTCGACACGGGAGAATTCAACCCGTTTACAGGTTTGTATATTGTGAAAAATACCGACGCTTTCTTGATGACGGAGGTATATTTTCCCAATAACGGCTGGTTTGGTTTTAATCCGATTCCAGGTTATCCGCTGATTCCGGCTTCGGTGGAAGACAACCAGACTTTTAGCGCGCTGGAATCGTTTTGGAAGTGGATCGCGGGTTGGCTGCCGACTCCTCTCAGAAGCGGCTTCGATTCAGTTATCAGTTTTGTAATTGGCTGGATAAGTTTGATTCTGGGCTGGTTTCTGGGACAGTTTGCTAAAGGTTGGGTGGGTTTATTTACTGGTTTGATTAGCGCGATCGGCTTTGGCTTGATTGGCTGGTTAATTTGGCAAGGGTGGCGCAAGTGGCGCTACCGCCGCTGGCTGGGGAAGTTGCCGCCGGTGGAGGGGGTTTATCAGGAAATGCTGAAGGATTTGGCAAGCCGGGGTTTTGCCAAGCAGAAAGCTCAAACGCCTTTGGAGTATGCTGAGGCAATGCGGCGCGATCGTGCAACTGATGAAGCAGAGGTAATTGAGGAAGTTTCGCAAGCTTACGTGCGGTGGAAGTACGGCGGCGAAGCGGGAAATTTGAGTCAGTTGCGACAGTTGGTGGAAAATTTGAGGCGATCGCACTTAAAGAAACTGAAAAAGCGCTGGTTTTAAGCGATTGGTAATGGTTGCTATAGATAAAGGTTTGTCTACGACCCAGGCTATCTCGGTAGAGCTTACCGTTTAATCTGTCGGAATCATAAGCCGTTTAGTGGAGCGCCTTGTTCTATCCTTTCTGGTTGCATCGAAATTACTCAACGTGGTCATGGCAATTACCAATTACCAATTACCGATTACCCAATAACGCTAATCATTCCGATGCAACCGGATTTGATATTAAATGTTGACAGCCTCGAAAGGGCGATCGAGGTATAAGCCAACACCAACTTCAAGACTATTTGTAGAATTACGCCCCTGTCTTTGTATAAGATATTCAAAACATGAATTTGATAGACACGCAACAAACCAAGCTATACGATCGCGAGGATCATCAGATAAGTGTTTTTGCCATACTCTTTTTCCCTTTTCTATTCCAATTTTATAAAATCCTCGACCTGGGACACATAGCATAGACACTATGCCGGATAACGGATCAATGGATTGCTTACTCATGGCAGAAATGAGTCTTTTAAGTTCTGAATCTTGACCGGGTGTTAAATCGGATTTATAGGCAAACAAAAAGTTTAAAGTACCAGTAAATTGATTCGTACAACCGTCTCGAACAGCTAGTTTTAGGCTTGCTATTTCTTTTGTCGCTCGCAGAAATTTAGTTAATTCAGTGTTGTTAAGCCAGGATTTAACCTCGATACGAGCCAAAACACTATTGTAAAGAAAGATACCTTCTGGTGCATTTTTTGAGACAAGAACAGGTGGACAGATGCCTTTTGCATAAAGAACCACATCATCTTGGGTTGCTTCTTTTCGCTCATTATTGCTTGCGAGTATCATTCCTGTTCCACAATGTACATCTGGTGGAAGCCAAGGAGACAATATATTATCAATTAGCAACTCTCGGAAGCGCCCTTTAACCCCTGGGTGCTTTAACTTTCCCTCATTTTCCGCTAAGGATAATAAGTGAGCTGCGTCAGCTCTTAGTCTCTGAAGAAGATACTCGTTCACGTGGCTCTCCCCTCCATTATTTAGGGTGATAATAAAATATTCGGCGTTGCTGAATTGAGGTATGATCCGACGACCGTCCCTGGCAGTTCAGGTCGAATAGCGTTCAAATCAGAGTATCTAAATGATTACTTGAATATGGAATGGGAACGTCTGAGAATTTGAGGTAGTGAATTAGTAAACGAATTGAATGTTTGAGCATTTCTTCGGATTTAGAATAACAAAGAGTTTTTCTCTTTAATCGAGCTATCCGGATGTCTGAGTCTTGTATTTTCACCTTCAACTCTTGTCATATAAGTTTTCGAGATGATTTGGTCACCATCTGGAATGAACATGGGATAAACTTTCCAGCCATCTGTTACGTAAAAATAGCATTTCCATTTCTCAACGCTCTCCCATAAAGGTTTAAATGTTTGGGCACTATGATTCCCTAAAACCCATCCTAAAATACCTGCTTTGAAGTGGTCTACTGCTGTCCACAGCCAGATTTTGTTTTTTTTGAGCCAATAAATGTTTCTAATTCATCTAGTTCTCCGACATCGGGAATTGTGTCGGGTTCGTAAGCCTCTGGCAGAAGTTCTCCCACCTGTTTGACCCAATTAATTATTGTTGTATGATGAACACCTTTGATTCTTTCTATTGCTCGAAAACCCATACCATTAACATACATCTTTAGGCATTCCCGCTTAACTTCTTGAGAGTAACCTTTATGGGGTTGGTAGCATTCTATGAATTGCCTACCACACTCAACACAAAGATAATTCTGTTTACCTTTTTTATGACCATTTTTATTGACATGACTTGATTTACATTCAGGACATTTCATAGGCTTTGACTCTTAGTTAATTATTTTTGCTAATTTCTCTTTGAACAAATCATACCGTAAATCAGCAACGCCAAAAAAAGTATGTTTACCTGTGGTCAAAATATAGCCTAGATCACAAACAAGATCCCGAGAAAAGAAAAGCTTTTAAAGAGAAACTAGAAGAATATTTAAGAATAGAAAAAGAAAGTCCTAATCGCCTTCAGGTATGGTTTTGGGATGAAAGGGGATTTAGTTTAAGAGTGATTAAAAGAAAGACTTGGGGGAAAAAAGGACATCGTAAAAAGTGAGGGGAGATAGAAGAAAAGGAAGAGTAAATGCGATGGGAGCAATCAGGTATTCAGACAAAAAAAGATTTGTTGAATTTCTTGGTAAAAGTAATTCTAACAGTTTCTATAAAGTATTGAAACTATTTTATCAAGATTTAATAAGTGAATGGGTAGAAGCGGGAAATAATCGAGAAGATTTTACAGAAAAAGGATGTAAAATAGTGATCGTATTAGATCATGCCAGCTTTCACAAAAAACAAGAATATATCCAGATAATAAAAACAGAAATGCCTAATATTCATCTGGAATACTTACCTGAATATAGTCCCGACTATAACTTGATTGAATTGGTATGGCATTCAGCCAAAGAATATATTGCTAATCGACTTTTTAAATCAATTGAAGAATTAGAAGTTTTGTTACATAAGCTTTTAAATGAAGGAGGATTAGTTATCAAATGGGGGCGAAAACTCAAAAACAAAGGAAATGCTGTTATCACAGTTTAAATGCGAAACAGCTTATAAATTGGCGTAACATTCTCATCCATCAAATATTTAAGCGCCATTGCTCAAGCATCCTGGGTTGCAGTTTGCCTTTCTTGTTCAGCCTTCAATTTTCGCAATCTTTCCGCAGCCGGATGCGGATTTGCTGCTTGCATTTTTCGCTGCTGATGCGACCATTCCAACCAATCTTGTATATATCTACTTACTGATTCCTTGTTCAGCAAATAATACAAAATAGTTGTGTAAACTTCTGCTAAAGTTAGAGATGGATAAAATTGCTGAATTTCTTCTGGGGTGCGTTCCCGATGCAAATATTCATACAGCACGGTCTCAATCCCGATGCGATGTCCTTTAATCCGAATATCATCCGGTGCTAAGAAATCAAAATACTGATTCAGTTCCATATCTAAACTTCTTCTTTTAGCTATTTACTATTATACTGATTATAACGTCTCAAGCCCAGTGCACTTGCCAATCTCCGGCGGCAATTCTTCCAACTCCAACCCCGCCAAATCTAATTTTGTCTCGCCCTCATCCGCCGATGAGTCGATTAACTGCATCAATAATAATACGATCGATTTCTTCCGGGTGGCGATCGTATTATTAAAACAACGGTTAAAAGACGATCGCCAATGATGACCAGCCTGAATGTGGATACGGCACTGCTACAAGAGGCGATCGAACTACAACGAGAAAATTCGCTGGAAACCTTAGTTGAAATCGCCTTGCGCGAATACATTCAACGCCGCAAACAACCGCAGCATCTCGAACTTAGCTTTGGAGAATCTCTCGGTGCATTTCGGGAAAAATATCAAGTGCACGAACTGGGTTTAAATCCCGATCGAATTTGGGAAGATGTTCGCGTCGGAACAAAGCATTGAGTTTAGTGCGGATAAAAGGACTTGAACCTTCACTCCTTTCGGAACCAGAACCTAAATCTGGCGCGTCTGCCAATTTCGCCATATCCGCATTTAGACACCGAACAATTATAGCACAGCACAAAGCCATGCGTCAAGATCCACAAACCCGGTTATTTTTGGACACCGGGTTCAATCATGAGTTATCGCCACAGCAATTTTCCGTATGTTTAACTCGTCACTTAGTTTTGCCCGATCGCCTTCCAGGTGATTTCGTCAACCACGCCGTCAGCCGTCAAACCCTTATACTCCTGAAAGCTCTTGACAGCCGTAGCAGTGCGAGCGCCAAAAATGCCGTCGATCGGGCCCGGATCGTAACCCTGCATTTCCAAACGCACCTGTAGCGTCTTCACCTTAGAACCCGCAGCGCCTTTAGTCAGAGCAGTTGCAGGATTGGCCGCCACCCGAGCACTCTTCTGAATTCGATCGTCGCTTGGAAGTGCAGCATTGCTTTGCAAACTTTCAGGAGCTGACACCGGATCTGCTGCTAAAGCTGTCCAAGTTTGTTTATCCACAATACCGTCGGAATTCAAACCCTGAGATTGCTGAAAAGCACTCACAGCCGATTTAGTGCGAGAACCATAGGAACCGTCGATTTTCCCGATCTCGAAACCGTGAACTTGCAACCGCTGCTGTATGGCGGCAACTTCAGGCCCGTCTGCACCCGCCGAGATAGTTTTTTCCTTTCTCACAGGTTTTTGCTCCCCTGCATAAAAAGGCTTATTAAACATATCTCCTTGAGAAGCAGCATCAGGCTGTGCCGACGCACCCGGATCGGCGGGCCCCACAAAGTCTCTGCGGTATTGTTCCTGCACAAAGGGTTTGGAGTCGAAGGCTGCATTTGCCTTTGGGCTCAACCCGGGAGCGAACAGAGCTAGCAAGCTAAAAATCGTAACAGTCGTTACACGCATAAGTTTCATCCTGTTGGTAAGGTTTGACAAGGTTTCCCTGTTTTCATGTTTCTCAATCTCATTGTATTACCCGGATCGCTTTCTGAGAAATATCTGCTCGTGCCTTTAGAAATTTTGGTAATGGAGACAGTTTTTAGCTAAGGACGGGTTCGCACTCTTCCTCACAAACCGAGTTGATTCCGAGATACTTCGTTACCAAAGCCGATGTTTTCCTAAAAACCGATTTTTTACAGCCATTCAAAAATGTCTTGCTACAATTATGATTCTTGTTGTACGAATCAGTAAAAACCCTAATTATCCCCATCCGACAAAGGATTGCTTTGTCCCGGCTGATACCTGCCTGCATTTTATGTGTAGCAATATTTTTCGGCATTAATATTAGCCTAACTCCGATCGTACAAAACCTGCTTTCATTCACAAATCTTTACAAGCAAGTTTTGTACAAAGTTTATTGACCGGAGGCAAAGTTGTCGGTCTCAACCGGCGATCGATGCAGCCAAACTCGCCAATTACCGCTTCGCGTGTTCTGCCAATAAAGCCTTCGCTCTCGGCTTGTAAATCAGATAAAACAGCGCTTCTATGTAGCGGAGCATATCTTCGCGATTTTCCTTAGACGAATAGTTCCAGAAACCGTAAGTTTTGGCCAAGGTTAGCAGCTTGTTTGTGTGAATATTCCAGGTATAAGTGCTGTAAACTCGGTCAATTCCTCGCGTTGAAATTTCATACCAATAGTTCGGAGTGTGTTCGCATTTCGATAAAAAATCGAGAATTTTTTGGGCGGTTTCCTGGTGGTTGGTCGGGTTGATATAAAACCCATTTACCCCGTCTTGAATGATTTCTAGCGGGCCGCCAAAGTGGGTTCCGAAAGTGGGAATGCCGGTAATCATTGCTTCGAGAATTGTCAGACCGAAAGCTTCAAATAAAGCTGGTTGAACAAATATACCTTGACCGTCGGCGATTACCCGGTAGATTTCGCCGGACAGGCTTTTGGAAAGCCGCACTCCCAGCCAGCGAATTTTGCCGTGCAGGTTGTATTGCTCGATAATTGTGTAGAGCTTTTTAATTTCTTCTGCTTCTTCGTAGTCTTCGGTTTCTTCGACTCTGAGTTTGCCGGCTACGAGAATTAAGTTGCATTTTTCTTGCAATTCTGGGCTTTTGCCAAACAATTCTGCTAAGCCTGTCATGTTTTTAATGCGATCGAGCCTGGCCATCGAAAATAAAGGGCGCTTTTGCGGGTCGTCGAGTCTTCCGAAGACTTGTTCGGGATCTTCTAGGGTAAACAGCAGTTCGTTGAGCCGATCGCGATCGCCCTGCACCCGGTCTTTGATCCGCGTGTAAGGAAAATACACGCTTTCGTTAACTCCCGGCGGCACAACATTAAATTTAGGGCTGAACAATTCAATGCCGTTGACGACGTGGTACAAATCCGGCATTGTAAAACAATTGTACGATTCGTACTGCCCGACACTATCGGGTTTGCCCACAATTTCTTGATAGGTGCTGCTGACGATAAAATTAGCCGCATTCATGGCAATTATATCGGCTGTAAATTGCAGCGCAAAATGATATTTTTCCTCTGATTCTTGCCAGTATAGATTGCTGAACAAATATTTAGATTTTTCCAGGGCGTGGGCAACATTGCACTGAGTAACCTTGAGTTTTCTCGACAGCAAAAATGCGACCAAGTTGCCGTCGGAATAGTTGCCAACAATTAAATCTGGCTTGCCCTGAAACTCAGCCAGGAGTTCTTTCTCAGCATCGATCGCGTAAGTTTCCAAATAAGGCCAAATCTCGAACCGCGAAATCCAATTTTGAGTTAGTTTGGGATTGAAATCCCGGAAGGGAACCCGCAGAATCCAAGCATTTTCGGTGCCGTGAACCTTTTCCAAACGTTCGTTGCAGCGCGTGCCGTCGCTGTTAGGAATTAACCGAGTGATAATAATTACTTTAGGTTTTGCGCCCAAACTATCGAGGCCGGCAAGATGAATGTCTTCTTGCAGTTGTTTTTCTAAATTTTTCGCTTGATCGAGGACATAAACTACTTGTCCGCCAGTATCGGGCCGCCCCAAAACTCCTTCTTGGCCGAACCAGCCGTGAGGGGAAACCAGGACGATTTTGAAAATCATCGGAATCCTAGAAATAAATGCTTCTAGGGTTTGCGGATCGGGGGAATCAATTAATTCGTCGAGTATTCCTAGGGTTTCTCGAACGCGGGCTGCGGTATTTCCCCAACCTGCATCTAAACCCATCATTTGCAGGACAAATCGAAATCTTTCGTAGGGTTCTTCTTCCGAAAGTTCGGTGACAAAGGTGAGGGCTTTTTTGACTTGTTCTGAAAGTTGTTCTTGGGATTTTATGCGATCGTTAATTAGTAGTTGTACGCCGTTGTAGCGGTGAATTCGCAAGAAATTAAATAGAGTTTCCTGCCACTGTCTGGGATCTTGAAACAGTTTGCTGGACAGGTAGCGGTTGAGGAACTGTGCTCCTTTGCCGATGTTTTTGGGGTCGCGGATGGAGGGGGAATAGTCGTAAAACGGGCCAAAATCTATTTCAAAAATGTTACCTTCTTGGGGGTGAAAGTGGTTGACGAAGCGATCGCGCACGTCAAGCAATTCTTGGACTGTCATCGGTTCGAGTGTCAAGTCGTCTCCAACTCGCACTATTTCCATTGTGGCAATTTTTGGTCGCAGCAGGACGCAAAGGCTGCCTTCTTCAACAATAATTTCCTGAACGTAGTAAATCAATTTGCTCAAATGAGAAGATTGATGGAACTGTTCGGGCTTTTCGTATTTGGTGCAGTAGGCGGCAAAAGCGCTAACTATGTCGTTTCGCAGTAAATATTTGTTTCCTAAAACCCGCAAGTCGCTGGCAAACTGCCGCAAGTCGGTTTTTTCGTCACTGGCTATAACAGCCTCAAATAGTTCAGACATAGATACCCCTAATTAGAATTTTTTGATTTTTACCCCAAGAAATAGAGCGATACTATCTGAGTATCGCCCTATTTCTTGGGGCGCGTACTTTTTTTTATGTCATTTTAAAGTTTGCAATCAGAAATTGCTATCCCTCAAATGACATAAAATTCCCCGTATTTGTGGCGGATGTAGCGGACAAACGGATCGATACTTAAGGGTGAACCGGTCACGCGATCGATCAATTCGACTGCGGTGTATTTGCGGCCGTGCTGGTAGATGTTTTGTTTGAGCCAGTCGTGGAGTACGCTAAAGTTTCCCTGTTCTATTTGTACGGTAATTTCGGGATTGTTTTTGACTGCGGTTTCGTAGAATTGAGCGCTCATCAAGTTGCCGAGGGTGTAACCTTGGAACATTCCGCCGATCGTCCCGACGTACCAGTGAACGTCCTGCATCGCACCATCGCTGTCGGTGGCGGGGACAACGCCGAGGTCTGTTTTGTAGCGTTCGTTCCAGGCTTCGGGGAGGTCTCGCACTGCGAGTTTGCCCTCTACCATTGCCAATTCTAGGTCAAAGCGGATGGCGACGTGGAGGTTGTAGGTTACTTCGTCGGCATCGGTGCGGACGAGCGATCGCGAGACTTTGTTAATTGCCCGGTAAAATTGGTTGGTGGTGACGTGTCCCAACTGTCGCAAAAACACGCCTTGCAGTTGGGGGTAGAAGCATTCCCAAAAACCGCGGCTGCGCCCGACCAAATTTTCCCAAAGCCGCGACTGGCTTTCGTGGACGCCGGAGGAAATGCCGCCAGCGAGAAGCGTGCCTTCAAATTCCGGGGAATTGCCGAGTTCGTACAGGGCGTGTCCGGCTTCGTGGATGCTGCTGAACAAAGCTTGATCCAAATGATCTTCGTAGACGCGGGTGGTGATTCGCACGTCGTCTATGGAGAAGTTGGTCATGAAGGGGTGGAGGGTGGTGTCTTGCCGTCCGCGCTGGAAGTCATAACCCATGCGTTCTACGACTGTGCGGGTGAATTCTAGCTGTTGGGCTTCTGGGAAGTATTGGTGCAAGCAGGAGTCGTCGGCGGGGGGTTGGGAGGTGATGGCTTCGACTATGGGGACTAATTCTTGACGCAGTTGGGCGAACAGCGGGCGGAGAAGGGATACTTTCATGCCGTAGTCGCTGCGATCGATCAAAGGATCGGCGATGTGTTCGTATCCGGGGAAAAAGTCGGCGTACTGCCTGCTCAATTCTAGGGTTTTTTCGAGATACGGTTCAACGGCTGCGAAGTTGTTGGCTGCTTTGGCGGAGGCCCAAGCTTCGTAGGAGTCTGCTTGGTGGCGGCAGAGTGCGGACATGAAGGCTGCGGGGACTCTGGCGGCGCGATCGTAGTCTCTGCGGGCGATGCGGATCAGGCTGGCTGGGGTGGAGTCGTAGGGGAGGGTTTGTTCGTAGAAACGCAAGTCTTCTAGGAGTTCGCCAATTTTGGGATCGGTAAATTTTTCGTGGGATATTTGTTTGAGAGTTGCCAACTGGCGGCCTCTGGCTGTTGCACCTTTGGCTGGCATATAAGTTGCCTGATCCCAGTGCAGCAGGGACGAGACTGATTCGATGTCAGTAATTTCTCTGAGGTGGGCTGCGAGTTGAGCAAATTTTGCTTGAGTTTTGTCTAGGGTTTGCATGATTGGGGTTTGAGGTGCTGTTTTGCCTAAAAAGGTTGGTGTGCGGCATCGGTGTCCATCAATCATTGCTACCCTGAAATCAAGCTAAAAACCGCACTTGTTCCCGTATTGTAAGCAATTTAGAGTCATTTTTGCACAGTTTCCGGTATTTCTTAGGATTGAGTTCGATCGCCCTTGACAAATTTTCGATCGCTTTGCCGGTGATAGCGGCTTCGGTTTCGGGGCTGTTTGTGCTGTCGCCTGCTGCTTTTTGTTGGGCGTAAATGCAAGCTTTTTGATAGTAAAGATTTGGATCGTCGGGTTTTAGTGCGATGATTTTATCGTAGGAGTCGATCGCTTCGGTAAATCGTTGGATTTTTTTAAGGGCGACAGCGCGGTTGTACCAGGCTTCGGTGTTGTGCGGCTGCAACTCTAGGGTTTTGTCCCAAGAAGCGATTGCTTCTTCAAAGCGCTGTAAGTTTGCCAAGGCCAGGCCGCGGTTGTACCAAGTTTCGCTGTCTGGGGGCTTGAGTGCGAGGGCTTTGTCCCAGGATGCGATCGCTGCTTCAAATTTTCCCATTTGGGCGATCGCCGTGCCGCGTTTGTTCCAGGCTTCAGCGGAATCCGGCCGCAGTTGCAGGGTTTTGTCGTAGGAGGCGACGGCTTCTGGGAAGAGTTTTTCGTCGGCTAGGGCGACGGCGCGGTTGTACCAGGCTTGATGCAAGTCGGGTTTTAGTTCGATCGCTTTGTCGTAGGAGGCGATTGCGGCTGTATTTTGGTCTGATTTTTTCAGGGCAAAGGCTTTGTTGTACCAAGCTTCAAAGTAGTCTGCTTTGATGTCGATGGCTTTGTTGTAGGAGTCGATCGCTTCTGATATTTTTTCTAAGTTGACGAGGGTGTTGCCGCGGTTTGTCCAAGCTTCGTGATAGTTTGGCTGGAGTTCGATCGCCTGTTCGTAGGATGCCATCGCTTCTGAGAGTCTGTTTAGCTTCCGCAAAACGTTAGCGCGATTGTACCAGGCTTCTGGATTGTCTGCTTTGATTTTCAAGGCTTGGTTGTACGCCCGGATCGATTCTTCTAGCCGTCCCAGTTTTCTGAGGGCTACGCCTTTGTTGTACCAGGCTTCGTGAAACTTTGGTTCGAGTTCGATCGCCTTCGACCAAGATTCTAGCGCGGCTGACAACCGTCCCATTGTTTCTAGGGCGTTACCGCGATCGTACAGCGTTTGAGCCTTTTGGGCGTTGACTGATATGGATTGTTCCCCCGATTCTAGCGGTTTTTCTATGCTGGCTACTTTTTGCAAGGGTTTTCACCTCATTATTTTTTGTAAAATTGTCGCTTTTTCTTTATATTGATTAAGTTTTCGCTGCCGATCGCAATCGATCGATCGCCTATATTTGGTTATTTATGGCAATTTTATAGTAACTCTGCAATTTTTTCAACCTTTTCTAATCTATACGCAAGTCTCTTGTTTCTAGGTATAGATTAATACTATTTTTTTTCATCAATTGCGTAGAAGCGCCAAAAGGGCGATCGTACTAAGGTATCACAAACCTCACCCAAGATTTAAATGTCTTTTTCAGGGTCGAGAATCGAACCAAAATTAGGCTCTATCGCTACTGTTTTAATCCATTCTGAGTCGTGGAAGGGCAAGCCATCAGCTAAAGTGTAGATATCTTCCGCTGAGTCTCTCAGAGAATCAAAGGCTGGATTTGCGATCGCAGCTTTTAGCCATTCATATTCTTGTAGTTTTGCTTTGTCAATTAGAGCGGCTTCTAGTGCTTCCAGTCGCTTCAGGTCTGCATAAGTAATAATAGCAGCGATCGCCTTTCCTTCCTGTTCTATGACGATTCGTGCTCCAGTATCCTCAACATGGGCGATGAGTTCGGGAAATCTGTCATTGGTTACGGTTACATTTAGTTGAGTCATCTTTTACCTCGCCACTAATTCTTCTATCATATCCTGTCTGCTAGCTTCAGTTTAAGAGTATTTGTGATGCTGTAATGGCGGGTTTCACCAACAATAATTGCCTCAAACCGACAATTTCATAAACCCGCCCGCACTTGGGCGGCAAATCCCGATCCTTGAATCAAGGCTTGAAACCGAGTATGCGATCGAATGCTGTCAAAATCCGAGTCAGTTTTTGCCATTTCTCGGCATTTGTCAGGATTCAGATCGATCGCTTGCTGCAAATTCTGAATTGCTGGGTCAATTTGACTGTGTAACGCATAGCAGCAAGCTTTATTATAAAATGCTGCGTCATCATCTGGTGTGATTTCTAAGGCTTTGTCGTAGGAGGCTATAGCATCTTCTAATCTTCCTAAATCATACAGAAAAACGCCCCGATTATACCAGGCACAGTCATCATTTAGTTTGATTTCTAAGGCTTTGTCGCAGGAGGCAATCGCATCTTCAAGTCTACCTAAATTACCCAGTGCAAAGCCCCGATCGTACCAGAGCTTGTCTTTGTCTGGTTTGATTTTTAAGGCTTTGTCGTAGGAGGCTATAGCATCTTCAAGCCTGCCAAAATTATTTAGTGCATAGCCCCGATTGTTCCAGGCAACGTGATAGTCTGGTTTTAATTCTAAAGCTTTGTCATAAGAGGATCTCGCCTTTGCGTATTCTTCAGCATAGATATATAAATAACTTTGTTCTAAAAACAATTCAGCTTTTTGTTCAGGTGTTTGCCCATCCTCATCAATTAAACCTTGAACCCTCACCAATTCGCGTTTCCGTGCTTCGGTCAAAGCTAAATAATCTTCTTGATTCCATCTTTCCGAAGCAGGCTGCCTTTTTTCAGATTCTTGAGTCATAATTAGATAGTGGGGGCGGGTTTACGAGATGGTCTATTTGAGACAATTCTTGTTTGTAAAACCCGCCCGCACAGGATTTATCAGGCTTGATACTTTTTGAGAATAGCAACTTTTTCGGGGTAGATGTCGATCGCCATTTTCTCATCATACCTAGTCGCGAGCGATCGCCTCACCTCGCCCAAAAACAGCGGCTGCGACAGGCCCGGCTCTGGATGTACGATCGTCCGAACGCGGATAGTCATGTAGTCTCTTCCGCGTCCAGAACGCCCTGGAGAGTACAAATCCGCCGCCGCTTGCCGCATCGTTGCTTCTAACTCCGATTCAGTAATCGAAGGCGGCACGGTAACAACTGTTTGAGCGCCGCCAGTATCGTAAACTAAAGAATAGCGCACCGCGCCGGGAATTTCCGTGCGGGCAAACAGTCCCAAACCAAGACCGAATATACTCGCCGCAATTACGCCCATAAAGCTTGTCACTCCTACCAAACGGAAGCGAAAACCCCATTTGAATATAAATGCTATAACTGTTAAAACCAGCAAAGCTGCTGTCAGAATTCCTGCCCATTGGGCATAC
Source organism: Tychonema sp. LEGE 07203 (assembly GCF_015207285.1). Lineage (GTDB taxonomy): Bacteria > Cyanobacteriota > Cyanobacteriia > Cyanobacteriales > Microcoleaceae > Microcoleus. Next base: position 11,192 of record NZ_JADEXD010000019.1, on the reverse strand, counting down.
ATTAATAGATTAGAATTGACGTTCATTTGAGAATCATGTAATGGTTGACTGATGACTGATGACTGTTGACAGTTGACAGTTGACTGTTGACAGTTGACTGTTAGCATTAGTTAGAGGTGGTCACTAACAACTAACAACTAAAACGAGAGAAATAACCACCAACAAATAATATCAAATCCAGTAGCATCCTCCTGTATTCATCTCTCAATTCTCTCTCTGTGCCCTCTGCGTTCTCTGCGGTTAAAACATTCCAATTCAACCAAGAACGACATCAAAAACAACCAATACCAATAACTGTTGACAGTTGACTGTTGACTGATGACTGATGACTAATGACTAATTAAGCCTTTCTGCCCGCAAGCAGATAAGTCATCATATCGCCTTTACCCTTGACTGGAATCACGCCGCGCTCTTCAAAAACGTACTTATCCTGAAGGCGTTCGTAGGTAGCAACTGTCACCTGAATGCCGCCGGGGACACCTTGAGATTCCATCCGGGAAGCTGTATTTACCGTGTCTCCCCACAAATCATAAGTAAATTTTTTAGTACCGATTACCCCAGCTTCCACCGGGCCCGTGTGGATGCCGATGCGGATGCTGAGCTGCTGACCTCCCTTGGTTTTCATCTTACCGATGGCTGCTTGAATGTCGATCGCCATTTCGGCAATGCTTTCGGCATGGTTGTCGCTCGGCTTGGGCAAACCGCCAACTACCATATAAGCATCGCCGATCGTCTTAATTTTCTCAAGTCCGTAGCGATCGGCCAACTCGTCAAAAGCTGAAAAAATCTCGTTGAGCAACTCCACCAACTGGGCCGGCGACAAATGAGCCGAAAGCTTGGTAAAACCGACCAAATCAGCAAACATGACCGTTACCTCAGCGAAACTGTCGGCGATGGTGCTTTCCCCTTCTTTGAGGCGCTCGGCGATCGGGCCCGGTAAAATATTTAACAGCAAACGTTCCGACTTTTCCTTTTCCTGTGCCAACTCCCGCAAATAAGTCTGCTCCTTATCCCGCAGCCGCTTCTTTTCCAAACAAGCACTAATCCGAGCCTTGAGCAATACCGGATTGAAAGGTTTAGAAAGATAATCCTCCGCCCCCAACTCAATACAGCGGACAATACTGTCGATATCGTCCACCGCCGAAATCATAATCACCGGGATGTGGCGCAAATTCTCGTCAGCCTTGAGATTTTCGAGCACCTGATAGCCGTTCATTTGCGGCATCATAATGTCCAGCAGAACCAAATCAAAAGGCTCCCTACGCATCAATTCCAGAGCTTGGAGACCATCTTCAGCAGCAGTCACTGTGTGGCCTTGACGCTGAAGTCGGCGGGCCAGCAAATCGCGGTTCACCTCATTGTCGTCAACAACTAGGACGCTTCCCTCGTCACCTTTCATGTCATGGCCTCTTTCAGAAGCGCTTCAATCTTGCCCAAAAGTCGGGGAAACTCGACCGGTTTGGTGTCGTAGTCGTCGCAGCCGGCGGCGAGACACTTTTCGCGGTCGCCCGCCATTGCGTGAGCTGTCAGCGCTATCACCGGAATCATCTTGGTTTCGGGAGCCGCCTTAATTTGCTGGGTTGCTCGCCACCCGTCGAGCACTGGCAGACTCATATCCATCAAAATCAAATCGGGTACTTTCGCCAGAGCCATCGAGACTCCCTCAGCACCGTCCACAGCAATAAAGACCTCGTGTCCCTTGCGGGCCAGACGCCTAGAAAGCATATCCCTGTTCATTTCGTTATCTTCGACCAACAGGATTTTAGCCATTGGTGTTCTCCTTGCCTTTCGAGTCGTACCTGCGATCGAGCCTGTCATTTACTATAGAGCGAACATCGCGCAGCAAAGTATCGCAACTGTAGACACCCTTTTGCAAAATCCGATCGACATAGCCGTTGAGCTGCTGTTTTTCGGCGGCCGTCAGGTCTTTAGCGGTAATTACTACGATCGGTATAGGATCTCCAGAATGCGACTTGCGAAGTTCGCCAATAAACTCAAAACCATCCATTTCTGGCAGCATCAAGTCCAGCAAAATCAGGTGCGGGCGAGCAACTTTTAGCTGTTCTAGAGCAGCCAGCCCGCTGTCAGCTTCCGTTACTGCCCAGCCTTGTTTTTCTAGTATCCGCCGCAGTATTTTGCGAGTGGCACCGTCATCTTCCACAATTAATATCTGACAGGGCAAACTGTTAGCTGCAACGCAGTCTTGGTCGCGCCGGTACTTGTTCAACAAAGCAACCAGGCGTTTGCCGTCCACCGGTTTTGTGAGATAGTCCGAAGCGCCCAATGCAAAGCCGAGGCTTTTGTTGCCCACAAAGGATAGCAGGATTACGGGAATTTCGGCAAGGTCTGGATCTGCCTTCAGCGCCGAAAGCACCGCCCAGCCGTCCATTCCGGGCATGATCACGTCGAGGGTAATCGCGTCCGGCCGCAGTTGCTTAGCGAGTCTGAGAGCTTGCTCGCCGCTGTCGGCGACTTCGATGTGCAGTCCTTGGCGGGCCAGGGCACGCTGGATTAACTCCCGCGAGATGGGGTCGTCGTCAACTACCAGCACCGTGCCGGCAGCAGGTGCGCCAGCAGTCCTAGTGGTGTCGCGGACTTTGTTGGTGGGAATGGACGGCTGTTTGATGGCGCGGGGCAAAAGTACGGTGAAAGTCGTGCCGGAGCCCGAGGTGCTGCTGACTTCGATGCTGCCGCCCATCATCTGACAGAAGCGCTGGCTGATAGCTAGTCCCAAACCCGTGCCGCCGTACTTCCGGGTAGTTGAGGCATCGGCTTGGGTGAAAGGGTGAAAAACTCGCTGCAATTGGTCTGTTGTCATGCCGATACCGGTGTCGGAGACGCGGAAACTTAGAAATTCGGAGTTAGAAATTAAAATTTGGGAAGATTCCTCTTGATTTTTCATTTTTAATTGTTCATTTTTAATGCTTTCGACTCCGATGGCAATTTTCCCGTTTTTGGTAAACTTGGCAGCATTGCTGAGCAGGTTCAGCAGCACTTGCCGGACTTTGGTCATATCGGCGTGCATGGTCTGGAGGTTGTCTGGACAGTACACTTCTAGGATGTTGCCGTTTTTCTCTACCAGCGGCTTAGCTGTGGCGACAGCACTTTCAATTAAGGCGTGAATGTCGAAGGTTTCTAAGTAGAGATCCATTCGACCTGCTTCTATTTTAGATATATCTAGGATGTCGTCGATCAGCGACAGCAGGTGTTTGCCGGCGCTGCGGATTTTTTCGAGATCCGAGACTGATTCGCCGCCGCCCAATTCTTCGGCTTCTTCTTTGAGCATTTCGCTGTAGCCGATGATGGCATTGAGGGGCGTGCGGAGTTCGTGGCTCATGTTGGCGAGAAATGTGCTTTTTGCCCGGTTGGCCGATTCTGCTGCTTCTAGGGCCGACTGCATGGCGGATTCTGCCTGTTTGCGTTCTGTTATGTCTTCGACACTGCCTTCGCAGTACAAAACCCTGCCGCTTTCGTCGCAGATGCTGCGGGCGTTTTCAGAAATCCAGATTGTGGTGCCGTCAGGGCGGTATATTTGGGATTCAAATTTTGAGACTTGGCGGCCGGAGTTCAATTGCGCCAGAAATTCGGCGCGCTGGTTGGGGTTTAGGTAAATTTGGCGGTTGAGGTTTGCGAGTTCGGCGAACATTTGGTCAACTGTTTCGTAGCCGTAAATCTCGGCTAGTGCGGGGTTTGCCTTGAGGTAGCGCCCGTCTGGGGCTGTCTGGAATATGCCTTCGACGGCGTTTTCAAAGATGCTGCGGTAGCTTGATTTCTCTTGCTGCAAGGCTAGTTCTGCCCGCTGGCGTTCTAGGGCGCGGGCTAGGATTTCTCCTAGCATTTTTAGAGGAGTTAATATTTCGGCCGATCGACCTGTTGCGGGTTGGAATCTGTCGAATCCGAGAAATCCTGCGAGGTTGTTACTGCAAATTAGGGGAATAATTATTAGCGATTGCAGATTTTTTTGAGGTTTGTTTAATTCTGTTTCTGGGGAATTTGCGCGGGGATTTGTTGAGGAAGTTGCTACTGTTTCGGTTGTTTGAGATTGCAACTCGGTCAGGACTTCTGGTAAATTATTGCCTTGAAAATAGGCAATTTCAGTCTTTACGGGGGGAGGGAGTCCGTCGATTTCTGCGATCTGGAGGTCTTCGGCGCGATCGAGCTTTTCGGCAATCCAAGGAATTTTTGCCATGTCTAATTGTTGGTCGGTGCTGTCTTTTATTTCCCGAAGGCCATTGCACCACTCGTAGGTTTTTTGGGCGCTGGTTTTGTCTGCTGATAACAGGTAGATGTAACTGCGGTCAAACCCGGTGAATCTGGCGATTGCTTCGAGAGTGCGATCGATGTTTTTGTCTATTTCCGATCTGGGCCCGCTGATGAAATAAGTTGACAAACTGACAATCAACCGATCTAATTCTACTCGATACTGCAAAGATTTGGCTGCTTTTTGGCTGTCGGTAACGTCTCGAAAGCTCCAGACTCTGACGACGGCCTTCGCTTCTACTTGTGAGGGTAGCGAATTTAATTCGAGAATTGTTCCGTCTTTAAGTTCTAATAATTTGCTGATTTGAGGCTGTGGTTCGGCCGACACTTTCATTAGGTTTTGGAGATTTTCTGGGGGTTCTTTTAATTGGTGCGAGGCGAAGGTGAACCATGTTTCGATCGAGCTTTTGACCGGATCTGCTGTCGAGCGGCTCAAATTTCCTGCGGCTTGAGACCAGCCCCACATCTCGACAAATTTCTGATTGTAATTGCATATATTGCCGTTGCTGTCAACCGCGAGAATGCCAGTATCTGTAGATTCTATAACTGCTTGCAACATCGAGAGCGATCGCCTGTGTTCTGTAATGTCAAAAAATACCAAGACTGATATTTCGCCTCCGTCAACTGCGGGACTGAAAAAATAGGAAACTGGTAATTTTTGGCCGTCGCGGCACAGAAACTCGCCGTCCCAATGGCTGCAAGGTTGACCGGAGGCGATCGCCTCTTGTAAATCTAGTATAGGTGCGATCGGTGCATCTTCTTCGCTGTTGCTTGCTGCCTGTTTCTGGGCAGTCAAAACAGGGGATTTCTTGCCTTTGTTTTGCTGACTGTTGATGCGAGAAAGCAGCGAAACGCCTGCAATTTCTGACTGTTGCCACCCCAGCAAGCGTTCTGCCTCTGGATTCAGCCAGATGACAAACCCCTTGCCATCAAGCACGCACAATCCCGCCCCGAAACTGTTGAGAGTCGATCGCAGCCGATCGAATTCTGAAGCTGTTGGAGAGTCTGGAGGAGGCTGGGGCGAGGGGGTGACATCCTCTAGGGCGATCGGTTCTTGCTGGCTGAGAGTTTCGTCATAGCTGCAACTTACTTGCTCTAGGAATAGTTGCCACTGCTCAGCAGTGGGAGGGGAGGACTCGCCTGTTAAACCGAGCTGTTCGAGTTGACGCTGGAGGTGGGGATGCATAATTTCGGGCGCTTGGCGGGCAACTTTTTACAGTATATCTTTTTAATTAATAGTCTTTGTACGCAGCCGGACAATTAGTGAAATGGTACGTGCTTGAATCCAATTGCAGGTTCGAGCTGTAAGGCGATCGACCGTCTCGTCTTTACTCTCCCTATTTTTTGAAACGGCGCTATTTATACTTACAACAAAAGAAGGAAGCCAGGGAGATTAGCAAAAAAAAATCAGGAGTAATTAATAAAAGCGAGCGGTTGAGTAATTAAGAATATCCTCATCCTCTTGGCGGTTGCCAATCGAAATAATATCAATTTCGGTGGCACTCATACATGACTGTTGACTGTTGAATATTGACAGGCGGGTCGAAAAACTGAATGATTGAGTGTTAATTGTTGACTCGATTTTATGATTCCGATGCAACCGGAAACGAGATAATTTAGCTTGTCAACCAGCCAATCCTCTAAATATCGTCTGTACGCTCAAAAATTATATCATTTTATCAAGTCAACTTACGCTAAAAAGCTCATTCTTTGCCAAAAATAGCTTTTTTACGGCTCGATTTAGGTAAAAAAAACGGGTTTCAGGAGCGAGAGTATTTCGTCAGTTTTGATAAAATCATTAAACAGTTTTTAACTCGGCAGCGAAACACTCAGGAAATAGCAGAAAAAAAATCAAATGGCCAAAGGCCGGCAACAACTGTCATTCTATTTTAGATTTTTCGATTTGAGATGTTTTCGATTGACCCCACGGATAAATTCTCTTTCTTGAAAATTTGAGATTCCAGATGCTCCCGATTGATTCGGTGGACCGATCGCGTAGCGGGTACCAGAGGAGAAATTCGCACGGTCAAAAAGCTCTATTTATCATAATTTTCGAGGAATAACGAAGTTTCGACCAGAATAATAGCTGGCAGCCGAATTGTAAAACTAGAGCCTTTCTCCAACTCGCTGAATGCGGTAATGTCTCCGCCCATCATTTCGCAGAATTTCTTAGTAATCGTCAGGCCCAAACCAGTACCGCCGTACTTCTTGGTAGTTGAAGAATCGGCTTGGGTGAAAGGATCGAAGATTCTGGCTAACTGTTCTGGACTCATGCCAATGCCGGTATCTTTGACTGTAAAAACGATCCAATCTTGAGGGGAAGACAGTAGAGACAAGCTATTTTCAGCTCGGTCTCCTCTATACGCTGCAAGTTTTTTGTGTCTCTTGGCAGCTTCGGCCGGGGTTTCGGGGGAGCGGCTGACGGCGAAAGTAATTGCGCCGGAGCAAGTAAACTTCGAGGCATTGCTGAGCAGGTTGAGCAGGGACTGCCGGAGTTTAGTTAAGTCGCTCTGCATGGAGCCAATATCCTCTGGGCACTGTATTTCTAAGATGTTGCTATTTTTGTCGGCCATTGGGACGATGGTGGCGACTACTTCCTCGACCAGATTTACAATGCTGAAGGTTTCGAGGTGTAAGTCGGTGCGGCCTGCTTCTATTTTAGAGAAGTCGAGAATATCTTTAATCAGCGCTAGCAAGTGCTGGCCTGCGGTGTTAATTTTCTGGAGGTCGTCGATGAATTCTTCGGCACCGAGGTCTCGGGCGTCTTCTTTGAGCATTTCGCTGTAGCCGATGATGGCGTTGAGGGGGGTCCGCAGTTCGTGGCTCATGTTGGCGAGAAAGATGCTTTTCGATCGGTTGGCGGCTTCGGCGGCTTCTTTTCCCCGGCGGAATTCTTCGGAACGCAAGCGTTCGGTGATGTCGCTGGTCATGATTAAAATGCACTGAGTGCTGTCGAGGTCGATGAGTTCGGCTGACAGCAGCCAGTCGCGGATTTCGCCGCCTCTGGTGCGAATTTTGATTTCTTGGTTGCCGATCGAATTTTGTGCTTGCAATGTCTGGGCGATGCGCCTTCCCTCTTCTGAATTGACCAACATTCCTAAGTCCTTGGCGGTGCGGCCGATCAATTCGTGCCGCAGCCAGCCTAACGAGCGCAAAAAGCTTTCGTTGGCATCGAGAAAGCATCCGTCTGTGACGGTGCAGATGCTGATGCCGACTGGGGAGGCGTGAAAGGCTTTGGAAAATCTTTCTTCTGAAGAACGCAGGGCTGCTTCGGCGCGCTTTCTGTCTGTGATGTCTTGGACGGTGCTGGTGATGTAGAGGGAGTTGACAGCGGCTTGTTCGCAGACTGTGCGTTGGCTGCCGTCGGGAAGTACGAGCCTGTAGTCGATGCTGTAGGGCTGTTGTTGAAATAACGCCGCTTCGATCGAGCTTTTGACCAATTCTCTGTCTTCGGGGTACACGTATCCCAAGAAGGCTTCGAGGCTGGGTTCAAAAGTTCCCGGCCGCCGTCCCAGGATGCGGTACATTTCCTCTGACCAGCGCAATTGCTGGGTGTTGCGGTCTAAGTCCCAGTTGCCTAGCTGGGCGATGCGCTGGGCGTTAGCGAGGCTGGCTTCGCTGGCGCGGAGGGAGATTTCTGCTTGGCGGCGTTCGGAGACGGTGGCTGCTAAAACTAAGCCTGTGACGGCGATGACGGCGATGAAGGCTTGCAGGGAGAGGAGTGCTTGGGGGATGCTGCTGGAGTGTTTGAGAAAGGGGCCGCTGCCTCGGGCTATGCCCCAGATGGCGAAGCCGCAGAGGAGGAAGTTGGAAATGGCTGTGTAGCGCTGGCCGAATCGAAAGGCTGCCCAAACTACGAGGGGAAATGGTAGGTATTCGAGGGGATAGCGCGCGTAGGCGGCGCGGGTGCGGGAGCAGAAGACGAGCCAGCCGACGGCTACTAGCAGCAGCAGCCAAATCACTCGTTCTATCATCTGTTTGCGGTCGGCTGGGGCTTTGGGCAATTTGTGCCATGTCAGCAGCAGCGGGGCAACGAGCAAAATTCCCATAGCGTCTCCTACCCACCAAGTCCCCCAAATCGTGCCAAAATTGCTCCAGCTAGATAAGCCGGTCAGGCAGACGACGATGCTGCCGATGGTGGAGTTGATCAGGGTAGATCCGAGGGCTGCTAGTCCGACTATTCCTAATACGTCTTTGAGCCGATCGAGTCTGGCGCTGAAGTTGATGCCCTGGAGCAGATAAGTTCCCGTCCACGCTTGCAGGGTTCTGGCGCCTGCTGAGATTAAGGCCGTGCCAATGTTTGCCGACGGTACGCTCATGCTGAACAGAAAGCCTCCGATCGCAATTCCCGGCCACAGTTGCCGCCCGAACAGCAGCAGGGCGACTTGGGCAATTCCTGCTGCTGGCCACATGGGGTTGATTTCTGTACTCAGGGTGAGGGTGGAAACTGCCAATTGCGACGCCGCGAAGTAGAGCCCCGCGATCGCGCCTACTGCGAGGAAGTACCTCCAGGAATGTCCTTTGATTGCATTAAGGAACTTTTTCTGCATTGTCGTTTGGGGAAAAGGTTGACGGTTGTTCGGGTCTCAGTAGGTGGCACGGGACTCTGGCACAGGGTAGGAAAAATGTTTCTATTAGGTGATAGTAGGTCATGGATCGCAGGCTGGGGGAGAACCTTTTGAGATAACTTTTTGTGGAGCCGTTGAGGGTGTTTTTTTTTTCGGTGCGGTGTAATTGGCATAAAGAAGTGTTGGAAGTATCCTTTTTTGCCAATATAAACCCACAGACTAGACTTGTTGCAGATATTTGTTATTAAGAGGTAAACCGCAGATGTGGGGCAGATATACGCAGATATACGCAGATGATTTCAAGGGAGGAAAGCGATTGAGTGTTGCCGATCGTCTATTAATCGTAGCGATTCTCAATTAAGTGGAGCGATCGCCAGTTGTTTGACCAATTACTTTTTTCCCAATTATCAATCTTTATGTTACTTGGTAATATCTAAGGTTAGTGTCAAACGCTCTTGAGCTTCTTTGAGAGCGTCTTGGGGGTTTTTGCCCAGAAGGGTTGCTTCTATGGCCCGGCCTGCATTTTCTGACAGGCGGGAGTAACCTGAGACGATCGGGCGCGATCGAGCCCAGTTCATTTGTTCTAAAAATACTTGCAAAACAGGGGTTTTTTCCACAAAGCTTTGATAAGTTTGGCTCTGTCTCGATTTTAAGTTAATTGGCAAGTAACCTGTTCCCAATGCCCAGGCTGTTTGGAATTCTTCACCGATCGCGTATTCTAAAAATTCTCGCCCTGCTTTCTCGCGTTCTGGGGAGGTTTTCATTAAAAATAGGTTTTCACCCCCCGTGACGGCGGCGCGGCGCTTCAGGGCGGGCACGGGCATCACTGCGTAGTCGATCGCGCTTTGCTGCAACTGTGATAGCGTCCAAGGCCCGGTGATTTGCATCGCAACTTTGCCCGCGATGAAGTTGTCGAGTTCGTAACCGCGTTCGGGTGCTGAGAGTATTGCCGAACCTTCTGCTAACAAGTCGCTCCACAATTCTAAGGCGGCCTCCGCACCGGGACTGTCGATTTGGGGTACGGGAGTTTGAGCTGTTTGAGCCAAGAGTTCGCCGCCCGCGCTGAACAAGAACGGCAGCCAGGTAAATACTGTCCATTCTCCTTTGCCTAGAGAGAGCACTATGCCGTGTTGGTCTGGGCGGCCGTCTCCGTTGGTGTCTCGCGTGAGCGATCGGGCTGCTTGCTTTAATTGCGCCCAATTCTGCGGCACTTGTTTGATTCCTGCTGCTTTAAATAAGCTGGGACGGTAAAATATGGCAGCATTGTTTGTAGCGAAGGGAACTGACCAAATGTGTCCGCCGAGTTCCATTGACTCGAACAGCGCCGGATCGATTTCGGCTTTGCGCGGCGATTTGTCGAGCCATTTTTCTAAGGGTTGAATTGCGTTGAGTTCTGCTAATTTTCCGGCAATTGTGGGAACGTTCCACAGCAAGTCTGGCGCTGCACCTCCAACTATTGCTGTTAGTATTTTGGGCATTTGTTGGTCTGGCTGACCGATATAAATTGGTTTTATTTGGATGTGAGAGTGTGTTTTGTTGAATTTGTCTGTGAGGGTTTGAAATACGTCACGATTGGTCGGAGGATTGATGCCGTGCCACAGTGTTAGCTCGATCGTATCGCTATTTTCTTGGGTGTTTTGACAGCCGCTTAATATTAGCAAGTTCAAGGAAAGAAAAATGCAGGCAACCCGTTTTAGCTGCATTTTAATTGTTTTGGATAATTTGGAGAAAATCATTTTTTAGTTTCCTTCAAGGAAGAAGTTTTTTTAAATCTCAGATTGAGGCGGATGGACGCGGATAGTTATATCAATTCCGGTTGCACTCAGACATGATGTTGACTGTTGACTGTTGACTGTTGACTGTTGACTGTTGACTGTTGACTGTTGACTGTTGACTGTTGACTGTTGACTGTTGACTGTGAATCGAACAACTGAAAATTGCGCCGAGAGCGGTGGCGACAGGTAAAAATCATTCATGAATTGCCCTCTAATTTATCACCTGACGATGCAGCCCTAAACGATATTAGAGGTTGGTAAAACAAGCTAAATCTAACAAATCGGGGGGTAACGGATTAGTTTGTCCTGCTGTGGTATTTTCAAACAAAATCGCGGAAGCTCAGGCTCCTAGTCTATCCTGCGGACACATCCGATAGCAAGGAATTTCTGTCATGTCAGCGAGATAGCCTTGGGGCGCTACAATTTTAGCAGAATTAGCTGAGATTTTTTGGCGCTTGGCATTGCTGTTAATCGTGACACTATGCAAGCATCTAGGTGCTGTTTCTCCTTTCGCTAAGAGCGATTGACTTGTACGAGGAGCATCTACTATTACTAGATCGTATCGGTAACATCAGGTACGCTCCAATAG
>NZ_JADEXD010000231.1 GCF_015207285.1 Tychonema sp. LEGE 07203 | reverse complement strand
GATAAAATCTTTTATGTATTGCTGATTATTCTGCTGAAAACCGGCGACTACCGACCCTGGCCTGTTTCTTGGCAGTATTCGGAAAATTCAATGCTGTCAGCGGTGATGATTGCCTACACGCTGCCGGCGATCGTCTTTGGTTCGATCGCCGGTATCGCGGTAGACCGCTTTTCCAAAAAGCAAATGCTGATAGGCTGCAACGCGATTAGAGCCGTGTCGATCGCAGCTTTGCCGTTTTTGCCCAAAACTTTTGCCGTGTTGTTGGCAATCACGTTTTTGGTCTCTACCGTAACGCAATTTTTTGCTCCAGCAGAGGCCGCAGCAATTCCCCTGGCCGTGGGGCGAGAGGGACTGATGTCGGCAAATGCTTTGTTCGCCTCATCTACAATGGGCGGGATTATTGTCGGGATGACGATCGGCGAACCGCTGTTTAGTTGGGTCAAACACAGCTTCGGGCCAGCTTATCAAGAGTTTTTGTTGGGCGGGTTGTACCTGATATCCGCAGGTTTGATCTATGCCATGCACATCAAAGAAAATCATGGCGGCGGCAGCAGCAAACACGTGCATCCTTGGCAAGACTTTAAGGAAGGTTTGCGCTATTTGAAGCACAACCGCTTGGTTAGCAACGCCATGGTGCAGTTGACGATTTTGTATTCGGTGTTTGCGGCGCTGCAAGTGCTGGCGATCGCACTTTCGGGCAAAATTGGTCTCAAAGAAACTCAATTCGGCTTTTTGCTGGCTGCAGCAGGAGTGGGAATGGTCTTCGGCGCGGCTTTTTTGGGTCATTGGGGCGATCGAATGCAGCAGAAACCTTTGCCGTTACTTGGTTTTTTGATGATGGGTTTTGTGCTGGCAATGTTTGCCTTTACCAGACAGTTGTGGCTGGGATTTAGTTTGAGTGCTCTGTTCGGTTTTGGCGCTTCTTTAATTAACGGCCCGATGCAAGCTTTGATTCAAGAGAAAACTCCTGAATCTATGCGCGGAAAAGTCTTTGGCTTTGAAAACAATGCGATTAACATTGCCCTCAGCTTGCCTTTAGCAGTAACAGGCCCGCTGACGGATGCTGTCAGCAAAATCGTGGGCTCCGACGACCTCGGTTTGCGGATCGTGCTCCTGAGTTTGGGCCTGTTGGTATCGGTGATGGGCATGGCAGCTTGGCGGCATACCCGCAAAGTCTTGCAGGATGTTATCTAAAATTGGGGAAAATTCCGATGTCTGTCTTTGGGCGATCGATCTGGCTGCACAGCAACCGCCCTGATGGTGAGAGAGTTTTTATATCAATTCCGGTTGCACCGTCAGGTGATTGTTGACTGTTGACTGTTGACTGTTGACTGTTGACTGTTGACTATTAAGAGGGCGGGCCCGCACCATCCACCGCCCCTACTGACTGTTGACTGTTGACGGGCGGGTCGAAAAACTGAATGGTTGAGTGTTAACTGTTGACTAGATTTTATGATTCCGATGCAGCCGGAAAAGATATTAATTGCAGAAATGATGGTTTTTCTGGTCGAATCCTGCATCAAGAATGCTATGCCAGCGTTAGAATCCGGTAGACTGGTATAAAGACCGCAATTTTCTCTGTTTCTTTGCTTTCTCTGCTGTTCCACAATTTCGCGATCGGGCGATCGCACGTCGATCGCGAAACTTTTTGTAAAATATTAGCAGTTAAATTCTCAGAGTTCGATACTTGAGATTAAAGTAGTATGAAAGCTTTCATTAAAATTCCATAGTCTAGTTGGAGGTAAAAAAATCAGTGCAATTAAAAACTAAAGTAGCCGTCAAGCGTGCAACGGGTGGATTTGCTTTGATAGACAGCTTGATCCGCCACGGAGTCAAGCATATTTTCGGTTATCCCGGCGGCGCAATTCTGCCGCTTTACGACGAACTCTACCGCGCCGAAGAAACAGGGGCGATCCAACACATTTTAGTGCGGCACGAACAAGGTGCTGCCCACGCCGCCGACGGTTACGCCCGCGCTACCGGAAAAGTTGGGGTTTGTTTCGCGACTTCCGGGCCCGGCGCAACTAACTTGGTGACGGGGATTGCGACGGCCCACATGGATTCTATCCCGATGGTAATTGTGACAGGTCAGGTTCCCCGTGCGGCGATCGGCACTGATGCGTTTCAGGAAACTGATATTTACGGCATTACTCTGCCCATTGTCAAGCATTCCTATGTAGTGCGCGACCCGAGAGACATGGCCCGAATTGTGGCTGAAGCTTTTCACATTGCCAGTACGGGGCGGCCGGGGCCGGTGTTGATTGACGTGCCCAAGGATGTCGGTTTAGAAGAGTTTGAGTATCTGCCGGTGGAACCCGGATCGGTGAGAATTCCGGGCTACCGGCCGACAGTCAAGGGAAATCCCCGGCAGATTAATCAAGCAATCCATTTGCTGAAGGAAGCGAAGCGTCCTTTGCTTTATGTGGGCGGCGGGGCGATCGCAGCCGGGGCCCACGAGGAAATTAAGGAACTCGCCGAGATGTTCCAATTACCTGTCACGACAACGCTGATGGGCAAAGGTGCCTTTGATGAAAATCATCCTTTGTCGGTGAAAATGCTGGGGATGCACGGCACTGCTTACGCTAATTTTGCCGTTACCGAGTGCGATTTGCTGGTGGCTGTCGGAGCTCGGTTTGACGATCGCGTCACGGGCAAATTAGACGAGTTTGCCGCCCGCGCGAAGGTGATTCACATCGATATCGATCCGGCGGAAGTCGGCAAAAATCGCGGCCCTGACGTGCCGATTGTCGGAGATGTCCGGCAAGTTTTGATGGATTTGCTGCGCCGCTGTCGGGAAACCGGTGTTTCGGGAACTGCCGGACAAACTGCGGAATGGCTGCACAGGATCGATCGCTGGAAACAAGATTATCCGTTAGTTGTACCCCACTACCCCGACATTTTGTCTCCGCAAGAGGTGATTTCTCAGTTGGCTACTCAAGCGCCGGATGCTTACTACACGACGGATGTCGGTCAACATCAAATGTGGTCGGCTCAATTCTTAAACAACGGGCCGCGCCGCTGGATTTCCAGCGCAGGTTTGGGCACGATGGGTTTTGGGCTGCCGGCGGCGATGGGCGCGAAAATGGCGCTACCCAACGAGCAAGTCATTTGTATTGCTGGCGACGCTAGCGTGCAAATGAATATTCAAGAGTTGGGAACCTTAGCACAATACGGCATTAATGTCAAGACTGTGATTGTAAATAACGGCTGGCAGGGTATGGTGCGGCAGTGGCAGGAGGCTTTCTACGGCGAGCGTTATTCGTCGTCGAACATGACTGTAGGGATGCCGGATTTTGTGATGCTGGCCCAGGCCTACGGCGTGAAGGGGATGCAGGTTTCGCGGCCGGATGAGTTGGAGGGCGCGATCGCCCAAATGCTCGCTCACGACGGCCCTGTGCTGATGGACGTGAAGGTAACGCGGGACGAAAACTGCTATCCGATGGTTGTTCCGGGCAAAAGTAACGCTCAAATGGTTGGTTTGCCGGAACGCAGCACGTTGCCATCGGCAGAGTTGGTTTATTGTCCGAGTTGCGGCGCGAAGAATGTTTCGACGAATAAGTTTTGTCCTGAATGCGGGACAAAAGTTTAAGTAGGGACACGGCAATCATTCGTGTCAATTTAAGGTTAAACGTAGTCACAGATAGCTATCTGGTGATTAAGGCCTAGAACCCCCCTAGCCCCCCTTGCTAAGGGGGGGACAAGAATCTTCTCAAAGTCCCCCTTTTTAAGGGGGATTTAGGGGGATCTGGCCTCAGATAACAGCGAGAGATACAAAGGTTTTCGGGTTTAAGTTAACGAGGACAATAGTCCGATCAAAGTCCCCCTTTTTAAGGGGGATTTAGGGGGATCTTGCCTCGGATAACAGCGAGAGATACAAAGGTTTCAGACTTAAGTTGACACATATCGGCAATGCCGTCTCTTTACCTGACTCTGCTGTTCCACATTTAAAACCATCTCTGCTGGCATCGCATCGAAAGCTTTAATCTATAATTTGTAAACATATTTTATGAGCCAGTGTCTAAACCCTGATTGCCTATTCCAAAACCCGTCTGGCTCTACAAACTTCTGTCACAAATGTGGGAATAAACTGCTATTGGGCGATCGCTACCGAACCCAAAAAATCATTGGAAAAGGAGGCTTTGGGCGCACTTTTCTAGCTGTTGACGAGTATAAACCCTCAAAACCACCCTGCGTTATTAAACAATTTTATCCCCAATTTCAAGGCGCTTCTAGTATCCAGAAAGCTGCTGAGTTATTTGAGCTTGAAGCAGTCCGCCTCGAACAGTTGGGTAAACACTCTCAAATTCCCGAATTATTAGCATATTTTAGTCAAGATGAACGGCAGTATTTAGTCCAAGAATTCATCGACGGTGAAAATTTAGCCCAAACACTAAAATCTCAGGGATATTTTAGCGAAACGCAAATTCGCAATTTACTTAATAATTTACTGCCAGTATTCGAGTTCATTCATTCCCGCTAAGTTATTCACCGAGATATCAAGCCCGAAAATATTATTCTGATGTCAAATGGGCAACTGGTTATCGTTGACTTTGGAGCGGCTAAATATGCGACACAAACGGCTTTAGCAGTAACGGGAACGAGAATCGGGACGGCTGGATATACGGCACCAGAACAAGCCAACGGCAAAGCTATTCATGCGAGTGATATTTATAGTCTGGGTGTCACTTGTCTGTGTCTGTTAACTCAGGTTGAGCCGATTGATTTATTCGATGATAGCGAGTTTGAGTGGGTGTGGCGAGAACACTTAAAAACATCTGTCAGTTCCGAACTGGGTCAGATTTTAGATAAAATGATCCAACCTGCTATTAAAAAACGTTATCAATCTGCTACTGAAGTTTTGCAGGCTCTTACTCAATCACCTCCATTATCAGCTCAAACACCTCCTCCGCCACCAGACTCGCTTAAATCAGCGCAGGGTGTTGACTATACTCGTCTGCGGGATTTATTAGCAGCAGGAAATTGGGAAGAGGCGGATCGGGAAACACTCAAGGTAATGTTAAAAGCTGCTAGACGGGAGAAGGAAGATTATTTTGATACGGACTCAATTGATAATTTTCCTTGCGATGATTTACGCACCATCGACCAGTTGTGGCTAAAATATAGTCAGGGTCGCTTTGGTTTTAGCGTCCAGAAAAACATTTGGTTGGAAGTGGGCGGCAAAGTTGATTGGGATACTGAAAAGAAGCTCGGCGATCGCGTCGGTTGGCGAAAGAGAAGAAAGGGGAGGAAAGATTGGTTGAGCTACAATGATTTAACCTTTAATCTGCAAGCACCAGAGGGCCACCTCCCTAGGCAACTGTGTGGGTGGTGGGGTGGGTTCCGGGGTTTGGGTGTGAAGTGGCGTTATGGTTCTTCTTTCGCATCGAGAGCTGTAAGCTGTAATCTATAGCGATTTCAGCCCTTTGTCAAGTCTTTTTTGTGGAACATTTTTTACTAAATATAGGGTGAGTTAGCGAAGCATAACGCACCAATGTTGTTAAAACATATACAGCTTAGATATGCCCTATGAAATAGAGTTTACAACCGAATCTTTGCAAGACCTAAAACGTCTCAGACAAACCGATCGCAGCAAAGTAATCGATGCAATTGAAACCCATCTCCTACACAATCCCACCCAAGAAAGCAAAAGCAGAATTAAACGCTTGCGGGAGATGGATAAACCGCAATATCGCCTGAGAGTTGATGAAATTCGCATTTACTATGACGTTCATGAGGATTTTGTAGAAATTATCGCAATTGTTCCTAAATCACAAGCGGCCCAATGGCTGTTGCGTGAAGGAAAAACTACTGAACCAACGGAGGAATAGATAATGAAAACAGTCACTTTGACCGACTTACAAACAGATGTCTCAAAATACCTGGAACTTGCCGCAGCAGAAGACATTATCATCTTGAAAGAAGGAAAAGCGATCGGTGTATTGCGGGGTTTTTCTGATGAAGATGATGCCTTTGATTACGATTTAGAAAATCATCCCCTATTTAAAGAAAGAGTTAGGAAGTCTCGCCAGCAATTTCGACAAGGAAAAGGCATTAGCTTCGATGATGTCAAAGCTCAACTACTGAAAGATAATCTACTCTAAATTCGAGATAAAATGATGCGTTATGCCATTCTGATTGAAAAAACACCCAATAACTATTCAGCATATCCACCAGATTTACCAGAATGTGCCGCCACAGGCGCAACCCTTGCGGAAGTACAGCAGCAAATTAAAGAAGCGATCGAATTTCACTTAGAAAAATTGCGAGAAGAAGGTTTACCGATTCCCCAACCAACTACGCTTTGTGAATATGTAGAAGCACGATAATCTGGTGAAACCCGGTTTCTTGCTATATTTCTCGTCACTCAACGCAAAACTCGTAGAAACCGGGTTTCTAGCCCCCATGCTTAAGCCGTGAACTTACGCACTAAGGCCAAAGAAACCGGGTTTTTTACCTAATCTGTGGGTGACAGCGAAAGATTTTCGTAAAAAAACCCGGTTTCTGAGATATGGGAAAATTCGCGGGAGCAATCAATGAATCTTTATTTGGGAATAGATTTCGGTACTACGGGCGCGCGATCGACAATTATCGACTCCCAGGGTACAATCCATTGCGAGACAGAATACACTTTTGCTAACGCACAACAGTCGGAATTGCCCTCGGTGT
This sequence comes from Tychonema sp. LEGE 07203, assembly GCF_015207285.1. Lineage (GTDB taxonomy): Bacteria > Cyanobacteriota > Cyanobacteriia > Cyanobacteriales > Microcoleaceae > Microcoleus. Next base: position 351 of record NZ_JADEXD010000231.1, on the reverse strand, counting down.
GGCAAAATGCACTCTCGGCTGTAATTGAGCAAATCCCCCCAACAATCCGCAATCAGGTAAGGGCGATCGCCATTGACGGCACATCTTCCACAGTCATGCTGTGCGATACTGACGGTATACCCGTATGCGAACCCATTTTATACAACGATGCGCGCGGTGCAGCCGTGACTCAGAGGTTGCGGGCGATCGCCCCTGCCAACCACACAGTATTAAGCGCTACATCCAGTCTGGCAAAACTCCTCTGGTGGCAGGAGGGCGGGCACGGATGGTGGCAGGAGGGCGGGCACGGATGGTGGCAGGAGGGCGGGCACGGATGGTGGCAGGAGGGCGGGCACCTGTCTCTTATACACA
>NZ_JADEXD010000230.1 GCF_015207285.1 Tychonema sp. LEGE 07203 | reverse complement strand
CCCCGTGCCCGCCCCCGGCTGGAGTGGAGTTAGAGTCGGGTTTTTGAGGATTATTCGATCGCTTCGGCACTGTTGCTCTCCCAGGGTTGCGCGAGGGTAATTAATTGTTGAATTTGTTCGGCAAATTCTGCCATTGTTTCAAATCGAAACAGCCGAATTGTTCCCTCTCCGTTAATCCGGTTGAGAGTGTTCGCGAGGCTTTCGATTTGGCGGTGATAATCAGTATCTAAAGGGCTGATTATCGGTGCAGGACAGCGGCGCGTGCTGACAGCAATGATGCCTTCAAAATAGTCAGGATGCGGTAAATTTGTATTGCGTTTGGCCCCGTTGGGTTGCAGGTAAGTGTAGAGGACACTTTTGAGCAAAGCATCAAGGCGTTTTTTGCGATCGCCCGCCGCAATGGCATAATTAAAAGTGTGAGGATTGTAGCCGATCCGAAACGCTTCAATATTCAAAACAGTTGCGTACAAACCAGAACTAATTTGCACGTTGTAAGGAGTAGGATTTTCAGACCCGAATTTAGCGTGAAAGTAACTCTGAGTTTTGACAAAACCGGGCAAACCGACAACAGCACCGAATTCAATTACCGACTCGCGTTTGAGAGTTTGTCCCTTCTTCTCTGTCACCATAAATCCTTCTAAATCGCTGACGGTGCAGAGTTGCAAAACCTTCGCAGTTTTGTCAGCTAAATTTGTTTCCTGTTCGGCAAACAAAGGCGTTTTTTGCTTTTCGGCTAATTCAATATCAAAACCGATGCGATCGGGATTGAATTGTCTGCCACCTTCCGACAAAGCCAGCTCGCTTTCCAGGCAAATTCGGTGCAAATGTTCCGCCTGAATGTGTTTGATCGCATCTCCAGAAACTCCGTTCACAAACTTAGGCTCCGGGTCGCCTTTTTCCACAATATAATAGCGGCGAGTTAGAGATTGATTGCCCTCATTGCCTTCATTGTTCAGGGCGTGCAACTGCCAAGAAAGCAAACCGCTGAGCGAAATCGAATAAACGGGAAAAGTTGAGTTGTTCACGGTAAATTCTCCTTATTCTTGTTTTTCAAAATCTTCACATTCCGCAGTTGCGGTATTTTCCTCTACCGAATCATCCGGCGAATCACCCTGAGCTTTCGGCCATTTTGCATAACCGTAAGCAATCAGCAAATTCGCCACTAAAACTGTATCGAATTCGTCGAGAAGTTCCATTAACCTGTCCAAATCTTCTTTCTTCGGCTGGACGCGCAGCAAGCGTTTTCCTTGCTTGACATAGCCTTCCAACAGCCGCAAATTCTCCGCTTCGTACTTAGCCAAAAAATCGGCGATCGCACAAACAAAATCCTTCTTAGAACCCGACTGACTGCTCAAAAGCTGTGCCAAACCGTACTGCCGCTGCCAATCCAATTCTTTCGCCCCATCTTTCGTCTGAATTTTCCCCGCATAAACCGTTGCTTGATTGATTGCTTTAGCAATGCGGAGAAAACTCGCGTCTCTAGTAATTGTCAAGAAATCTGGTGTTTTTTTCGTCATCGTATTGAGTCCTGTTACAGAAAATAAACGGGGAGACTTAGATTTTGAATCGGCGAGGCGTTTGACAGCAAAATCTGCATAACCGACTTGAAAGGGAAAGAAATTGCGGAGGTTGTTGCCAGCAATAAAATCTCGGTAAGCTGCTAACAACTCGCTGTTTCCTTCCTCAGACGATAAAGACAGTATAACTGACAAATGTTCTTTTAAAACACTTTGATAATCGACAATTTCATCATTAGTTTGCGGACAAATCCAGCCGGGAAGTCCCAGCGTAAAAATATCTTTCACACCGTAAACTTGACCTTTCGAGCCAAAATGCGTGCCGCTAAAACCGCCGATAAAGCGATCGACTGATTCCCAAATTTCCAACTCATCTTCTACTTGGTTTTCAGCTTCTGCCGGATGGTTGTTCAGCAGCGTTTGACATAATTTCAGGACTAATTCAGCATCAAATCTAGCAATGCCGTGTCCGCCGCCTGGGGGGTTGTAGACGCGCAAAGTATCGAGGACTTTGCGGTATTCTCCCAAAGAAATATTGCTGGGTTCGAGAGCAACAGCGCGCCAATCGTAAGCGCTGTCAGAGATTTTGATGCGATCGCACAATGCAAAGTTAAATAAACCGCCAGCAATCAACCACAAACTCAAGCCATCTATTTTTTGAGGGTCAGTTTTATTGCTATCTGCCTTAATTCGATTAACACCTTGTACTGCTGTCGGCAAGTAAATTTTTACTGCATTTGCCGTCTCGAATAATTTCTCTTTTGTAGCCTCTTTGAACAGTGCATAAACTTGTTGAGTTTGAGATGTCGAGTCGAGGCTGAATCCTTGGAATAAAGCAACAATAAACTTGCCGTAATTATTGCTGAGATTTCGCCCTTGCAACCACAAATCGTTATGATTTTTATCGTGCCTCACCGACACTAAAATCGTTCCGTTTTGAGTCCTCGGATCGGGAGGTTTTGGGGATTCTTCAGTAAATTCGGGTTTCCCGCGCTGCTGAAACAAATAATCGCGGTACAGCTTTCTAATTTCGGTGTTTTTAACAGTATCGAAAATCGTGGTATCGGCAGGAATTTGAGTGCGATCGGTTTTTGCACCGCATACCGGAGGAAAAGCATCGGCATAAGTCAGTTGGGAAATAGCTTGGAGATTGACCGGCTTTTTGAACTGAATGCAGTACCGCCTTCCTTCATCAATAAGCTGCATTTGGGTTTTTTGTTTGGTTCGAGAAAGCGCATCTTCAGCAACTAAAGCCAATCCTAACATTAAAAAAGTATCGGCATAGGTGCCGAATTGTTTGATAACAAAAAGCCGATCGACTGTCACTGCTTTTACCTTAATTTATTTAATTGCTTTGATTGTATCATCCCAACGGAAAGGGGGTTTTCCAATTAACAGGTGCGTCAGGCGATTTTCGATTGACAATTGTAAAATCTAAAATTGCACCGATCGCATATCGCACAACCTCAAAGCGCGCACCACCAGCGAATACAGTTGCAAATATTCAAGGGAATCCGGATCGAACCGATCGAGTTCAAATTTTTTCACCTGATAACAATTGCGGCTCAATTTAGGACTTTCCGGCGGCAAAGACAGAGTTTTCGGTAAAAAACGAATCAGATTTCGCCAACTGGAATCGATCGCCCTTTGAGCATCTGGATGCAGTTGAATCGGCGACATTGCAGCCACATTTTGACTCAGCCATCCTTTCGCCCAAGCCGAATGGTGCCGCCCTGCTGCTAAAATAACCCCATGACAAATATATTGAATTTGCTCGCAATCTGCCTCAAATTCATCTTTCAACAGCGGCACAAGAACTTGTTTGAGAATTTCCCCCGACAAAAACGCGCTTTCTACGGCGTGATTCGGTCGTTTGTGCTGCTTTTCCCAAGCTTTCAGCGCCTGTTTTTGACTTGTTTTGCCCGGATCGAAATCAGTATGCGCCAACAATTCTGACTTGGGATTTCTGCCGCCAAATTCGCGCCACGCAATCTCCTGCCATCCCCTCATTACCTGCTGCCATTTAACTTGCAACTTGCCCAAATCGTGAGTAAAAATTGCCAACAACACTAAATATTCAAACAGCGCAGTTGTTTCGGATACTGTTAATTCAGGAAATATTTTGCTGTGCAGAAACCGCCCTCCGACTAGCAGCAACTCATCCCGAACGCTGCTGTATTTTATTTCGCAAACAGTGCCATTTTTGAGCGTTTTTGTGGCAAAAGGTTCGCGCCAGCACTTCCACATTAAAACTAAATGACCGACATAATTATCCATGCGGTATTGGTACTCGCTAGCAATTTGTTTTTGTGCTTTCTCCGGCGACACAAAGCCGTTGCCCTGTTCGTGAATGTCGATAATTAAACCAACTTCTGCATCGTAATAAATGTAGCGCGGATTGACCAAGATTTGGACGCTGCCGAGCAAATCTGCGGTCGATTTTATGGGATTACATATCGGTTGGCTGTAAGTTTCGGCGCGGCTTGGCGGCGGGTATTCGATGCGCTTGAATACCCATTCGCTTGCATATTCTAACTTTTGAAATTCCCGCCATACTTTGCACAAAATTGTGACCGGCAGGGAGAAAGGTAAAAGTTGTTTGGGATCGATTTGTTCCCCATCAAAATCGATGAAACTCGGTTCTTCCCAGACAAAAATGCTGCGACTGTCTACCAACCGAATTAAGTCGTTAGCAACGCTGCGATCGCCCTGAAAGACGGCTGCATTGAAATTGCGATCGAACTCAGGGCGATCGTTCTGCCTGCGTCTGGCTTGCAGTGCATCTTCCGCCGCATGCACTCGATCGATCCACTCTTCCTCCCTGCGAAATCCCACCGGGCGATCGGCTGTTTCTGACTGCGAGTGTTCCTCTAAAACTTGCCAAGTAAGTTCGCATATGTCATCATCATAAGGCAAAAAGTTTCGGGATTTATGAGGATTATTTTCAGCTTCATTTTCCTCTAAATCTGATATTTCTAATTCCGATGCAATCTGCAACAATTGCCAAGAACGGTAAACGAAAACTTCCCCTTTTTCTCCTCGAAATCGCGCACAGCGTCCCGCCCTTTGCAGCAAAGAATTCATCGGGCAAAGATGCGAGTGCATGACTTCGCAAGTAATATTAAGTCCCGCCTCTATTACCTGAGTAGCAATCAAAACTTGACAGATTCCCTCATCCAACCAATTCTCAGAAAATGCTGCTTGCAAGTAAGTTTCTTTATTCGCCCTGTCTGCTGGCAAAAACCGAGAATGCAGCAGCGTAATTTCCCAATTGCCGTTTAAATCAGCAGTTTGTAAATCTTGAAAAAGACCTTGAGATTGAGCAACAGTATTGCAAATTACCATGACTCGCCGGCGCGATTTTTGCTGAATGTCATCGATAATTGTACTGGCCGTCAGCGGATGCGATACAGCACGAAAAGTCCGGCAGCGGTTGCCTTCAATTTCAGCTAAATCGGCATTTTCAACTTTAACTAATTTCATTGTTAATTTCCTCCACAATCCGACTTGCAAGTTCGTCAGTCAAAGTAGCCGTCATCAGCAAACTGGGAGAAATTCCTTGAACTTGCTGCAACACTTTAATAACCGCAGCAAAAGAGCGATTGGGATCGAGTAAATGCAGTTCGTCGAAAACTAAATAAGCTGCCAAGATTGCTCCTGAATTGACATTAGCAGAACCCTTCCCGACTGAATAGGGAATATTCAGAAAACTGCTCAACATTTGGTCGATCGTACAAAAGATAATATCGCCTTCAAACCTCGGATCTTCGGGGTTTTCTCCGGTTTGTAGCGTTACCGCCACCGGACGAGCTAATTGATGGACTTGCGACCAATTTTTGACTAAAGTTTCGGTTCTTTGGCGGAGGCTGTTAGCGAGGGTTCTGAGCGGAACAACATAGATGAGCTTTTTGGGAAAGTCGAGGTTGAAAGTTGGGGCGAACAGAAAAGGGGCGATCGCAGTTTCAGTTTTGCCCGAACCCGTCGGTGCCCTCAGCAAGACATCTTCGCGATTGAGGATTTTTTTGATTGTTTCTGTTTGGAATTGTCGGGGTGCAAATCCAGTCAGGGCGCGAAAGTATTCGTCGATGTCAGTATCTGTATAGAATGTCTTCACGGCTAAAAATCCAGTTTGGGCGATCGCGCACAGAAGCTGATATAATCCTAAGCCTGCGAGCAGCTAAAAGCTTCCCATCAAAAATCTTAAATCGCCAACCCAAAATTGATATGACTCAAAACTACCGCATCACTCTGTTACCTGGAGACGGCATCGGCCCGGAAATTATCGCTGTAGCGGTAGATGTCCTGAAACTTGTCGGCAAACAATTGGACATCGGCTTGGAATTTCAAACAGCTTTAATCGGCGGTTCAGCTATTGACGAAACAGGCAATCCGCTGCCGGAAGAAACTTTAGAAAAGTGCCGGAATAGCGATGCAGTATTATTAGCTGCCATCGGCGGTTACAAGTGGGACAACTTGCCCAGACAACAGCGCCCGGAAACCGGACTTTTAGGAATGCGCGCCGGATTGGGATTGTTTGCAAATTTGCGCCCTGCAACTATTTTACCGCAATTAGTTGATGCTTCTTCCTTAAAAAAAGAAGTTGTGGAAGGCGTAGATATTATGGTAGTCCGCGAACTTACAGGCGGCATTTATTTCGGCAAACCCAAAGGCATTTTTGAGACAGAAACCGGGGAAAAACGAGGAGTCAATACAATGGCTTACACCGAATCGGAAATTGACCGAATCGGGCGAGTAGCATTTGAAACGGCCAGAAAGCGCGGCAAAAAGCTGTGTTCCGTCGATAAAGCGAATGTTTTGGATGTTTCGCAACTGTGGCGCGATCGCATCATTTCCCTGTCCCAAGAATACCCCGATGTCGAACTTTCTCACCTCTACGTTGACAACGCAGCAATGCAGTTAATTCGCTGGCCGAAACAGTTCGATACAATTGTCACCGGCAATTTATTCGGCGACATTCTTTCCGACGCGGCGGCGATGTTAACTGGCAGTATTGGAATGCTGCCTTCTGCTAGTTTAGGCGCATCCGGGCCGGGAGTTTTTGAACCCGTGCACGGTTCGGCACCCGACATCGCCGGACAAGATAAAGCAAATCCCATCGCCCAAGTTTTAAGCGCCGCAATGATGCTGCGCTACGGCTTGAATCAGCCGGAAGCTGCCGATAAAATCGAGCAAGCAGTTGTCAAAGTTTTGGATCGAGGTTATCGCACTGGCGATATCATGTCAGAAGGCATGAAACTTGTCGGTTGCAAGGAAATGGGCAATGCTTTAATTGAAGTTTTGCAAGGCTAATTTCGCTGCTAGGGTGCTTCTTACCCTTTACTCGTGTTACTCGTTCCCCGGCAGAGCCTGGGAACGCATTTCAGGAGGCTCTGCCTCCATTAAAACAAAGCAAACGAGACAGAATTTTGGATGCTCATACCATTTTTATAAAGATGTGCTATGGATGAAGTCTTAGCCCCCCCGAAATCGCGGGGGGGTTGGGGGGGT
>NZ_JADEXD010000229.1 GCF_015207285.1 Tychonema sp. LEGE 07203 | reverse complement strand
CAATCTCGAAATTACAGAAACACCAGAATCGATCGAACTTTCTGTATCCGAACCGCCTCCTGTTCCAGATTTTCTGCAAATTTCCCAAACAGAAGAGTCTAGCGAACCAACTCAACCACAACCGATTCTCGACAATCTCGAAATTACAGAAACACCAGAATCGATCGAACTTTCTGTATCCGAACCGCCTCCTGTTCCAGATTTTCTGCAAATTTCCCAAACAGAAGAGTCTAGCGAACCAACTCAACCACAACCGATTCTCGACAATCTCGAAATTACAGAAACACAACAGTCTAGCGAACCAGCTTTACCACAATCCGAACCAATTACAGAAACACAACAGTCTAGCGAACCAGCTTTACCACAATCCGAATCAACTACAGAAACATTAGAGTCGATCGAACAAACTTTACCACAATCGCAAGCTGTGGTAAAAAAACGACCACTTAAAAAAAAGCCACAACCAAATAGCAATTCTCAACCAGAACAGCCACCTGTTAGCCGAAAGCGACAAATCGAAATAACAGAAGAAAGCGACGACAGCAAAAAACCACCAGCAAGCGACTCAGAATGAACCAATTACCAACGACCAACTACCCATTCCCAACTTTTAAATAATAGCAATGATTAGTAATATTGTCGCAATCTACCGCAAAGAACTGCAAAGCTATTTTGCATCACCATTAGCCTACGCCATCGCAGCCGTCTTTTGGCTGATTACCGGCTACTTTTTAATCGCCATTCTCCTCGCCCCCGACGGGTTAATTCCCCAAATCGCCCAGCGAGATCAAATGGGAATTACCGAACCTCCCATCGACGTAGCCTACGAATTTCTGCAACTCTTCCTCCGCATCATGGGTTCCCTTTCACTGTTCGTACTACCCGCACTCTCAATGGGACTTTACGCAGAAGAACGCAAACGCGGCACCTTAGAACTTTTAGCAACATCCCCCTTAACAAACTGGGCAGTTGCTACCGGCAAACTCCTCGGAGTTTTAACATTTTATACCACAATGTTGCTGCCCCTGCTCTTCTGCGAGGCGATCGCCCTGAGTTCCTCAACCCCACCCGTACCCCCCGGCGTACTCCTACTAGGACACGGCGGCCTCATCCTCCTAGCAGCAGCAGTATTGTCCCTCGGAATGTTTATTTCCTCCCTCACAGACAGCACAATTTTATCAGCCATCCTCACCTTCGCTCTAGTATTATTTCTGTGGGTGATAGACGCAGCCGCCGTCGCCATTAGCGGCCCCTTCGGAGCAGCATTAGGACAGTTGTCGCTTCTAACACATTACACCAATCTTGTCAAGGGAGTTTTCGATACCAGCAGTTTAATTATGTTTGTCAGTTACATCATTCTAGGAGTATTTCTCACCGCTCAATCCATCGATGCCTTGCGATATCAGCGTTCTTAGAAGCAGAAGCGAAAGGGAAGAGAGAAGGACAGAGGCAGAGATTCAAAGAGGGACAACCAATTCCCAATTCCCAATTCCCAATTCCCTGTTTGCCCAATGACTAATGACTAATGACTGATGACTGATGACTACTGACTACTGACTACTGACTACTGACTACTGACTACTGACTACTGACTAATGACTAATGTTAAATTCTACAAAGTACCTCAAACAATGAGATTTATAAATCCCAAAATAGACTTTGCGTTCAAAAAAATATTCAGTTCCAGCGACAGCAAAGACATCCTGATTAATTTTTTAAACGCCATCCTTTACGAAGCACATCCAGTCATCGAAGACTTAGAAATAATCAAATCCCAACCGGGAAATAAAACTTTCGGAGTAGACACACAGCTAGATGTCAAAGCCACAATTAACGGCGACAGAATCGCCCTCATTGAAATCCAACTGATCAACGTGCCTTCCTTCGGGGAAAGAGTTTTGTACAACGCTGCCAAAACCTACAGCCTGCAATTAACACGAGAAGAACGCTACGAAAGACTAAAAACAGTAATTTCCTTAAAAATTGCCGATTTTGAAATGTTTGAAAATCAGCCAGATTATGTGACCAGATTTGTTTTCAAAGAAAAAGAGCAACAGTTTGATTATCCAGATACTGAAATAGAATTAGTATTTATCGAACTGCCAAAATTTAGCAAAGAATTAACGCAATTAGAAACCACCGCCGACCAGTGGATTTACTTTCTAAAAAACACCAGCAATCTGGATGCAGTACCAGAAACACTGAAGGCTGTTCCCGAAATTCATAAAGCTTTGATAATCGCCAGCGAGGAGAACTTCAATCAGAAAGAATTAAATGAATTGCACAACCAAGAAATGTGGATACAAGACCAGCAGATTGCCATAGATTTAGCAAAAGACCAGGTGACAAAAACCGCTCAACTATCCTTGATATTGCGTCAAGTCGTGCGGCGTTTAGGCACAATCCAACCGGAAACAGAAAACTGCATCCGTCAATTAGGGGTGGAGGAATTAGAAGAATTAGGAGATGCCGTGCTGGATTTCAAACAGCAGTCAGATTTAACAGCATGGTTGCAGGCTAATGCGATATGAATAACATTCTAGAATCGGAAAATATTCACCCCATATTTATCTTATGAAAATTAGCAAAAAAAATTGGAAATATATTTTTTGGCTCGGCCCTCTCCTCACCGCAGCGGGGATAACAGCAAGACTTGTATCCGAAGCGTGGGAACCCCTGACAGTCGGTCTAGTTATTGCCGGAGTAGTGACGATCGCACTTGGGCTGCTATATTTAACTTACGAACAAGGCTTTTGGGGGCAGCGTTCCACCCAAGCCGGCACCAACGCCCTAATTGCTACCGCCGCAGTCTTTGCGATTCTCGCAGTAATTAACTTCATAGCATTTCGCTATCCCCTCCGCATCGACTTAACCGAAAGCCAACAGTTTACCCTCGCCCCCCAGACTCAACAAATACTGCGAAACCTCCCAAAACCAGTCAAAGTGTGGGTATTTGACCCAATTCAAAATCCCCAAATTAAAGAATTGCTACAAAGCTACAAACGCGAAGGAGGCGAAAAATTCCAATTCGAGTTTGTAGATCCGCAAGCGCAACCGGGAACAGCCAGGGAATTTAGCATTACCAGCATCGGAGAAGTTTACCTGCAATCCGGCGACAAAAAACAGGTGCTGCAAAAAGGCGGCACTGCTTTTGGTAGCGACCCAAATCAAGGCCTTTCTGAGATCAAACTTACCAATGGCTTAGAAGAAATTCTCAGCACTCGCGTTCCTACAGTTTACTTTTTGCAAGACAAAGGAACACGCCCGCTGACAGAAGGTCAAGGCGGAATTCAGCAAGCCCAAAAAGCTCTGAAAGACAAATACTATAACGTCCAAACGCTGAATTTGACCGAACGGAAAGAAGTACCCGAAGATGCAGATGCTTTAATCGTTGCCGGGCCGGAACAACCGTTTTCCGATACAGAAATTAAAGAACTAAAAGCTTATCTCGATCGCGGCGGCAGTTTATTCTTAATGGTAGACCCGGCAATTAATATCGGATTGGATCAATTTCTGCAAGAATGGGGCGTAAAACTAGACACCCGTTTGGTCATCGATGCTTCCGGTACCGGTCAAAGATTCGGCCTGGGCCCGACAGTTCCCACAGTCAGGCGCTACGGCGACAATCCGATTACTAAAAGTTTCGGCACCGGCATTTCATTTTATCCGTTTGCGCGTGCTTTGGAAACCACGCCCGTAGCAGGGATAGAGGAACAACCGCTGCTGTGGACGAGTCAGGAAAGTTGGGCCGAAAGCGATTTGACGACTAAGAAATTGGAGTTCGATCCCAAGACCGATCGACAAGGCCCGCTATTATTAGGTGTAGCTTTAGTGCGGGGCGCTGACAGCACTCCCTTAAAATCCTCACCCTCGCCTTCACCATCCCCAACAACTTCGCCATCCCCGACAGCTTCACCATCGCTGACAGATTCACCATCCCCAACAACTTCGCCATCCCCGACAGCTTCACCATCGCTGACAGATTCACCATCCCCAACAACTTCGCCATCGCCGACAGATTTACCAACAACTTCGCCATCGCCGACAGATTTACCAACAACTTCGCCATCGCCGACAGATTTACCAACAACTTCGCCATCGCCGACAGACTCACCATCTCCAACAACTTCGCCGACAGCTTCCCCGATTAGCTATTCGGTGATTGTCTCCCAAGAAGCTACGCCGCCAGTATTGCCGACGACTTCCCCAACACCCACAACATCTCCCGCACCATCTCCGAACCCAACCGCAACTCCCTCTGTACCATCAGATTCTCAAAAAACAGCACGAATGATAGTAATTGGCACATCTCAATTTGTGACTAACGGTTGGTTTGAACAACAACTCAATAGCGACGTGTTTATCAACTCTGTCAGTTGGTTGAGCAAACCCGACCAGCAAAGCTTTTCTATCAGTCCGAAAAAAGCTACCAACCGCCGCATTAATATGACTGTCGTCCAAGTCGGATTGTTAGTTTTAGCTTGGCTAGTTTGGCCTTTACTAGGACTGGTAATTGGCGGCACTATCTGGTGGAAGAGAAGATAAATTAGTTGACAGTTGACAGTTGACAGTTGACAGTAGTCAGTTGTCAGTTGTCAGTTGTCAGTTGACAGTTGTTATTTGTCAGTTGTCAGTTGACAGTTGGCAATTGTTAATCATTAGACCTCTTGCAAAAAAAATATGTGTTATCCTTAAAAGTTTGCTCGAGTTTAGGTCAAACTTTGAATTATTGGGTTGATTGGCATCTCCTTAAACTTGCCGAGCCTGCTAGATTATAAAATTGGCTAAACTTTCCGTAATAGCACAAAATTATTTTGCAAGAGGTCTATTTGCTGTAGCTAGTAACAAATAACAAATAACAAATAACAAATAACAACAGTTAACAGTTAACAGTCAACAGTCAACAGTTAACAGTCAACAGTCAACAGTCAACAGTCAACAGTCAACAGTCAACAGTCAACAGTCAACAATCAACAGTCAACAGTCAACAGTCAACAGTCAACAATTCCCTGTTTTGCCAATTCCCAGTTATTATGAAATTGCAGAAAAATACATTAGTATTGATAGCCGTCGCACTCAGCATGATTGGGTTAGTTTCTTTGTACGAGACGCAGGTGTCTCCGAAGCAGGAAGCGGCGAAGGAAGAAAAACAGAAAATTTTCACTTTTAAGTCCGATCGCGTACAATTCTTTACAGTCAAAACTCCGGAAAGAATCTTGACTTTTGAACGAGTTTATGCTAGAAAAGGAGGCAAGTCTAGTTGGGAAATGAAATTGCCGGTGCAAGCACACGCGAGTCAGGCATCGGTGGATTTTTTGCTAGACAGGCTGGCAACAGGAAAAAGCGACCGCACGATTAATATCACCGCTGCTCAACTCCCAGAATTCGGTCTCGACAAACCCCAAGCTACAGTCACAGTCAAGCTGGACAATCAGGAAACTCACCGCCTAGTTTTAGGCAAAACAGACTTTAGCGGCCGCTTCTTGTACGCTAGAGTTAATCCGCCGGAAGCGCCACCTCAAAAAAATTCAGCCGAAAATTTGCCCGTGCTGCTAGTGCCTTTTGACTTTAAAAATGCTGTCAATCGACCTTTGTCAGAATGGAAAAAAGCAGCAGCACCCAAAACAGAGAAACCGCAAACACCATCTCCGGAGCCAAGTCCTGAGAATCAATAGATGGCAGGTCGATCGATCTGAGATCCTGTACCGTTGTCAATAAGCCTTTACGAACAGGCCCGACAGCCTGTTGCTGACAATGGTGTACTCTGGGATAGAATTTAAAGAACAAATCCCAAAACCTGTTACATCGAACATTCCTCGCCTAAAATACAGAAAAGTCTAAAGTTAAACTGTATTCAAGCGGCGTGCATTAACCCCAGGAAAGGGCGAATATGTTTCAGACAGCACTCAACCAAGGTACGACAGCAACGGATACAGCGCTTGACGTTGAACTCCGCAAGGTCTTTAAAGTATTTAACGGCGAAACCGCAGTCCGCGGAGTTGACATCAGCATTCGACAAGGAGAATTTTTTAGCATTCTGGGCCCTTCCGGCTGCGGCAAGACTACGACGCTGCGTTTAATCGCTGGCTTCGAGACTCCCTCGGCGGGCGAATTGATGATTCGCGGCCAGTCGATGACCAACACTCCAGCTTACCGCCGTCCGGTCAATACTGTGTTTCAAAGCTATGCCCTGTTCGGACACATGAACGTCTGGGACAATATCGCTTTTGGATTGCGGATTAAAAAATTGGGGAAAGCGGAAATTGAAGAACGGGTAAAAGAAGTTTTGCAATTGGTGAAAATGGAATCTTTCGCCAATCGGTTTCCCGGTCAAATGTCGGGAGGCCAGCAGCAGCGGGTGGCTTTGGCGAGAGCTCTGGTAAATCGACCGGCGGTTCTGCTGCTAGATGAACCGCTGGGGGCTCTGGATTTGAAGTTGCGGAAGCAGATGCAGTTGGAACTGTCGAATTTGCATCAAGAATTGGGTTTGACTTTTGTGATGGTGACTCACGACCAAGAAGAGGCGATGAGTCTGTCAGACAGGATTGCGGTGATGCACGAGGGCAGAATTGAGCAAATCGGTTCTCCCGAAGAAATTTATGAGTGTCCGCAGACGGCTTTTGTGGCGGATTTTATTGGGGATACGAATTTGTTTTCTGGTACGGTGGAGTCGATCGACCGCTCGACTCTCACAGTTCGCACATCAGCCAATCTGAAAATAATCGTTCAGCAGTCAGATATGTGGAATGGTGTCACAGGCGACTCTGTGATGGTCAGCGTCCGACCGGAAAAAGTATATTTGAATCTATACCAGCCGGAAGCGTCGGTCAACTGTTTTGAAGGGAGGCTCAAACATACTATGTACATGGGCACCCACGTTCATTACGTGGTGGAGTTGTCGTCGGGCGATAAAATTACCGTGCGCCAGCCAAATACCGGCGGCTCCTTCCCAGACCAGAACACGCCGATTTATGCTTACTGGGGAACGACTGATTGCCTTGTTTTGGGCGATCGATCCTAATGGGGAGAATGGGAGAGGGGGAGAATGGGAGAATGGGAG
>NZ_JADEXD010000018.1 GCF_015207285.1 Tychonema sp. LEGE 07203 | reverse complement strand
AGACTCAATTCCCCCCCTTGGTAAGGGGGAGCAACAAGACTCAATTCCCCCCCTTGGTAAGGGGGAGCAACAAGACTCAATTCCCCCCCTTGGTAAGGGGGGGCAAGGGGGGGTATCTCCCAAGTTTTTGCGTTTGGTCGATCGCACTGCTGTCGATCTAACCAACTTTGTCACTGGTTCTAACGAGACAGGATACCACGTTGTCGGGGCTAATTGGAACAAAGAATTTCCGCTACCAGCAACGGTTGTGGGTGTCAGAACGGCCAAAAAGGGCGATCGGGCAATGCACAATCCCGAACAAACCTTGCAAAGCGCCAGAGGTATCGAAGTCGGCCACATCTTCCAATTAGGAACCAAATACTCGCAAGCAATGGGGGCCACCTACACCAGCGAACAAGGGGAAGAAATGCCCTTAATTATGGGCTGCTACGGTGTCGGCGTGTCGCGGCTGGCTCAATCTGCCGTAGAACAATCCTACGACAAAGACGGGATCATCTGGCCAGTGGCGATCGCGCCCTATCACGCCATCATTAGCATCCCGAACATTTCCGACGCCCAACAAGTAGAAGTCGCCGAAAAACTCTACGCAGAACTCAATCAATCTGGCATTGAAACATTACTAGATGACCGAGACGAACGAGCCGGAGTTAAATTCAAAGATGCTGATTTAATCGGCATTCCCTATCGCATTGTTACAGGTCGTTCGCTGAAATCAGGTAAAGTTGAAATTGTGGAAAGAGCAACTCACAAATCCCATGAAATTCTTATTGAGGAAGTTAATGCTACTTTGAAACAGTGGATTGATGCCGCCATCAAATAAGTTGTTATAACGGTAAGGTGCGCGCCGCGCACCTTACATTAGCCCAAAACATCAGTTGTTATGCGTTTAAATTTTATGTCAAAAAACAATCAAATCATGAGTGCATAGCTTTGAGCTTTGCTTTGAATGTGCAGCTAGCAAGGTGCACAGCCTGCACCATAAATTAACGAGTAATAAGGTGCGATATGAATCTGAATCTAAGTCAGTTTCTTCGATTCCCTCAATCCCGAGTTTGGCGCTACTTAGCCCAAGTAACTGTCCTTGCGATCGCTTACGCCGTGGGGGCGAGGCTAGCATTTGCAATTCAAGGTGTCAATCCCTTCGCTTCCTCGGTGTGGCCGCCCGCAGGAATTGCACAAGCCGGACTTTTATTGTTTGGCAGAAAGGTCTGGCCTGCGATTGTTTTAGGTGTATTTTTACTCAATTTTGTTAACCCAACTGAACAGATATTTGCGGTTTGGCTGGGAGGAAACATTGGTGCTATTCTGCAAGCTGTTTTTGCAGCAAATGTGCTGCGGTGGCTGGGGTTTCGTCCCTCTCTAGAACGTTTGAAAGATGTAGTTAATTTGATCTTGTTTGGCGGTCTAATTTCTACTCAAATCAGTTGTACTATCGGCGCGCTTTCCATATATTTTGCTGGTAAAGTAGATTGGTCGGAATATTGGTCGCTTCGGTGGAATTGGTGGTTGGGTGACGCAATGGGAGTTTTGATTTTGACTCCCTTAATCTTGATATTTTTTCGTCCTCAAGTAACCGCCGATCGTTTAAAACTACAAACACATCTTCCGAAAAATTATTTAATTTGGCGGGGAGTATGGTTGCTCTTATTAATTGGGGTGAGCTGGCTGGTATTTGTATCGAAAAATGACGCTTCTATTTCTCGATATCCCCTTGAATATTTGCCGTTTCCTTTGATAATTTGGGCGGCGCTCCAATTCGGTCAGCGGGCCGCTGTTCTGGCATCGTTAGTTGTCTCAAGTATCGCAATTTTAGGCAGTTCTAATGGAGGTGGCCCGTTTATAGCCAAAGCAGAAAATATTAGTCAGGCTATTCTATTTTTACAAGCTTTTATGGCTGTAGTTACGATTACTTCGCTGTTATTGGCAGCGACGGTAGCCGAACGCGCAGCAGCCGAAAATTCTCTGCGAGAGAGTGAAATTAAATATCGAGAGTTGGTGGAGAATGCTAACAGTATTATTGTCAAATTAGAACCAAACGGCACAATTATTTTTTTTAATGAGTTTGCCGAAAAATTGTTTGGCTACAATCAGGCAGAAATCCTTGGAAAAAATGCAGTTGGAACAATTATTCCCCAAACCGACCTCGAAGGGAATAACTTGGATTCGGTTTATAATGAAATTTTACAAAATCCCGATCGCTTTACTAACTATGAAAATGAGAATATCCGGCGTGACGGATCTCGCATTTGGGTATCTTGGGCAAATAAACCGCTGTTTGATGCAGCGGGAGAACTCCAGGGTATCCTCTGCATCGGCACAGATATCACCGATCGCCGAAAAGCCGAAATAGCCTTGCAAAAGCTGAATGAAAAGCTGGAAATACGAGTAGAAGAGCGGACAAATGCCCTGAAACAAAGCGAACTTCAGCTACAAAAACAGAAATCGGCATTAATTGATTTAGCCAAAAATAAAGCGCTGAATCAAGGGGACTTAACCAAAGCACTTGAAGAAATTACTGAGACTGCTAGCCGTACTCTGGAAGTTGCACGATCGAGTGTCTGGTTGTACGATCGCCCTAAATCTAAGATGGAGTGCCTGGATTTGTTCGATCGCACCGCCAAGCAGCACTCAAAGGGTATGGAATTAGCAGAAGCAGACTATCCTGTCTATTTTAAAGCACTTCAAGAAGAACGAGCAATTGCGGCTTTTGACGCGCAAAAAGATTTCAGAACTAGAGAATTTGTGGAAGATTACCTAATTCCGTTGGGCATCACTTCCATGCTAGACACGCCGATTCAAATAGGCGGAGAAATAGCAGGAGTTTTCTGTTTGGAACACGTAGGAATGCCCCGCAATTGGACTATTGAAGAACAAAGTTTCGCCGTTTCTCTAACAGACTCTGTAACTTTCGCAGTAGAAGCACGGGAACGCCAGCGTGCTGAAGCAGCGCTGCGGCAAGCTGAGGCAAAATACCGCAGCATTTTTGAAAATGCGATCGTCGGCATCTTTCAAACTACTCCCGATGGGAAATATATTAGCGTCAATCCTGCTTTGATTCGGATTTACGGCTACAGTTCCTGCGAGGAGTTGATGGCAAATTTAACTGATATCAACCGCCAGCTATATGTAGACAAAAAACAGCGCGCCGAAGTCATACATTCAATGGAAATTAACGGCAAAGTATCGGATTTTGAATCTCAAGTTTACCGTCAAGATGGCAGTATAATTTGGATTGCAGAAAATTCTTATACTGTCTGCGACATACATGGAAATTTGCTTTATTACGAAGGTACTGTTGAAGATATCACAACTCGCAAAGAAGCTGAGGCAGCCTTGCGCTTAGAACAAGAAAAATCCGATCGCCTCCTGCTCAACGTTTTGCCACAAGCGATCGCCGAAAGACTCAAACAAGACCAAAGCATCATCGCCGATACTTTTACTGAAGTAACAGTATTGTTTGCCGATATAGTCGGTTTTACCCAAATTAGTTCCCAAATTTCTCCGCCGGAATTGGTTTCGTTGCTTAACGACATTTTTTCTACCTTCGATCGCCTAGCCCAAAAGCACGGATTGGAAAAAATTAAGACGATTGGTGACGCTTATATGGTAGTAGGAGGGTTGCCCGTGCCCCGCAGCGATCATGCAGAGGCGATCGCAGAAATGGCCATCGATATGCAGCAGGCAATTATTGATTTCAGCCATACCAACAATCAAGTTTTTAGCATCAGAATCGGCATCAATAGCGGCCCAGTTGTCGCCGGAGTCATCGGGATTAAAAAATTTATCTACGATTTGTGGGGAGACACCGTTAACACCGCTTCCCGCATGGAATCCCACGGCTTACCCGGCTGTATTCAAGTCACTTCTGCAACTTATGAACGATTGCGAGGAAAGTATGTATTTGAAAGTCGCGGCGCGATCGAAGTTAAAGGCAAAGGCGAGATGACTACTTATTTATTGAAATGCCGAAAATTGCTTTCATCCAATACGGTTAAGTTAGACTCAAAGTTTCCCCGGCGCCGCAACGGTGCGGGGGATGGCGGCAGAGATCCGGGCAATAAATAGTGCTAACTTAACCGTGTTGGGCTCTAATCTAGGTTTTTCTCTAAAACCAAGGGCGATCGCACTTTTAATTTACACGATCGCCCTTGGCTCAATTTAACATGAAGTTGCACATATTCCGAGCCCCCTCGCATCCCCCTCCGGCGGGGCGGTGCCAAGAGTGCCCGCCCTCTTTTGGGAGGATCGGAATTCTATGCAGCTTCATAAAAAATTGGTATTAGCTCAATTAACAAGGTTATTTAAAGCTTGTAAAGGTTAATTCCAGCTTCCTTAGCCATAATTTCCAAACCCTTGTGTTGCAAGGTTTTAATTGCCTTTGTAGAAAGGTGCAACCTTACCCAGCGCTTTTCCTGCGGCCACCAAATCCGCTTCCACTGCAAATTTGCTTCTTGCAACTTGTGAGTGCGGTGGTGCGAGTGAGAAACCGCAAAACCGTTATTTGCCTTTTTCCCCGTTAGCTGACATTTCCGCGACATATTGCCCTCCAGATTATCGTTTTTTGATACAACCCCTAATTATAGAGCAATCAGCAGCCGAAACTCTGCCTTCCCCCTTAGTAAACTCTAATCTCCCTCAGTCAGTCGCAGTTGGTTGGGGGCGGGTTGATTAGATTGTGAGTTTTTAACAATTGTGGTTGGTTAACCAGCCCGTACAAAATATCGCGTCAAGAAATATCAAACAAACCTGACATTCGATCGCCCTTAAAAAAATCTCCGTAAAAATAATTCTCCCTAGGTGCGGGTTCACCAACAATCTGAAAACCCAGTTTCCGGCCACCAACAATCCAAACAATCTCAGAAACCGAGTTTTTCCCCAACAAGCTGCACGGGACAACCTCATATTAAATTAATCTCTTTAGCTAAATGCTGTAAAATCCGAACAGTAAAACTTTTTCCCCATTTAGAGCCGAACGATCGAGGGAATGACTGCTGCTGCGATGAATCTATCTAGAATCTGGACATTTGGGCGCAACATTCCGATTGGCTTGACTCGTGTCTCTCATTTTTGGGTTCTTTTTACCTCCGCCAAATCGTAATTTTCTTACCATGATTCTGAGATATTTAGTTTCACCCTTTTTAAATTCGCCAACAGTCTCTTTCAATCGCCCAATGCTCTCGACAGGTAAACTTTAACCAGAACTAAACCATTTTGGACACAAACCAATGAAAATTTTGCTAATTGAAGACGACGATCGCATTGCAAAACCTCTAGCAGAAGATTTAAGGCATCAAAACCACGTCGTAGATATAGCAACTGACGGGCTAGAGGGTTGGGAATATGCGCGATCGGCTAATTACGACCTAATTTTGTTAGATTTGATGCTGCCCAAATTAGATGGTATATCACTGTGCAAGCGCCTGCGTGCCGATCGCTCTCACGTTCTCATCTTGATGCTGACAGCACGCGATACCACCTCAGATAGAGTCATTGGACTCGATGCAGGAGCTGACGACTACTTAGTTAAGCCCTTTGAATTAGAAGAATTAGCCGCCCGAATTAGAGCTTTATCTCGGAGAATTCCAGAAACCAAACCCCTGATTCTAACCCACGGTGATTTGCAACTCAATCCCAGTAGCTGCACCGTTACTTATGCAGGAAACGACTTATCTTTAACTCCCAAAGAGTATATGATATTAGAATGTTTCTTAAAAAGTCCCACTCAAGTTTTAACACGCTCTGCAATCTTAGATAAATTATGGGATTTTGATAAAGCTTCAGGAGAAGGAACAGTCAGAACTCACATCACAAATTTGCGTAGCAAACTCAAAGCAGCCGGAAGTTCCGAAAACTTTATCGAAACAGTTTACGGCATTGGTTATCGACTCAGCAGCCATCACTAACAACCCTATACCAACAGCACTATTGTGCTTTCAACTGCTTCAAAATATCTGCGTTTATCTGTGTTTATTTGCCTGAAATCTGCGGTTTATTTATTGACAACTGATGCAATTTTGTCCGATATCAAAAGTATTGAAAATCCGCAAAAATATCTGCAACTTTTATAGGTAATTCTTTCTGCTAATTATGTTTGAAAAAATACGTTCTCGTTTGCTATTATCTTACCTGTTTGTACTGGTATCAATATTAAGTATTTTTGCAATTGGCGTTAGAGTAATCTTCGCTCGCAGTCTCACCCACCAGCTAACAGACAAACTGACAGTTTTAGGAGAAGGAGCATCTGCCAATACAGAATGGGAAAACGGACGCATAAAATTTGATACTGATTTTAACGTGCAAACTCTGATTGATAACAATCAAGGCTTACAATTATTTGACAATAACGGAAATACGATATTTCAGCAAGGAAAATTTGTGCTTGCCATACCATTATCATTAAGCAATACAGTAGAATTGCCAACAAAAAAAAAACGAATTCAAGGAATTACTTTGCCAGTAATTGAGAGGGAAAGTGGTAAAATAATCGGCTATATAAGAGTAAGCCAATCCCTCGATGAAATTGACGAAACCTTAAATAAATTAAATTTAGGGCTAGGGAGTGGAATTATTATAGCCTTGATTTTTAGCGGTGTTGGCGGAGTGATATTGACTCGTTTAGCGATGCAGCCAATTGAGGATAGTTTTAAAAGTTTAAAGCAGTTTACTGCCGATGCTTCTCACGAATTTCGTAGCCCCTTGATGGCGATCAAAAGTAATCTAGCCGTAGCATTAAAATACCCAGAGGGGATGAGAGAGTTAGATGCCGAAAAGTTTCAGGCTATTGCTAGTGCGGCGAATCAAATGACGCAGCTAACCGAAGATTTGCTGCTGTTAGCAAGAACCGATAAAGTGGCAAGCATCAATAAAGATTCTGTCAATTTAACTGTTGTTTTGGATAACTTAGTTCAGCTTTATCAGTCTCGCGCCGAACTCAAACAAATTAATTTAAAATTTCAGATAACAGAAAATATTAATTTAGTAGGTGATTCAAACCAACTAACGCGACTGTTCACCAATTTGATTCAAAATGCACTTCACTACACGCCATCTGGAGGAACAGTAGAAATTACAGCTAACCGTCTCGTTTCCTATTGCATTGTCAGCGTGCGAGATACGGGTGTGGGAATTGCACCGGAGCAGATTAAGCTGATTTTTGAGCGGTTTTGGCGAGCAGATGAATCTCGTTCCTATTGGAATGGAGGTTCTGGTTTGGGATTAGCAATCGCCCAAACCATTGCCCAAAATCACGGTGGCTCAATTACCGTCACCAGTAAGCTCGGAGTTAGCAGTTGTTTCACCGTAAAATTGCCAGATCACTCTTTTAAAATAAGTTAAAATACATCGCTTTATTGATGTTTTATAAAAGTTAAAAACTATTTAAAGATTGTGATATAACTTGTACATGATTTGAATTTTCTTGAGTTGGATTGATTATGTTACGAAAAATCTATGAATTTTGGTTGCAGCATATCAACCCACGCTTAAATACTTTAATTGTGACAATTGGTGTAGTTGGACTTACCAGTTGTCTGGTAATCAGTTTTATTTTAGCGTGGCTATTTGAAGAAATCTTAGAACGAGAAGCTTTTGCTTTTGATACTTCTTGGCTGTACTGGCTGCACGGATATGCAAATCCGAGTCTAGATGCTGTGATGCTAACAATTACTCAGCTTGCTGATCCCCGTGTAGTTATAGTGATTGTGGCAGTCACGCTGGGAATTCTCTGGTGGCAGCATCACCGCGAGGAAGCTAAATTTTTTGCTCTTGCTTGTTTGGGAGCCTTGATTCTAAATACTGGATTGAAGTTGTTTTTTACTAAACCTCGTCCACATCTTTTTCCGAGCTTAATTGCAGAAACATCCTTTAGTTTTCCGAGCGGTCACGCTTTAGGAAGTTTTGTAATGTATGGGTTTCTAGCTTACCTGCTTTCCGCTCACTTTCCGAAGTTTTCTAAATTAATATATACTTTAGCTGTTTTGACGATCGCTCTTATTGGCCTGAGTCGGATGTATATAGGAGTACACTGGCCAACAGATATCATTGGTGGCTACGGAATCGGCTATCTTTGGCTGACGCTCTGCATCGCAATGCTGAGGTTACAAACCAGACAAGTCTAGTATTGCTTTGCTCAATTCGAGCGAATATCAAAGGGTAGCTTGTGATTGCGATCAAAATCAAGCTACCCTATCATATAATGTTTGGTTAGTTCCTAGCTAACCAGATGTTTGTAGTGAAAACTGAAGTTTTCCTAAAAATATAAGGACTAAAGTCCTCACTACAAACCAATTTTATTCATCGCTAGCAGGCACAGTCCCCATGAGTTTTCTCTGATTGAAAGTTGTGAAGGCGATACAGACTAAAAGTATTGACAGCAGGACTATAGATGAGCCTACCGTACCAAAATTTAGACCGCCTTTTTCCTGTGATTTGGTCATAACATCCCCAAGTGTGGCACCAAACGGTCGGGTGAGTACGAACGCAATCCAAAACAACAAGACTGGCGAAATTTGAGTATAATAATATGCTCCCAATACCAGCGCAAGCAAACTAGAAATTAGGAGCGCTCCTCCTGCAAATCCAAGTCCAGAAGTATCGGCTAGGAAATCACCCAAGGCAGTACCCAAAGTATTTGAAAATAGAATTGCAGTCCAATAAAGCAGCTCAATTTTAGGTGTTTTGACATTATTAACAGATAGAGACCCAACACTGAATCGCCAGAACGCCAAAATAGCCAAGAGAATAGTAATTAAAATCGCAGATCCTGTAGCGTAGCCCAGCCCTAAAGTACGATCCATGTAATCGGAGATCGTTGTACCCGCTGTGCTGGTTGAAAGGATGACAGTCCAATAAAGCAATGGGTTATAGCTTTTCGATATCAATTGAGAGACAAGAGTAGCTAAAAAAATTCCAATCAATATCATCGAACTAACCGCATAGCCCACGTTTAACGTCATGGATAAAAGGTCTCCTGCCGTTTCCCCCAGAGTGGTTGCACATATCTTCATTATCCAGAAAAAGGCAGTGATTTGTGGAAGTTTGCTCATAATTGCGATCGGGTTATCGTACTTTAGCGGTTTCACTCTAGATGATAAATGTCAAGAACTTGGAAAGATCGATCGCTAATCAGTTTTGTTGGTCGATCGGCAGTGGCGCTAGTTTCTTCTGCTTAAGGCTTAAGTAAATAACCAGACTCACGATTATACAAAGAAAAAGCATACTGGTTCCGATCGTACCAAAACCAAAACCACCATTTGTGGTAGGTTGTGACAATAAATCGCCAGTAGATGCTCCCAGTGGACGAGTCAAGATGTAGGCCACCCAAAATGCCAAGACTGCATTCATTCTGAAGTAATAATAACCAGCAGCTACTATCGCAATTAAAACCGCAAACACTAATGCTGATTGTGCATAACCCAGTTTTAAAGCCTCTGCTATAAAGTCTCCTGTTGCCGTACCCAAGGCAAACGTAAATAAGATAGCAGCCCAATAAAATAGCTCTCTCTTAGCTGTGTTGATGGAGTGCATAGCTAATGTTTTTTCTGTCGCATACCACAGTCCAAAAACGGCAGACAATATTGCACTAAAAACTATAATGGTTGTCATCAAGCTAACTCCCAGCTCGTCTACCAATCTATCCGTAATTAGCGTGCCAGTGATGCTCATTAAAACGACGACAATCCAGTAACTAGCTGGCACATACCGTTTCAGCTTAAACTGATTCAAAAGCGCCATCAGTAACACAGCGCTCATCACATAGGATGTAACGCTTAAACCAAGGTTCAGGTTTACTGATAGATAATCAGCCATAGTTTCACCTACTGTGGTAGCCAGAACCTTAATAATCCAGAAGGAACCTGTAACCTCTGGAACCCTGTTTAGCATCTTATTCATGATATTTCTCCTTGTTAATCTTTATAAAAAAAGTGAGATTAGATAGTCTCCTAAAACTGGCTTTTTTACAAGAAATTACTGAAAGCAAGTCAGTATTGCAGGCTGGATATTTACTCAATTAAAGGCGGGCAATATTGGTTCCGCCCTTAATCTATTGGTAATCCCAAAAAAGCTAATTCGTTAGAGCTTTATTTCTTGGCATCATCATTCGTTTCCCCATCGCCATCGCCGCCAGCCGCCTCGGAAAATTGAACGCTGCTGCGGGGAGAAACGCTTTCCTTACCCTCAGCTTTTAGGCTTTGCGTTTGGAGGATTTTACCGTTACCGGCATCTACACTTACTTCCTGCTGACCGATCGCAACTGAGTACACAACATTGCCATCTTCGTTTTCTAATTTGACGCGACTTGCTGTGCCACCTTTCGCTGCTTCCGCCGCCGCTTTTGCTTGTTGTGGTGTAATTTTAGCTAGAGATTGCAGGCGACTTGATTCTTGCTTTTCTTCGGCATCGTCGTTAGTTTCGCCGTCGCCATCACTGGCTTCAGGTGCTGCTTTGCGGATGGTGCGATCGGGCATGACGGCAACCTGAGATTTTGCTGGCGAAGCGTACACAGTTCGGACTAATCCACTGACTGCTAAAGTACCTACCAAAGCTGCTGCTAGAGCGATGTTTGTTGAAGTTTTCACGGTGTTAAATTTTGTCAATTTAGGTTTGTAGTTTCACTGTAGATCGCAAAAGTCAAGAACTTAGCAAGATTTATTTTAGTTGGAAATTTTTTAAGTGATTTTTCGTTCTCTTCTTCACCGGATAGCAAATCGTTACCTATTGTGCGATCGAGTGGATCGTGCCACATTCTGCCGTCTAAATTATTAATGAATGGTGGAACCACATCTTTTGTCTGCCCGCCCAGCATCTTGTCTTTGCTGGCATTACCCGCAGCTAACGAGTCTTCATTAGCCTCGCCGTTGCTTAAGTTGTCAACAAGAGTGATTTTAGTTGAAGTTTTCACCGTCAAATCCCTTCAATGTGAGTTGGCAATTTCACTCTACAGGGCAAATGTCAAGAACTTGGCAAGATTCAGCTAGTCTTGGACGCACGGATGGGTAGAAACCGGGTTTTTGGCGAAAATCCCTCGCTGCCGCCCGCAAATTAGGTGAAAAGTCCGGTTTATTTCGGCTTGATGCTTAAGTTTTATTAAGGTTATATATCCTGTTTTTTTCTAACTTTAAGACGGTTCAACTGGCAGAGTTATCCAAAATTTTGTGCCTGCGCCGCGTTCCGAAAAAACCTCTATTTTACCTTGGTGCTTTTCAATAAGTTGATAAGAAATAGTTAGTCCCAAGCCAGTTCCTTTGCCTACATCTTTTGTGGTGAAAAAAGGATCGAATACTTTAGGTAAAAATTCGGGCATTATCCCAGTACCGTTATCTCTAATTTCGATTCTAACCAGCTCGGTATCTATTGTTTCCGTATGAATCCAGATGGTAGGCTTCTCAGTCGCATCGCTTGAGGCTTTACTATTAACTTTTCGTTCCTCAATGGCTCCAATCGCATTATCGATTATATTCATAAACACCTGATTCAAAAGCGCTGCATAACACTTGACTCTGGGTAAATATTCATAGTCTTTAATCACTGTAATTTTTCCCTCCAATCGCTGATTGAGAATTACCAATGTACTGTCAATTCCTTCATGAATATTGGCAAGTTTGAGCTGGGATTCATCTAGCCTAGAAAAGTTACGCAAAGACAGAACTATTCGACGAATTCTGTCAGCACCATTTTTCATAGAATGGATAATTTTAGCAAAATCCTCAGCCATAAAATCTAAATCAATCGCCTCAGTTTCAGCTTGAATAACACTATTATGATTGGGATATTGCTGCTGGTACAATTGCACTAATCGCATCAAGTCTTGAGCGTAGTTACTAGCGTGTTCTAGATTGCTGTAAATAAAACTGACAGGATTGTTGATTTCGTGAGCTATACCTGCTACCATTTGACCCAAACTAGACATTTTTTCAGCTTGAATGAGCTGGGCTTGAGTCTGTTGAAGATTTTGCAAGGCATCTGCAAGTTGGTCGTAAGCTGACTGCAATTCGTGATTTTTTTGCGAAAGTTCTTCTGTTCGTTCTGTTACGCGAATTTCTAAGCTTTGTTTTGATATTTCTAGTGCTTCAATATGCTCTTTTACCGATTGAATGAGACTGTTGAAAGCTATCGTCAATTCTCCTACTTCATCGTCAGTGGTAACAGGTGCTTGTAGGCTAAAATTCGATTTTTTAGTTGCTGAAGAAGCAACTTTAGTGAGTGTTTCTATAGGTTGAGAAATCATCCGACTGATGGACAATGCAAAAATAGTGGCACCGATCAGCGACAGTAACAAACTGGCGATGCTGATTTGGATACCAATTTTTCGCGCGCTTTCTAGCTGGAATTTTGCTTGTTCTTGTCCTAGATAAGCAAGTTTAACAAATTTGGTTAAATCTTCTGAAAGTTCGTTAAACAGGATCGCCTCCGGGCTTTTGGTAAAATCCCACAGTGACTGCTGTGCGGCTATACCTGTTTTTTGTCCCAAGCGTTTAGGATCGATTTGTTGCAAAGTCCGCTGGATTTTTTGAGTGTAAGCTATTTGAGTAGAGTCATACTTATGTAAAAATTGATTCAACTGTATTATGTCTGTATCGGCTTGGTTGAAACTGCTATCACCTAAAATTTTTAACGAATATAAAAGCTGACTAGCTTTTTTTAGTTGAGTAAGAAATTCACCTTTTTCATCTACAAATTCTTGAGGATCTCCCGTCACAAAAATAAGTTTCTTTTGGTTTGATTGAGTTTCCATCACAGCAATTTTCATTTCGCTTAAAATCTGGGCTTTTTCTTGTTCGAGACCGAGTTTATGCAAAGCTTTTTTGGTGTAGAAGTTTCCAACTAGCTGTCCGCAAGTCGTTCCCAAAACAGCAATACTGAGTATCAATGCATAACCCAAGCTAATTTTTAACCGAATCGGGGCGCGGCGAAGCAGTTGTTGCAACCAGTTGGGGCCTAGTTTGAAATCCGTTGATGTTTTTATAGGGGATGGCATTTGGACTACAGCTTGCTTATGGTTTTGTGAGTGCATGGGAATAATATTAAGGTTGACATCTATTTTTTCTGAAATTTTAACCATGAACTTTCTTTAATGTGAGTTGACACTTCACTCTACAGGGCAAATGTCAAGAAGTTGGCAAGATTATCTGTCTGAAAGTTAAGAGATTTCATCCTGATTTCATTTTTGGGTGTCAACCTAGGTTAAGTGGCGATTTAACATGAATGAGGTGCTGTCGCGGTGAGGAGTGCGATCGCACTTAAGATAGCAAGTATCAAGCGTGCAAGCTTTCGCAGCCACAGACCAAAATACCATCAACTGCGAAAACATCTCTCGATTAATAGTCGTCTCTGCTCATGTCCGAGGGCGATATGTTCGTTTTTTAATTACTGATATTCGCCCAGCATTGTTTCAACTGTTATGCTGGCTAATTTCTGAATAAGTTTTGATAAATTTCCTTGACTCCCTGTCTCAAAGTGCCATAATTTACCAATCATTGTTCGCCAAGAGTAAAGCACATGAAAACGCTCAAGTCAAGTTTAATTATTCTAGGCAGTGTCGGATTGCTCTTTTTGGGAGCTTGCGGTAAAGGCGACCAAACAAGCGATACAAATACTACTCCACCACCTCCTGCGGCCTCTCAACCTGCGTCTTCCGCTCCTGCGGCGACTTCTGCTGCGAAAGGAGCTAACGGGGGTCAAGTTGTCAATTCTGGTGCTTACTATTTAGAGTTTGTACCTGAAAAAGAAGCTACGGGAACTCACTTAGATTTGTATCTGCAAAAAGGCGATAAAAAGGAACCAGTTCCTGATGCGAAAGTGACGGCTCAAGTGCAGTTGCCGAATGGAAAGCAGCAAACCCTAGCTCTCAAATACGATCCAGAGGGCAAACATTACGCTGTTGTGTTTCCCGGCAAAGAACCGGGTCAATATCCTGTGAAGGTGAATGCGGATATTAACGGAGAAAAAGTAGACGGTCGTTTTACATTCACTCAGTAGTTTGACAGTCCTGGAGGCACAGGTAGCCGGAAACCGGGTTTTTTGCCTAATTTTTGGCTGCAACGAAGGATTTTCGTAAAAAAACCCGGTTTCTTTGGTATAAATGCGTAAATCCTGCTAAGTTATAATTGAATAATTCAACTTTAAGTAGCTAAAATTTCATCTTAATTTCATTCCTGAGACCCAAGCTAATAAATAAGAACAACAATTAGTTAAGTTTTCAGGGAAGACTGCGATGAAAAAGTTAATTTATGCTACCGCATTTACCGTCATTCTTGCATCTAATGCCCCCGCTACTATTGCAGGAGGAGCCATGCAAAATGCTAATATTCCTCACATTGTTGGCAGCGCTGCAACTCCAAACAAAGCTCGCTTTCAAGGTGCTAACCATCATTTTAAAGTTCACGTTCAGGGAAAAGCTCTGGCGGCACTTGCAATTGATTTGCCGGAGGATGTCAAAATGTGTGGCCCAATTGAGGTAAAAAATCAATCCGGTCAAAAAATTGAGTCTCAAGTTTCTGTTAATAACCGAAAAGCGACAGTGGTTTTCGCCCAACCTGTTTCTCCTGACACCACAATATCGATCGCTCTGCAGGGCATTTACACTCCTGGTTACAGTCGCAATTGGGGGTACGCGCTCGCTGGTAAAGTGGAGGGAATAAACGCTGAAATACCGCTCGGTACAGTTTTAATTCAAACCTACTAAATCAATCCTGGACGCAAGTAAAAACCGGGTTTCTGAACTTCAGATATAGGTTGTGATGCTAAGTTTGCGGTCAGAAACCCGGTTTTTGCCATAGGTGCAAGATATCAGTTCAAACCTACTAAATCAATCCTGGACGCAAGTGTCACAATTAGTAAGGTGCGTCAGACTCAAACCCTCGATTATCCGTTCAAAATCAAACTCTGACGCACTATACAAGTGTGGTCTTAGTAATTTGAAATTGCCCAAAAGCTGGAATCAATTAGTTATACTTGCAATTTTAAATCTACCATTACCAATTCAAACTGCCTCCTGCATTTCAACTAATCTGCTAGTTTCAAGACGCTTCTGTCTGATTGGTAGCGAAATTATAAATTCCGTACCTTCTCCAAGTCCCGAAAAGCACTCCAAGCAGCCGCAGTGCTTTTCTCGAACAATCTCGCAGCTAATTGATAACCCTAAACCCGTTCCTTTACCGGCGGGTTTTGTGGTAAAAAAGTGATTAAATATTTTAGCCTTGACTTCTTCTGTCATCCCCGGGCCGTTATCGGAAATGCGGACGATCGCCCGATCGCCCTCCGCGACTTCCGTGCTAATCTGAATCGTGAGGAAGTTTTTCTGAACACTGGCAACTGACAAATTAGAACTATCTCGCAAAACATCAATGGCATTGCTGATAATATTCATGAATACCTGATTTAATTGCCCTGCATAACATTCTACCAGCGGTAAATCGCCGTACTGTTTAATCACTTCAATACCAGGGCTTTTGCCATTTGCTTTCAGTCGGTGCTGGAGAATTAACAGAGTGCTGTCGATTCCTTCGTGAATCGAAGCAAACTTCATACCGTCTGTATCTAAACGCGAAAAATTACGCATTGAAGCAACAATCGCACAGATTCTATCAGTTCCTACCTTCATTGAAGCCAGCAGTTTTGGCAAATCTTCGCTGAGAAAATCTAATTCTATTGTCTCAATTTCCTCCTGAATTTCTTCTGCCGGATTGGGATAATATTTGCCGTATAAGTTGACTAGCCCCAACAAATCTTTCACATAATTATGTGCATAGGAGATGTTCGCATCAATAAAATTGATGGGATTGTTAATTTCGTGGGCAATTCCCGCCGTTAGTTCTCCCAAAGCTGATAATTTTTCAGTATGTACTAATTGAGCTTGACTTTCCTGAAGTTTTTGCAAAGCCCGCTCTAATTCTCTGGCTTTTATTCTCAATTCTGCTTCAGATTGTTGCAGAGCTTTTTTAGCTTTTTTCCGCTCTTGAACTTCTTTAATTAAATAATTATTTGCTCGGCAAAGTTTGCCAGTTCTTGCTTGCACTCGCTGTTCCAATAATCCGGCTAGTTCAGCCAGTGCTGTCTCGGCTTTCCGGCGTTCAGCAATCTCATTTTCTAATGCTAAATTTGCGGCTTCTAACCTTGCTGGGCTGGGAAGTGCTAGTGCAAAAGGCATCAATGTTAACAGCAACAAAACTGAACTCCCAGCTACGAAAGCCGTAATCGCTGTCATAAACTCTGAGATTAAAGATTCAGGAAACCACAGAGACCATGTTTGGATTGCGTAAGTTGTGCCGCAGGTAACGAAGAATGCTCCGAATACCAGAAACATCCACTGAAACGGGATATCTCGCCCTTTGTAAAGCGAGTAAACCAGCATTGTTGGAATTGCATAATAGGCAACTACGATAATAACTTGCAGCCATTCCCAATTAAGCATTCCAGAGTTTGCTGAAACCGCAGCAATTGCTAAGCTAATCATAAAAAATCCTTAGTTTATTTGAGTTGGCTAAAATCTCGCTAATTTTACGTTTTTAGATAGATGCGCCCTGCTGTTCGCACTTAATTTCCTATTTCGTTACCTCAGTTTTTTTGAATGGAAAAAACACTTTACCGCTCAAACTTTGGAGATAAATCCCGCCAACGGTGATTAAAAACACGAAATAAGCAATGCCCTGCACCAAATAAAGCTTGTCCGTGTAGCCAAACAGCGCGCTCAGCAACAAGCCGGGAAACTTTTCTTGGGGAAGCACTTTCGAGGTATTCCACACCATCGGCCCGAGAATGCAAGAGTGTTCTTTGGCAAATCTTTCGTAATAGAAACACAGCGCTGCTGACTCGCGATTTGCTTGCGATAAAGTATTCATCGCGGTGTCAAAAAGTCCCAGAGTTGATACCACTAAACCCGCTACAATAAAGAGCAAGAAAATGCCCATATACTTAAAAAACAGCCTGATATTAATTTTCACTCCCCATTTAAACAGCAGTACGCCAAGTCCGGCGGCTGAAAGTATGCCTCCCAAAGCGCCGATTGCCGGAATAATGCCTTGTTGAAACTTGGCGACGACAAACAAAACGGTTTCAAATCCTTCGCGCAAGACGGCAATCAAAACTAAGCTAAATACGCCCCAGCCTGCATGAGATTTTTGGGTTAAGGCAGCACTCACTGCGCCTTCGACTTCGGCTTTCATGAATCGCGCTTGCTTGGTCATCCAGAGCAGCATCCAGCTCAGCATTGCTATTGCTAAAACTCCAAATGTTGCCTCTAGCAGCGATTCCATAATCGGTGCAAAAGGCTGATTGGATGCGGACAAAATTTGAATTGTCCAGCCAAACAGTACGCCGATCAAAGCGCTGGCGATCAATCCGACACCGACACCGCCAAAAACCCAAGGACTTAAATAACTTTGTCCCGACTTTTTGAGGCAAGCGAGGACTATTCCGACAACTAAAGCGGCTTCGACTCCTTCGCGGAGGGTAATTACAAATGTGGGCAATGCTTCGCTGAAATTCATCTTTTTAATTAGAAGGAAGAAGGAAGAAGGAAGAGGGAAGAAGGAAGAGGGAAGAAGGAAGAAGACTTACTTAATTTCGATAATATTTGAAAGTTTTAGTGCGGACTGGAGTCCGCAAGCTCGGAGCGGACTCCAGTCCGCACTACAAACCGTTTTTAAGAGGCGGGTTTGAGAACTTTTTGGCTGTCGTTTTCGATCGCCTTAACTAGCAGGGCGACTTGTTCGGTGGTTTTTATCGGGGCTGGCGGGGCGATCGCAGTTGGCCAATTTTCCTTGAGTTCAGTCATGTTGGCAACAATTGCTTTGTCGATTTCCGGGTTATTTTTAGCTACTTGAGCGGCAATATCTTTGTACAGCATTTCCGCGTACATGACGAAACCCCGCGAATCTTGGTATTCAATAACTGCGGAAATTTTGCCGTCGGCAACGGCCGCTCCGTATTCGGAATTAGCTGTATCCAGCAAGCCGTTAATCACTTGCAGCACGAATTTTGGATCTTGGCGCTGCGCTTCGGGAAGGGCGGCAATTGCTCCGTCAACTGCTTGCATTGATGTGGCAAATTCTGCATTCACTTCAGCCGGATCTTTTGCACCCGCTTTGACTAAATCCTGCAATTTAATTAAAGTAGTTTTAAATTCGGGAACTTTACGCTCGTTTAGCTGGTCTTCCACGTCGGCATAAATTTCTTCGACTGGGTGGCCGATGTGCGGTTCTGCTTGCTCTGGTTTGCCTGCATCCAAGAGTTCTTGTGCTACAAAAAGATGCCCTTTCATCAAGCCCAGTTTAGTCATGTAGTCTACATCCTTGGCTTCACCTGTGAGGACGATATCTTCAATAGTTACCATGTCTTTGATTTGCTCAAATTGGGGTTGAGTAATCACATTTTTTGAGACCAATTCTTCGGTTTTTCCGTAAGGGCGGCTGGCTTGAATTTTGTTAGAAAGTGCCGGAATTCCTAACTTGGCTTCGAGTTTATCTAACTCCGAAAGAATCGCGGTATTAATGTTAATGCCGGGTTTGCCTCCGTGATTCATGCTGTGACCGCTTGTGGCTGCGGGGCTAGCTGTGGCTGCGGGGCTAGCTGCGGTGTCGGTGTTGCTGGCCTTGGGGGTGGAAACGCAACCGGTCAGAGCAACGAGGATGGCTGTAACAGCGGCTGTCGGTAATAATTGAGCTCTTGCAACATTTGCAACAAGCCTGCTGCGGGAGGGCGTCCCGCTTTCCCCGCAAGAAAAGTCTTTCTCTGTGGAACAGCCATCTTGCCTGTTCTTGAGTTTGGTGCCGGATGCGAGTAATAAGCGAAAGGTTGAGAACATGGCTGTTTCTGATTTTGACGTTGAGTGCAGTTTGGCTGGCGATTTATTGATAATAATTATCAATAAATCGCAAGTATTAGATTCTACCTAATAGCGATCGAGTTTGTCAAATAATTTCATACTTTCTTAATTTGCATCGGCGGGTGCTGGGCCTGCAATTTGCTTCACCCGATGACATCAAATAAACCCATGCAGCCTGCTTCGGCGATCGCATCTTGATGGGGATGAAACATATATTTTCCGCTGTATTCGTAGCGAAATTCTAAAATATGTCGTTCAGCTACTCCCATTGTAATGACATCTGTCTTCTCGCTGGGAGTTAAAGTCATTCCCGTGCGGTATACGTCAAAAAAATTGGCGTGCAGGTGAAAAGTGACTGCCGATTCGTACTCAATCATGTTCATAACGTACAGTCGCACGAGCTGATTTTTATAAATTGGGATTGGGTTGTTCATATAATAATTCGGCAGCCCGTTAAAAGCGTAAAGTTCGTTTGTTTGATTGTCGTTTACGTCGTATCCTCCCATGATTAATAGAATTTCGTCTGCTGGCGGACGAGGTTTTGGCGGATCGACAATGAACATTCCATAAAGTCCTTTACCGATGTGGCGCGTTACTGGGGCAATGTGACAGTGATATAGGTGTACGCCGTAGGGAAGAGCGTCGAATTCATAGATAAATGCAGAGCCGTTTCGGATCGGTTTAACGCCGTCCATTTCTACGGGATGAACGCCGTGGAAGTGCAGCGAATGAGAATGTCCCGCTTTGTTAGAAAAAATGACGCGGATGCGATCGCCCTCAGTTGCCCTCAATGTCGGCCCGGGTACGCGATTGTTCACATTCCAGGTATTGAAACTAACGGCACTGTTGAGTTGGACGATCGAAGTGTTAGCTTCCAGGCGAAATTCCCGCACCGTGCGCCCGTTTTCCCGCGTCACCGTGCCGTAATCAAAATCCCGCGCAATTTGCATCGGGTTGATGTTGCTAATTGCGACTGCATCAGCGGGCATGGGGGGTATTCTCGCTGCTGCCGATCGCTTTTGGGTGAAATTTTGCCATGCGATCGCCCCGGAAGCTACGCCAGCACCAGCTATTCCTAGCTGCAGGAGTTGGCGGCGGCTCCAGTGCCCCGGCTTTTTCATGGCGGAGCGATCGGATAAGTCTGCCATACTTGTTGAAAATTATTTTCAAAACTTTGGTCGTATTTGAGTATAAGACATTTCCAATTTGTTGTCAATTTGTGTCAACTGTTATCTTTTTATGCCCAGTCAGGAGATTTCATGCTGATTTCATAGAAGTGTGTCAATTTATATGTTGGGGGTTGGGACTGTCGGCGGCCAACAATGTATACAGATTTACTGCCGTAAATTAATCTTATGAGAGTTTTGTTAGTTGAAGACGAGCCAGATTTAGGAAAAGCGATCGATCGCACTTTAAAGCAAGAAAAATATATAGTTGACTGGGCGCAGGATGGCAACGAAGCTTGGGAATATTTAGACAGCTATTGGACGCAATACACCCTAGCTATTTTTGACTGGTTGCTGCCGGGATTATCGGGAATAGAACTGCTGCAAAGATTGCGCGCAAAACATAATTTTTTGCCGGTTTTGATGCTGACGGCAAAAGACAGGATGGAAGATAAAGTAGCGGGATTAGATGCCGGGGCTGACGATTATTTAGTCAAGCCCTTCGGGATGGCAGAACTGTTAGCAAGGTTGCGGGCGCTGCAAAGGCGATCGCCCCAAATTCAGCCCCAACAGTTACAAATCGGCAATCTCAGTTTAGACTGCGGAAATCGCACTGCTTGTCATCTCGATAAAAACGGTAAAAACCAGATAATTTCGCTAACAAACAAAGAATTTCAACTGCTAGAATACTTTATGAAACATCCCAGCCAAATTATTACCACTGACCAAATTCGGAATCAGCTATGGGAGGCGAGTGCAGATACCTTTAGCAATGTAGTAGCAGCTCAAGTGCGCTTGCTGCGGCGCAAACTCGAATCGGTTGGCTGCGCGAATTTAATTGAAACCGTACACGGCGTTGGATACCGAATGAAAAATTAAATTAGGGCGAGCTCTCCTGCCACAAGAAAATTATTTTTTTGTGGAACAACAATCTTGCCTGTTCTTAACAATTTAACTGGTTCCCAGAGCCGGGAAACCAGTAGAACTTCTCAAAGCTAAAAAAATGTCATGAAAAAACATAGATAGACTTACTTATAACCTTTCTCTGCGTTCTCTGCGTTCTCTGCGGTAAATAAAAAACTTACTTCCCAAGCAATTACAAATTACCAACTACCAATTACCAATTACCCACTTATGAATTGTGAATCAAAACAAACTATTTAACCGAACTCGATCGCACTTAGCGATTTCCTATGCCGCAGTCATGGGTTTAATTTTAAGCTTGTTAGGATTTGGGGTATACAAGGCGATCGCCCACGCTCACTGGGTAGCCATAGACAGGGAATTAGCATCTGTTGCGGGGACGCTGCACGACAGCCTCGAAATCAAATTGCAGCAGCCAGGAAAACTCGAACCAATAGTTAACGAACTTTTGCCAAACCTCAGCGTTACTGGCGTTAGCGCCTGGAAACAACCGCAGCCCAACCGACATATTTTAACGGCGCTCGACCAAAGTTATTACTACATTCGTTTGTTCGATTATTCAGGTAATTTAATTGCCACAGCAGGCACTTATCCCGAAACATTGCCGCCGACATTCAATCCCCAACACTGGCAAACTATAACTGACAGGCAAGGCAATATTTACCATCAAATTTCTGTAGCGCTGCACACGAAAACCCAGCAAGATTGGGGATACTTTCAAGTAGGGCGCAGCTTGCAAGATTTCAACGACTATCTCAATACAGTTAAATTGATTTTGAAATTAGGATTGCCGGCTGCATTGATTTCGATCGCCTTTTCTAGCTGGTTGTTGGCAGGATTGGCAATGAAACCGATTTATGCTTCCTACCGACAAATCCAACAGTTTACAGCCGATGCTGCCCACGAATTGCGGACTCCTTTAGCGGCATCTCAAGCAACTGTAGAATCGGCGCTGTTGATGCCTCAATTAGATGAGAAAGAAGCGCGGGAAATTTTGCAAACAGTCGATCGCCAAAACCGCAGATTGACTCAGTTAGTTACCGATTTATTACTGCTAGCACGCATGGATTCTCAAACCAACGATCGAGCAAAATCCGATCGCCCTGAACTTTGCTGTTTGAACGACTTGGTTAGCGATTTAGTCGAAGAATTGGCAGTTGTGGCGAGATCCTCCGAGGTAGCGCTAACATCCGAAATCCGCGTACAGCAGCAATTGAATGTTGTTGGCGATGCCGATCGACTTTACCGTTTAGTTACTAATTTAATTGTCAATGCCATTCAATACACTCCGGCTGGGGGAAAAGTCACAGCCATCTTAGATTGCAGCCACCAGGAGGCGATAATTCAGGTGCAAGATACCGGCATTGGGATAGCGGAGGCAGATTTAGGGCGCATATTCGATCGATTTTACCGAGTCAACAGATCTCGATCGCGCCATACCGGCGGATCGGGACTTGGATTGGCGATCGCCCAAACCATCGCCCGGGCCCACCGCGGCAGCCTCAGCGCCCGCAGCCAAGTGGGTTTTGGCAGCACCTTTCTGCTGCGGTTGCCTTTGTGAGCTATGATGTGGGGGAAACCGAATCATTTTTTTGTGGTAATCCCTTTGGCAAAAGGTAGCGCGATCGCCCAAAATCAATAAATAGTCATTAGTCAGTTGGCTGTTGGCAGTTGGCAGTTGTCAGTTGGTAGGGGCGGTGGATGGTGCGGGCCCTCAGTTGGCAGTTGTCAGTTGGCAGTTGTCAGTTGGCAGTTGTCAGTTGGTAGGGGCGGTGCCCCGTGCGGGCCCTCTTAGTTGTCAGTTGATAGTTATCAGTTGATAGTTGACTAATAACTAATAACTAATAACTAATAACTAATAACTAATAACTAATAACTAATAACTAATAACTAATAACTACTGACTGATGACTAATGACTGCTGACTCTTAAAAAATACCTAGCGAAAAAGTATGACCGTTTTAGAACAGGGAACAATCTCTATCCATACCGAGAATATTTTCCCGATTATCAAGAAGTCGCTATACACAGACCACGAAGTCTTCTTGCGGGAACTAATTTCTAACGCCGTCGATGCCATTGCCAAACTCAAAATGGTTTCTCGAACGGGCGAATACAGCGGCGACATTAGCGAACCACAAATCAACATTGCGATCGACAAAGAAAACAAAACCCTCTCAATTTCCGATAACGGCATCGGCATGACCGCCGACGAGGTAAAAAAATACATCAACCAAGTCGCTTTCTCCAGCGCCGAAGAATTTATTCAAAAATACCAAGGCAGCGGCGACGATGCAATTATCGGTCACTTCGGACTCGGTTTCTACTCTTCTTTCATGGTCGCGCAGAAAGTAGACATTGACACTCTTTCCTACAAAGAAGGTTCCCAAGCAGTACACTGGTCTTGCGACGGTTCCCCCGCTTTTGAACTATCAGAATCCACCCGCACAGAACGCGGCACGACAATTACTCTGACACTCCAGGATGAAGAACTAGAATATGTAGAAGCCAGCCGCATCAAGCAGTTAGTCAAAACCTACTGCGATTTCATGCCAGTTCCGATCAAATTTGAGGGAGAGGAACTCAACAAACACAAAGCAATCTGGCGGGAATCAGCCAGCAATTTGCAGAAACAAGATTATTTGGAACTCTACCGCTACCTTTACCCGTTCCAAGAGGAGCCGCTGCTGTGGGTACACCTGAATACAGATTATCCTTTTATTGTTAACGGGATTCTGTTCTTTCCGAAACTGCGGCCGGATGTTGATGTTACCCAAGGCAATATCAAGCTATTCTGCAACCAGGTTTTTGTCAGCGATCACTGCGAAGAAATTATCCCGAAATTCTTGATGCCGCTGCGGGGCGTGATTGACAGTACCGACATTCCGCTGAACGTTTCTCGGAGTTCTTTGCAAAGCAACCGCACTGTACGGAAAATCGCTGATTATATTGCGAAAAAAGTGGGCGATCGCCTCAAGGAACTTTATCGGGACGATCGCGATGAGTACATCCGCTGCTGGCAAGATATCGGCACTTTTGTCAAGTTCGGAGCCCTCAACGATGACAAGTTCAAAAAGCAAGTCGAAGATATTTTAATCTACCGCAGCACCTACGAGCCAACATCGGAAAAACCAGAAACTGTAACTCCAGAAGTGCAGGTGCAAACCGAGGAAGGAGATTTGTGGCAAGATGTGACTCCAAAGTCGGACAGTTCCGGTTCGACGCAGCCTTACACGACGCTGAAAGAGTATTTGGAACGCAACCAAAAACGCCACGAAAATCGCGTGTTTTACTGTACGGAACCTGCGTCTCAAGCAACTTATGTCGCCCTGCACAAAAGCCAAGGTTTGGAAGTGCTGTTTATGGATTCTTTCATCGACACGCACTTTATCAGTTTCTTGGAACGAGAATATTCGGATGTTAAATTCTCGCGGGTTGATTCTGACATCGACGACACGCTAATTGACAAAGAAAAAGAAGCGGAAATCGTCGATCCGGCGACCAATAAAACTCGCAGCGAACAAGTTAAAGAAATGTTCCAAAATGCTCTCAACAAGCCGAAAGTGAACATCCGCACTGAAGCTTTGAAGGCTGACTCTGCTGAGGGTGCGCCACCTGCGATCGTCCTGTTACCCGAAGCTTTGCGCCGGATGCGGGATATGACGGCGCTGTTGCAGCAGCAAGCAGCCGAATTCCCCGAAGAACACGTTTTGCTGGTGAATACGTCTCACCCGCTGATTCAAAATCTAGCTAATTTGACTCAGGGTGCGATTATTCAAAGCGGCGGCGAGTCTCCGTCGGCGCAGTTGGCGAGTATGATTTGTCACCACGTTTATGACTTGGCTTTGATGGCCCAGAAGGGTTTCGATGCTGAAGGAATGAAAGATTTTGTGGAGCGATCGAACAACGTCTTGACAAAATTGACAGAACGTGCAGTCTAATTAACCGCCAGGGCTGTTTGATTCTGTGCCGGGCTCGCTAGAGGTGATATCCTGTCCGATCGATTACCCGCGATCGATCGGACATGATACGAACTCAAATCCGGGTTACTCATCCAATTTATGAACCAGTCGGCCTTGGGGCCGACGAAAGTTTGTGTAGACGCGGTTTCAACCGCCGAATCATAAACTCGTTTTACTAAATAAAAACTTCCCAAACATTGAATACAAAGCTGGCAGCACCAGTAACGTTAAGGCCGTAGAAGTAAACAATCCACCCAACACCACAACCGCCAGAGGTTGCAAAATTTCCTTGCCCGCGCCTGTACCAACTACCAAGGGAACCATGCCTAAAGCCGAGGTAAAAGCTGTCATCAAAATTGCCACCAACCTTTCCATCGCACCTTCTTTAATTATTTCCTTGAAAGGCATTCCCTTGCTTGATTTTTGATTGAAATTATCCACCAAAAGCAAACCGTTACGAACCGCAACTCCAAATAAAGTGATAAAACCCACAAGCGAAGCTACAGAAATAATGCCACCACCGATCGCAATCGAGAAAATACCTCCTACTAATGCCAGGGGTAAGTTGATCGCAATCATAATCACACTCGCAAAAGATTTAACGGCAAAATACATCAGCACCGCAATAATTACTATTCCTAAACTACCAAATATCAGTAGATTTTGAGTCGCCCGTTCTTCCGATTCAAATTGTCCGCCGTACTGAATAAAATAACCTGAAGGCAAGATTACCTGCTGTTGTACTTTCGTCTTAATTTCATTAACAACTGAACGTAAATCTCGTCCTGACACATTCGCAGCCACCACCAACAAACGAGAAACATTTTCACGGTTGATGGTATTAGGGCCAGTGCCGTATTCAATTTTGGCGACTTGTGCTAGTGGGATCTTCTGTCCCGAAGGAGTATCAACTAATAAGTTGCGGATAGTATCAATATTACTGCGATTTTCCGGTTTCAACCACACCAACAAATCGAATAACTGCTGTTCTTTAAGGACTTGAGATACAACTTTTCCATTCAAGGCAGTCTCTAGAGTTTCTGTAATACTTCCAATGCTAAGTCCGTAACGTGCCGCCAAAGCGCGATCGAATTTAATCTGTAACTGACGAATAGGAATTTGTTGTTCTAACTGCAAATCAACAATACCTTTCACCTGACTCATAGCTGTTTCCACTTCCTTCCCAATCGCTCTTAATTCTGTTAAATCTGGGCCGAAAATTTTCACCGCAATCGCACTTCTCACTCCTGAAAGCACTTCATCCATGCGATGGGAAATAAAGCCTCCCACGCTAGTAGCAACACCCGGTAATTTATTAAATTCCTCTCTAATTTTAGCAATACTTTCTTCTCGATTCTTAATACCAATATCGCTGAGTTCTACATCCAAATGTCCTAGATTTACCCCGGCGGCATCAGCATCACCGGGCGCACGTCCCGATCGCAATTGTACAGCAGTAAATCGAGGGTCATCTTTGAGAGCATTCTGCATTGAAAGTCCCATATCATTAGTAGCAGACAGAGAACTCCCAGGATAAAGTAACATTGTATTAACTAAAGACCGCTCTTGAAATTCTGGTAAAAACACTCTTCCTAGTGAGGGAAGCACAATTAATGAAGCAATAAAAGCAGCTATCGCGGGCAACAAAATTAATTTAGGACGATTAATTGCCATATTCAAAACTGGACGATAAAGCCGTTGGCTTAATGCCGAAACCCAAGTATCATCCGATGGCAATTGACGATTTGCTAATAAGATAGCGCAAAGAGCAGGGGAAAGAGTCATTGCCACAAAAGTAGAGGCCACAATAGAAACTAAGTAAGCCACTCCCATTGGGGTAAATATCCGTCCTTCTATTCCTGTCAAAGAGAAAATCGGCGCAAATACAATCGCAATGATTACTGTAGAGAAAATTACACTGGTGCGAACCTCTACCGAAGTGCTGTAAACAATTTCAAAATCGTCTTTAGGTTTACCATCTATTTGATTTTTTCGCAATCCCCGATAGCAGTTTTCCATGTCCACAATGGAGTCATCCACCACTGAACCAATCGCTACTGCCAATCCGCCCAAAGTCATAGTATTTATGCCTTCTCCAAACCATGATAAAATTAACATTCCGATTAAAACGGACAAGGGAATTGCGCTGAGAGTGATGACAGTTGTGCGCCAATTCATCAAAAACATCAGCATGATTATTGAAACAATTATGATGCCATCTCGCAGGGAATTTAGCACATTTTCGATTGCCGAATCAATAAAACTTTCTTGGCGAAAAGTCACTTCTACTTTCACATCCTTCGGCAATCCTGCCTGCACTTCCTCCATTGCTTTTTCAACGGCTCTGGTGACAGTTGGAGTATCGATTTGAGGCTGCTTGTTTACCAGTAAAATGACTCCCCTTTGACCGTTGATACTACCATCTCCTCTAGCTAGTGCGGCTCCTAACTTTACCTCTGCCACATCGCGCAGTTTGATGGGTTTTCCATTTCTAGATATTACTACTGATTCTGCCAATTCTTGAATGGTTTCAATCCGACCTACACCACGAATAATTTCTTCGCGATCGGGTGTAATCAAAAATCCCCCAGAGGCATTAGTATTTGATTGTTCTGCTGCTTTTATCACCTCTTCTAAAGAGATATTTAATGCAGTTAATTTGACTGTATCTACTAAAACCTGATACTCTCTGACATCGCCTCCATAGGCAATCACCTGTGATATTCCCTGTACAGCCAGCAATCGGTTGGTAACATTTCGATCGACTAATCTTCGCACTTCCATTAAATCAGTTGTGGGCTGATTTTCTTCGGCTTTTATGGTAAAGGCATACATTAAAATTGTGCCTATTGGAGAAGAAATAGGAGATATTTGCGGTTCTTCAATACCTTGAGGCAACTTCGATCGCGTTTGCTGTAAACGTTCAGCAACGAATTGTCTCGCTTGATAAATATTTGTATCGGCTTTGAAAATTACTTTGACAACTGAAATACCTACCGCCGAAGAGGAGCGCACAGTTTCTACCCCCGGAGTTCCATTGACTGCGCTCTCAATTGGTAAAGTAATTAAAGACTCTACTTCTTCAGGGGCTAATCCAGGGGCTTCGGTTTGAATTTCTACTTGAGGCGGGGCAAAATTAGGAAAAACATCAAGGGGCATTTTAGTTAAATTATAACTACCCAAAAAAGTGACTAGAATTGCACCGATTACAACAAGCCAACGTTGAGCGATCGACCATCTGAGGATTGAATTAAGCATTTTTTAGACAATTAATTTAGGATTTTAAAAATTTTGCCTCAATTAAATTAAGAAGCAATTATTTACTTCAAAATCTTAATTTCTGACTCTTCAGTTTTAACGTGATGGTTGTCATTGTGTAGCAATTCATCGTCAATGGCTGGTTGAGAGATGGAAAAACTATTATTTGCAGCATCTGCTAGTGCTGGGAATTTGCGCCGATTTCCCCAAAATACTCCGGCGGCAAAAGTTAGGGATGCGATCGCAATTCCTCCCCCAACTCCCGCCCACAACGGCACGGGTAAATTATTCAAATTAACCTCTGTTGCTTTGGGAGTTGCCTCTGTCTTTTCCTCGGTTTGTGATGGCTTACTGCCGCCCCGCAAAGATTGTGCGTAAAGTTGAGGTGCGCGCTGCGTTACTATCAAATCTCCCTCAAACAAACCGCTCTTAATTTCTACTAAATCCCCAGAAATTTGACCGACTTCAACTTCAACTGACTGAAAAGCATTGCCGTTTTGAATGTAAACCATTTTTTTGCCCTTTGCTTCAACTAAAGCTGCAGCCGGAATTGCCAAAACATCTGTTGCTGTTTTGTCGGTTAAGATGTCCAACTCTGCAAACATCCCCGGCTTTAACTCTCCTTCAGTGTTGTTTAGTTCGGCTTTCACTGGAACTACCCGCGTTTCCTCTCCTACAACCGATCCGATGAAGCTAACTTTTCCCGTAAAAGTGCGATCGGGCAAACTTGTAATTTTAACCCTGACTACCTGACCAATTTTTATCTGATTTAAATCTTTTTCGTAAATATTTGCTGTGGCAAAAACCCTGCTGTCGTTTAATATGCTCATCAGCGGTTTTTCAGCCGAGTTGACTGATTCGCCTGGGGTGATTTCGCGATCGGCTACCGTGCCAGAAATCGGAGCGACAACGGTAACAAGCCCTCGATCGTTGGCGGTAATTCCCAGTTGTTGGAGGCGCGCTTGATAAGCTGCATCAGCCAAGCGAATCCGCGACTGAGCGACTTCCAGGGCAGTTTTGGCGCGTTTGACTTGGTTCTCGGCTTCCAACACTTCTCGGCGACTCAAAACCTTGGTAAGTTGAGCTTTTGCTTCTGCTACTCTGCCTTGAGAATCGCGCAATTCCCGCATTGGCAGGTCTACTTCCGCTTGTTTGATTTCGGTTTCCGCTTTGATAACTTCTGGGCGGCTTTTTGCCTTCGCAACAGCCGCTTTGGCTTGGGCGAAGTGCGCTTGCGACTCCAGCATTGTCCGCCGCGCGATCGCCCCTGCGGCCACTAATTCTTTGTCGCGTTCGAACTGTTCTTTCGCAACAGTTAATTCTGTTTCCGCTTGCGCTATTTCCGCTTGCGCTATTTCAACTTGACGCTGATAGTTTTCTTTAGCAACTTTCACAACCGAACGCTTGTTTACTAATTCTTGCTCTCCCTGGTACTGCTGAGTTGCTGCTGTCAGTTGAGTTTTGGCTTGGGCGATTTCTGCTGAGGATATTTGAATTTGGCGATCGTAATTTTCTAGAGCTAATTTTAAATCGGCTTTTGCCTGCTGCAAATCGCCTTCAGCTTCCGCTCGTTTCGACATAGATTCAACCCGCAATTGCCCTAATTCCGAACTAGATAAAACAACAACAGGTTGACCTTTTGATACTTTGTCCCCCGGTTTGACGAGCAACTCAACCACAGTGCCACTAACGGGAGCCCGAATTTCTACTTTTTGGTTGGGCAAAGTTTCAATTTGTCCGGTAGTTTTAATCCCAACAGACAACCGCTGAGCTTTCACAGGCTCAACTTTGATTCCAATCCGCTTCGAGGTTTCAGCATCGACAGAAATAGCAGCCGGAATTTGAGTTGTTTCGCCGCTTTGGTGAAATTCATCTCCGTGTCCCGCGTGGGCGAAAACAGCGGCGGGAGATGTGAAGAATGCAAGGCTGATAATTAACCCAGAAATTCGGCAGAGCTTTATTGG
Source organism: Tychonema sp. LEGE 07203 (assembly GCF_015207285.1). Lineage (GTDB taxonomy): Bacteria > Cyanobacteriota > Cyanobacteriia > Cyanobacteriales > Microcoleaceae > Microcoleus. Next base: position 23,296 of record NZ_JADEXD010000018.1, on the reverse strand, counting down.
GGGCATGGTTGAGTAGGGGCGAATCTGAACTCACATTTTAGTTTTGCAGATAAATGTGAAATCAGGATGAAATAGGTTAAATAAACATTGTTTCTGTAGGGGCGGGTTCACTAACAATATGTAATTCCCAAAAATAATCTTTATAAACCCGCCCCCACACCACAGATAACATCAGTCCTGGAAGCATCAAGACCAAAGAAACCGGGTTTTTTATTTAATCTGTAGGGTACAAGGAAGGATATTTGTAAAAAAACCCGGTTTCTGACCACCTGTGCGTAAGTGATTTATTGTTGGGTGGGGGCGGGTTTTTGAGGTTGTCGATTCTTAGCAGGTATTGTTTGTGAACCCGCCCCTACAGATTTTGCGATTAATTAATCCAACCAGTTATTACTGTTTGTACCAGGCTTTGCGCCACTCTTTCATTTGCTCAATTTCTTGCTTTTGGGAAGTAATAATTTCTTGGGATAATTTCTTCATTTCCGGGCGTTTTGACTTTTTGAAAGCATCTTCGGCCATCACCAAAGCTCCTTCGTGGTGGGGAATCATGGCATTCAGAAACCGCAAATCAAATTGGTCGTCAGCAGCACCTAAATCCATGCTCATCATCATGCTTTGCATCTGTTCGGGAGTCATTGCCATCATGTTACCCATTTGAGCGTGATAAGCCATTGGCGTACTGCTGGCTTTGGGATACCAATTTGTTCGCCACTCTTTCATTTGATTGATTTCGCGGTCTTGAGCGGCGATTATATTAGTAGCAAGTTTTTTCATTTCAGGACGTTTGGATTTTTCCAGCACCTCTTTAGCCATGTTTACAGCACCTTGATGGTGTATTTTCATGCCATCAATAAATCGCAAATCGTAGTCGGCATCAGCCGGGCCTAAATCCATTGACATACTGTGATCCATGCCGCTCATGTTGTGGTTTTGTGCCACGTTTTGCTGGCTGCTAGCAGGGGTTGCTGCCGTAATAGTTGGGGCTTGGGTTTCGCTGGAAGGAGCTTTGGAACAAGCTACTAGCACGCCGCTGGTGAGGGCGGTTGTGGCGGTTAATGTCAGCGCTGCAAAGCCTGTTTTTAATGAGATTGATTTCATAGACTTTAGTTAGATCCTTAAAACTACCACTTATCTTGATGTTTTCACATATAAATGAAATTAGGATGAAATTTTTGATGCAAATTTGTAAATAATTATTACTTTGCGTTAGGTGAAATTAAACATGAATTGTGGTTAAATTTAAGATTTAGTTCAGAATTACCCTTGACCCTCCCGTTAACTGGAGAGTTTACAATGAAGTTAATTCATTTATTGAGCAGAGTAGTTTCTGCTGAGGTTCAAATTATGACTCTACAATTAAAAGTTCCCAAGATGGCTTGTTCTGCTTGTGCGACTACAATCACAAAAGCAGTCCAAACAGTGGATTCAGATGCCACTGTTGAGGTGGATCTCAAGACAAAATTGGTCACGGTTCAAACCGCTAAATCGGAAAGTGAGGTTAGAAATGCGATCGCCTCTGCTGGCTATCCTGTCGGTTAATGTTAAGGCCAACGCCAGCGGTTTCTAACTTTAGGAATACAGCAATTTCATCCTAATTTCATCTTAGGGTGAAATGCTGAATATTACAAATGTAGCGTCCAGCCACCGCACCACTCATTGAGAGAGCAATTCTCCTATGTAATTGGTCAATTCGGTTAGGCAAATTACTAAATAAGCTGTTGCGGCATTTAAACTCTATGTCAAAAAATAATAAAACAATGCGTGGGGAGTAGGGGTTGGGCAGGAGAGCCCGCCCTGAATATGTAATTTAAATGCGCGACAGCTTACCTTGACAACCTGCGCTCTTATTTAGTTTAGGAGTAACCCCTATGGACAATCTCACACTTAAATTGCGGGGCATGAGTTGTGCTTCTTGTGCTTCCTCTATCGAACAAGCAATTCAGTCTGTTCCCGGCGTAATTGAGTGTCATGTCAATTTTGGCATGGAACAAGCAAGCATTCAATACGACTCTCAGCAAACCAGTGTTACCACAATTCAAGAAGCTGTTGATGCAGCGGGATATGAAGCTTTGCCACTTCCAGAAATGGCTGCGGAGGAGGATGACAGCGAGCGAAAAAATCGCCAAGCTGAATCTCAATTGTTGCAGCGCAAACTATACGTAGCAGGGACTATTAGCATCATATTATTTGTGGGTTCGATTCCCGCCATGACGGGCTTGCATTTGCCATTTATTCCTGGCTGGCTGCACAATTTTTGGCTGCAATTAGTCCTGACAGCACCAGTACAATTTTGGTGCGCCAACTCATTTTATACGGGAGCTTGGAAAGCCTTGAAACGCCGACTGGCGACTATGGATACTTTGATTGCTTTAGGTACAAGTTCTGCTTACTTTTATTCTGTATTTGTGACATTCTTTCCCGGTTTTTTCATAGCCAAGGGTTTGATACCGAGCGTTTATTATGAAGTTGCAGCGATTGTTATTGCCCTAATTTTGCTGGGTAAAACCCTAGAAAATCGGGCGAAGGGAGAGACTTCGGAAGCTATTCGCAAACTCATGGGTTTGCAAGCAAAAACGGCTCGGATTGTTCGCAACGGGCAAGAGTTGGAAGTGCCGATCGCCCAAGTGGAAATTGGCGACATCGTGCAGGTGCGGCCCGGCGAACAAATTCCCGTAGACGGAGAGGTGATTGAAGGTGCTTCAACCGTAGACGAAGCAATGGTTACGGGGGAAAGTTTGCCCGTTAAAAAGCAGGTTGGTGACGAAGTTATCGGCTCGACAATTAACAAAACGGGCAGCTTTAAGTTTCGTACTACTAAGATTGGCAAGGATACCTTTTTAGCTCAAATTGTCAAGATGGTGCAGGATGCCCAGGGGTCAAAAGCACCCATTCAAAAGTTGGCAGACGAGGTGACTGGTTGGTTTGTTCCGGCAGTAATTGCGGTCGCTTTAGCTACTTTTGTAGTCTGGTTTAATGCGACGGGAAACTTTACTTTGGCAACGATTACAATGGTGGAGGTGCTGATTATTGCTTGTCCTTGTGCTTTGGGTTTGGCGACTCCGACTGCTGTGATGGTCGGCACTGGTAAAGGTGCAGAAAATGGGATTTTAATTAAAGGAGCAGAAAGTTTAGAGTTGGCTCATAAAATTCAAGTCATTGTGTTAGATAAAACTGGAACTCTTACTGAGGGTAAGCCGACGGTGACTGATTTTGTCACAATTAAAGGAACAGAGAATAGCAATGAATTAAAATTGCTGCAATTGGCGGCATCTGTAGAACAAAATTCGGAGCATCCTGTGGGGGAAGCTGTTGTTAGATACGCTCAATCTCAAGAGGTGAATTTGACGGATGTTAAGGATTTTGAAGCCGTCGCGGGTAGCGGTGTGCGAGGGGTTGTCGGCGAAAAGCCGATCGCCCTGGGAACGCTGAGGTGGATGCAGGAAATGGGCTGCGATACTGAATATCTGGAACTGCGCGCGAAAGCTTTGGAAGGTGATAGCAAAACGGTGGTTTGGATGGCATCCGAGGGCAAAATTGAGGCAATTATGGGCATTGCTGATGCCCTCAAACCGTCGTCAGCGCAGGCGGTGAAAGCGCTGCAAAAACTCGGTTTGGAGGTGGCGATGCTGACTGGGGACAACCGATCGACTGCGGAGTCGATCGCCCGATCCGTTGGTATTACTCGCGTTTTTGCGGAAGTTAGACCAGACCAAAAAGCAGCTAAAATCAAAGCCCTGCAAGGGGAAGGAAAAATTGTCGCGATGGTGGGAGACGGAATCAACGATGCACCGGCTTTGGCCGCTTCTGATGTGGGAATTGCGATCGGTACCGGCACAGATGTGGCGATCGCAGCCAGCGATATTACCCTAATTTCTGGAGACTTGCAAGGCATAGTTACAGCAATTCAACTTTCGCGCGCCACCATGCGGAACATCCGCGAAAATCTGTTTTTTGCCTTTATTTACAACATCGCTGGAATTCCGATCGCAGCGGGCGTTCTGTACCCGATTTTAGGCTGGCTGCTAAGTCCAATTATCGCCGGTGCAGCAATGGCTTTTAGTTCAGTTTCCGTACTTACTAATGCTTTGCGCTTGCGAAAATTCAAACCAAAGTCTCTGGCATAAATTAGGAGTAATTAGAAAAATGTTGCACCGCCGTCAAATGTGGGGAACTCTCGCGAGTTTAGGAATTGCGATCGGAATAGCATCGGGAGTTCAAGCTGCCGAACCCGTCGCTGCTTCTAATTCAACCACTCAATTTCGCAGCATCGAACAGCCGCTAGGTTTAAAAGTTGGTGTCACCCTCGGTGGTTTGACATTAATTGGTTTGGAGTTGTGGTGGTTTTTGTTCAGTAAAACAAAAGGTCAGCAAGCTGAATCTATTCAGGGGATACAAGAGTTGACTATTACTGTAGACGGGGGTTACGAGCCTGCTAGTGTAGTTGTGAAAGCCGGTCAATTAGTCCGGCTAAATTTCTTGAGGCGTGACCCGAATAGTTGTCTTGAAAAAGTGTTGTTACCAGATTTTCACATTGTGCGAGAATTACCTTTAAATCAGGTAACGGCTGTTGAATTCACCCCGGAAAAACCCGGACGATACCTATTTACTTGCGGCATGAATATGTTTCGGGGTGTGGTGGAAGTACAAAAGTAAATCAAAAAAAAGTCCGATGCAACTCACATCTTGCACCATTCTCAAGAACGGGCTCTCCGGCCCGTTCCACAAGAGATGAATTTTCTTGTGGGGTGGGCCGGAGAGCCCGCCCAGAAAAAGCTTATTGAGATTGGTGCAAGATATCCGATGCAACGCTGGCCCCGCAAGTTTTTTTCGCAATAAATCGCTAAAATTGATCGAAGCTTAAAAAATTTGGAGTGAGCTAAATGCAACTACTACACACGATGCTCCGAGTCGCCAACCTGGAAGAATCTCTCAAATTCTACACGGAAGTGTTGGGAATGAAACTGCTGCGGCAAAAAGATTATCCTGATGGCAAATTTACCCTGGCTTTTGTGGGCTACGGCGACGAATCAGACACTACGGTTTTGGAATTAACCTACAACTGGGGCGTAACAGAGTACAATTTAGGAGATGCTTACGGTCATATTGCGATCGGCGTTGACGACATTTACGGTACTTGCGAACAAATTAAAGCCCGCGGCGGTAAAGTCAGCCGCGAACCCGGGCCGATGAAACACGGTTCAACTGTTATTGCTTTTGTGGAAGATCCAGATGGATATAAAGTTGAATTAATCCAACTAAAAAATCGATGCGCCTAGTCCAAGAAACCGGGTTTCTGCGATAATTCTGGCATCTTCACCAAGGTTGAGTGAAGAAACCCGGTTTCTCAACCCCACCGATAGTCCAAGAAACCGGGTTTCTGCGATAATTCTGGCATCTTCACCAAGGTTGAGTGAAGAAACCCGGTTTCTCAACCCCACCGATAGTCCAAGAAACCGGGTTTCTGCGATAATTCTGGCATCCTCACCGAGGTTGAGTGAAGAAACCCGGTTTCTCAACCCCACCGATAGTCCAAGAAACCGGGTTTCTGACTGCCAATTTAGGGTTTCTTTTTGGGAGATTTGGGAGGTTGGGGAGATTTTAATATTTTGTCGGCGACCATTTTGTCAACGATTACGTCGCTGACAATTTGAGCTCCGTGGGAGGTAAAATGCACGCCGTCACTAATTTTTACATAGCCTCGCTTCCCCGATTTGTCAGCAACTACCGGCACAAACTTTCCAGATTGTGCAAAAACCTCCCAAGTAGAAATAAATTCTATTTTGGGTGAAGTCTTTTTGGCATTTTTATAAATATTGTTCATAACAGGAAAAGCTTTGATATACGAAGATTTGTTAGATGTCGATTGACCTACCCAATACACTTTTCTTACGGAGGACGAGCCAAGTAACTTGGCATATTTATCTACTCTTTCTTGATAGGTTTTTTGCCATTCTGGGGTCAGGATAGCCCGGTATTTTCCTTGAGAATCAGTGATATCTTGAGTGTCATTTCCTCCGAACAAAACTATCACTACATCTGGGCGGTAATCCTCGATCATCTGGTTGGTTCTGGCATACCAGTCATAATAATCTATGCGATTTAATCCGGTGGATACTTTGTAGTCAAGTTTTGTATCAGCGATGTTGTATTTTTTCTTAAGAGTGTACTGGAGTTTAATTCCTAAGTCAAACATTACGGAATCTCCAATAAATAAAAATTTGCGATAAGGTACGGTTAGTTTGGGTTTGGCTGGAGTTGGTTTTTTTGCAGGTTTTGGGGGAGGAGGTGCCGATTTTGTGGCGGTTTTGACGGCAGAAGTTTCTGGTTTTTTGGGGACGCTCTCGAAATTGATATCTTTGATTTTACTCCAAAAATCTTGTTCGGATTTCCTGAAACTGTCTATTTCTATCTGCCGCGCTGCTTGTTTGATTTCGGGAGTTGCGAAAGGAGTTGAAGCAAAGCTTTTGAGAAACAAGGATAAGTTGGAAAGTATTAAGGTGAGAATTACAGAAGTAACTATCAGTAAAATTTCTCTATCTTTCATAAGAAGAAGGAAGAAGGAAGAAGGAAGAAGGAAGAAGGAAGAAGGAAGAAGGAAGAGGGAAGAGGGAAGAAGGAAGAGGGAAGAGGGAAGAAGTTATTAGTTATTGGTTGTTAGTTATTAGTTGTTAGTTATTGGTTGTTAGTCATTAGTTGTTAGTTGTTAGTTATTAGTCATTAGTTATTAGTGCTGTCGCCCCCCGATCGAACGTCCAACGTCATCAGGAAGAAGGAAGAAGGGAAGAAGAGATATACAGGAATCTTTTTAGCGATCCCTATTTTAGGTTTAATTAGGTGGATTTATTTGCTTTCTTAGAAATTAAAGTATATAAAAGGCGGGACGGTACTCGGCCCCAACATCAAAATAGCATACACGAACAGCGAAACTAAGACAACTCGAAAAAAAATGTTTTTTAATGAGAATACGGTTTGTAATAGTTGGGAAATGCGAGCGCCCCAAAAATTGATTCCCGCAATGACGGCAATTACTAGATACAATTGCCAAAAGTTAAATTGAAAAGTTGCAGCGGAAAAATTCAGAATTCCCTGAAAAAAATTCATGGCAGTTTCCCAGTTGGGCGTGCCGAAAAATACCCAGCTACAAGTCACAAAACTAAATGTTAGCAGCCAACTGCAAAATTTAGCAAATCGGGGAAAGGAATAGTCTAATTTTAGGTGGATAGCTTGGGGGATATCTTTGCATAAATGGTTGACAATCAATCCTAAACCGTGAATTGTTCCCCAGACAATAAAGTTTAAACCTGCGCCGTGCCAAAATCCGCCGATCGCCATTGTTATCAGTAAATTTACGTACTTCCTTAATTTCCCGTATTTATTGCCGCCTAACGGGAAGTAAACGTAATCTCTCAGCCACTCGGAAAGACTGATGTGCCACCTTTTCCAAAATTCTTGCAAGCTGAGCGATCGGTATGGCATATTAAAGTTGGCAATGGGTTTGAAACCCAGCAAACACGAGATGCCGTTAGCTAAATCCGAGTAGCCGCTGAAATCTACGTAAATTAAACAGGAATAGGAAATGGCCGCGAGGATTAAATCGATGCTGCTGTATTGCTGGGGAATTGTGAATGGGAGTTGGGTGAAGTTAAACAAAAAGCTCGATAAAGTATATTTTTTGAACAGCCCAGACAAAATTAAAACGATGACTTCTTCGATTTGATAGTCGTATTTTTTGGGTGAGTTTAGCTGGGTGTAAAATTCGCGAGGCCGCGATATGGGCCCGGAGGCAATTTGGGGAAAGTAGGTAATGTAGGTGGCGTAGTCTACAAATTTAGGACAGGGGATTTTTTGTTGGTAGCAGTCGATTAAATGGGAAATCATTCTAAATGTGTAGAAGGATACGCCGACTGGGGCGATTATTTGCAAAACTTGAAAGCTGGCGGGAATTTGTAGTTGGTTGAGTACCTCAAATAAGGATGTTACGAAGAAGTTGCAATATTTAAAGATGCCGAGGTTGGCTATGTTGAAAATTATGCCGGAAATTAAGGCAAGTTTTTTGTGTTTTCCGTTGCAGACAGCCCGGAGAATGATATAATTGTAGGCAGTACCTAAAACGAGGAGCAAGAGAAAGTCGAAGCTCCAAAAGGAATAAAATAATAAACTGGAAATTAGCAAGACGATTTTATATAAACCGACTTGGGACTTTAAGGATATAATTATGCTAAAAATAATTAGGAAAAATACTAAAAATTGGTAAGTGGGAAATAGCATAAATTTCAGGGAATCAAACAACGTTAGGGCAATCTATTAATGTTAAATACACCAATAAAAAGGTTTTTGTTGAGGAATTTAGTCTGCAATAATAAGGACTAAAGTTCTCACTAGAAACCTAGGGGAATGGCGAGTCTCTGGAGTAGTTGAGAGAATGGGGAACTACTGTATTTTCATAAGTTCGATCGCCCGCTGCGGTCGCAGAGTCCAAAAAATCGCCCTAGATTGCGGGCTGCAAGCTTTTGCAAGAACTCAATTATTGTGCAACTTCGGCAGAATTAACCGCACTCATAGATTCACATCGTGTTTAAAGATTATGATGGTTGTGAGACGATATATTAACGGATAACCACAGGAATCCCCTTGATTGCGAGGAAGCAACGTGCAGCCAACAGACCCTAGCAAATTTACCGATGAAGCCTGGGAAGCGATTGTCAAATCCCAGGATGTAGCCCGCCGCTTTGCCAATCAGCAGCTAGAGGTTGAACATTTAGCGATCGCCCTTTTTGAACAGCAAGGGTTGGGAAACAGCATTCTCAGCCAAGCTGGAGTCGATGTCCCCCGCTTAGCCCAACAGCTAGAAGCTTTTGCCAAACGACAGCCCAAAGTTGCCAACGCTGACCAACTATACCTCGGTCGCGGCTTAGACGTGATGTTAGATGCTGCTGAGTCTGCCAGACAGACTGGGCAAGATAATTTTATCGCCATTGAACATTTATTAATTGGCTTAGTAGAAGATGAACGAGTTGGTAGGCGATTGCTGACTAGGGGCGATGGGCCCCCCGCCCGCCCCGGTTACGATCGCAAATCGGCCCCAGGGACGATCGATCGACCAAAACTCGAAGAAGCAATCAAATCAGTCCGCGCCGCCGCTAAAGTCTCAGAAAAAAGTTCCGAAACCGGGAAAGCCAGCCTCCGCAGCCCTAAAGCCCCAGATAGAGATGGCGAAGCCAATTCCGATGCCCTCAGCAAATACGGCCGCGATTTGACCGAAGCCGCCAAAGCAGGAAAACTCGATCCAGTCATCGGCCGCGACGAAGAAATTCGCCGCGTCGTCCAAGTTCTTTCGCGCCGCCAAAAAAACAATCCGGTATTAATTGGCGATCCCGGAGTCGGAAAAACTGCGATCGCCGAAGGTTTAGCCCAGAGAATTGTTAACGGCGACGTGCCCGAATCTTTGAAAAACCGCCAGCTATTTAGCCTCGACATGGGCAGTTTAATTGCCGGGGCAAAATTCCGAGGTGAATTTGAAGAACGATTGCGATCTGTCCTGCGAGAAGTTATCGATTCCGACGGGCAAATTGTCCTATTTATTGACGAATTGCACACCGTTGTTGGGACTGGTGGTGGCGGCAGTTCCGGTTCGGGAATGGATGCCGGAAATTTGTTGAAACCGATGTTGGCTAGAGGCGAATTGCGCTGCATCGGCGCTACAACTCTCGACGAATTCCGCAAGAATATTGAAAAAGATCCGGCACTGGAACGCCGCTTTCAACAAGTATTTGTCGGCGAACCGACTGTGGAAGATACGGTTTCAATTTTGCGCGGATTGAAAGACCGCTACGAACGCCACCACGGGGTGAAAATTACCGATTCGGCGCTGGTTGCTGCTGCAACTCTGTCTTTTCGCTATATTTCCGATCGCTTTTTGCCGGACAAGGCGATCGACCTCGTAGACGAAGCGGCCGCCCACTTGAAAATGGAGATTACTTCTAAACCCGTGGAATTGGAAGGGATCGACCGCCGGGTGATGCAGTTGGAAATGGAAAAATTGTCGATCGAAGGCGAGGGAAAAGGTTCTCCCAGCCCCACCATCAGCCCCCGGATCGAACGCATCAAAACAGAGATTGACATCTTAAAAGTCAAGCAGGAAAAATTGTCCTCTCAGTGGTTGGGCGAAAAGCAGTTGTTGGATGCAATCAATAAATTGAAAGCAGAAGAAGACCAACTGCGAGTGCAAATCGAACAAGCAGAAAGAGCTTACGATTTGAATAAGGCCGCGCAGTTGAAATACGGTAAACTTGAGACGGCGGTGCGCGATCGCGAAGCCAAGGAAGCCGAACTTTTGAAACAGCAAGCTCAAGGTTCTTCCCTGCTGCGGGAAAAAGTTACTGAGGGCGATATTGCCGAAATTGTGGCGAAATGGACGGGAATTCCGGTTAACCGATTGTTAGAGTCGGAACGCCAAAAGTTGCTGCAATTGGAAAGCCATTTACACAAAAAAGTCATCGGTCAAGAGGAGGCTGTAACGGCGGTTGCTGCGGCGATCCGGCGGGCGCGGGCTGGTATGAAAGATCCCGGTAGACCGATCGGTTCTTTCTTGTTTATGGGCCCCACAGGCGTGGGAAAAACTGAGTTAGCGCGGGCCTTGGCTGAGTTTTTGTTTGACAGCGATGATGCGATCGTCCGCATCGATATGTCGGAATACATGGAGAAGCAAAACGTCTCCCGGTTGGTAGGAGCTCCCCCCGGATATGTCGGTTACGATGAAGGCGGACAACTTTCGGAAGCAGTGCGGAGACGCCCTTATTCGGTGGTGCTATTTGACGAAGTGGAAAAGGCGCACCCTGATATATTTAACATTTTGCTGCAAGTGTTGGATGACGGCAGAATTACCGATTCTCAAGGTCGAGTGATTGACTTTAAAAATACCGTAATTGTGATGACTAGCAATATCGGCAGCGATCACATTTTAGACGTGTTTGCTAAGAAGGAAAAAGCAGTCAAAAAATCGGGAAATCGCAAGCAGGCTACAAAAGATTTGTCAAGTCAAAAGACAGATTATAAAGTTGATTCTGACGGTACTGTCGAAATATCAGCTTCGCGAGTTGATACATCAGACAAAATCGAAAAAGACCAAACTGAAAATGAAGATTTATCGTCTCAAGAACGGGAGACAGACCAAGAGTACGAACAAATGTTAAAACGGGTGATGGCAGCTTTGCGATCGCACTTCCGGCCCGAATTTCTTCAGCGGGTTGACGAAACAATTTTGTTCCACACTTTGAGCAAGACGGAACTGCGGCAAATCGTTACCATCCAAGTCAAGCGGATCGAGCGTTTGTTGGCGGAGCAAAAAATTACTTTGGAACTGTCAGATGCGGCGAAAAACCACATCACAGATGTCGGTTACGATCCAGTTTACGGCGCTCGTCCCTTGAAACGCGCCATCCAGCGGGAGTTGGAAAACCCGCTGGCTAACAAGATTCTGGAAAATGCGTTTGTGGAGGGCGATACAATTGCGATCGACTGCGAAAATAACAGTTTGCAGTTTCGCAAAAAAGACTCTCTCCCCGCGCTAGTAGGTAAAAGTTTGTAGTTACCTAACAGCTAGGAACAGGCCGGACAGCCTGTTCCACCAAAAATAAATCTTCTTGTTTCCCAGAAAGCCTGGTAGTTTAAAATTATGAAACAACTAACTAGAATCACTCTGAATCCAGAAGTAATGGGAGGAAAACCCTGCATTCGCGGCTTGCGAGTCACTGTTGGCACGATAGTCGGACTGATGGCATCGGGACACTCACCGTCAAGCATTTTGCAGGCCTATCCCTACCTGGAAGAAGCAGATATATATGAAGCGCTTGCTTATGCAGCCTGGCGAGTTGAAGAAGTAGAAATTCCTCTCAAAATAGCGTGAAAATTTTGATTGATATGAATCTGTCACCTGAATGGACTATCGTATTTACTAAATACGGAATAGAGTCTCTTCATTGGTCTACTGTCGGCGATCCTCGTGCCACAGATCGTGTTATTATGGAATGGGCGCGAGTAAATGACTATGCCGTATTCACTCATGATTTAGATTTTGGCGCACTGCTGGCCGCAACCCAAGCTGATGCTCCCAGTGTCATTCAAGTACGTATTCAAGACGTGCTGCCTGCTAATATAGAGAGTATGATTGTGGAAGTGTTCCATCAATTTGAGGCACAAATTGAGTCGGGGGCATTCATTTCTGTGGATGAAACGCGCTCTAGGGTGAGAATTTTGCCGATTACACTTCGATAATTATTTATTACCTGTTCCACAAAAATTAATCTGCTTGTGGAACAGGTCAGAAAGCTTGTTATTCAAAATAGTCAAGCCTGCTACTTAATATTACTAATTGCCCATCGTGCGGCTGCCGTAAGCATCCATGCTGTAAGCCGGAACGCGAACGCTGTAATCAATATCTGTTCCAGTCACAGCTTTTGCCAGTTGTTCAAAAGATTCGTCGTTCCAGTTGCGATCGTGGATGGGCTTTGACTGTTCGCCGAGGAAGTATGCTTGAGTGCCAATTACTGAGGCTGCTACCCAACCGACGATTAAAAGGGCGATTACGATAGTCATAGCTGTTTTTCCTTAACTTATGTTGCGTTATGTAAACAAATGTAACAAACTGTGAATGAGAACGTCAAGGTAGTGTATGTTCGTGGCAACCGTCCAGCAGGTGGTGAATACCGCACCTTTGAGGAAATTTGACGAAATTAGGATCGGGTCAGAGGATGTGACGAATATATAGCTATGTAGGGTGTGCTGAGCGCCGAGGGAGGAAGCGCCGCTCGCCATCGGACCTCAGTTGTTAGCAGTCAGCAGGAAGGAGTTCTTTAACAACCACCCACTGCCAACCACCCACTGCCAACCACCCACTGCCAAGCGCGATCGAACTTCCCCCGATTTATCCCTAGGGACGAGCTTAAACTGTATCCTAAATCACAAAATTCATTGAATATTATAATTATTTCGTTAAGAAATCATAATTTTTGCGTTAATAAATTACGATTAAAACTATGCCGCTAGCACGAGCAACTGCGGCAAAATATGAGTTACGATCTATCAGTTTGGATTTTTAACTAACAAATCCCAATTAGCAAATCTCAATTACCAATCAGCATAACAATTATGGCAATCTCAATGTTAAATGACGATCCATTGTGGTTCAAAGACGCTATCATTTACGAAGTACCAATTCGCGCTTTTGCAGACAGCAATGCAGACGGCATCGGCGACTTTCAAGGACTGACAAAAAAACTCGATTACCTGCAAAACTTGGGAGTAACAGCCATTTGGGTACTGCCATTTTTTCCCTCACCGCTCCGAGACGACGGCTACGATACATCTCACTATACCAGCGTCAACCCGATTTACGGCACCTTAGATGACTTTAAAAACCTTTTAGAAGCAGCGCACCAGCGGGGAATTAGAGTCATTATTGAGTTGATTGTCAACCACACTTCCGACCAGCACGAGTGGTTTCAGCGAGCGAGGCGCGCTCCGAAAGGCAGTAACGAAAGAGATTTTTATGTGTGGAGCGACACGCTGGAAAAATATAAAGATGCTCGAATTATTTTTCAAGATTTTGAGACTTCTAATTGGTCTTGGGATGCGGTAGCAAAAGCTTATTACTGGCACCGTTTTTATTCGCACCAACCCGACTTGAATTACGACAATCCCGCCGTCCGCCAAGCCATCTTAGATGTGGTAGATTTCTGGTTGGCATTGGGCGTAGACGGATTGCGAATGGATGCTGTACCTTACCTGTACGAGCGCGAGGGTACTAACTGCGAAAACTTGCCAGAAACTCACGCTTTCCTCAAACAGTTGCGCCAGCACGTAGATGAAAAATTCCCGAACCGGATGCTGCTAGCGGAGGCGAATCAGTGGCCGGAAGATGCGGTTGAATATTATGCGGCTGGGGATGAATGTCACATGAACTTTCATTTTCCGTTGATGCCGCGTCTATTTATGGCTTTGCACATGGAAGATAGCTTTCCGATTAGCGACATTCTCCAGCAAACTCCGCAGATTCCTAATAACTGTCAGTGGGCATTGTTTTTGCGGAATCATGATGAATTGACGCTGGAAATGGTGAGCGATGAAGACCGAGATTATATGTATCGGGTTTACGCTCAAGACACTCAGGCGAGAATTAATTTGGGTATCCGCCGCCGCTTGGCTCCGCTGATGGGAAACAACCGCCGCCAGATTGAGTTGATGAATGCTTTGTTGCTGTCTCTTCCTGGTACGCCGGTGCTTTATTACGGCGATGAAATTGGCATGGGCGACAATATCTATTTGGGCGATCGCAACGGGGTGAGAACTCCGATGCAGTGGAGCAGCGATCGCAATGCCGGTTTCAGCCGCGCCAACCCCCAGCGGCTGTACGCGCCGCCAATTGTTGACCCTGAATATCACTACGAATCTGTTAACGTCGAAGCGCAGCGGGCGAATCCGAGTTCTCTGTGGTGGTGGATGAAACGCTTGATTGCTGTTCGCCAGCGCTTCCAAGCATTCGGCCGCGGAACTTGCGAGTTTCTGTACCCAGAAAACCGCAAAGTTTTAGCTTTTGTTCGCACCTATCAAGACGAACACATCCTCGTAGTGACTAATTTATCGCGCTTCGTCCAGACGGCAGAATTAGACCTTTCACCGTTTAAAGGTGCTGTTCCGGTGGAGATTTTCGGCCGAACTGAGTTTCCGCCAGTTGGGGAATCGCCTTATTTTTTGAGCTTGAGCCCTCACACGTTTTACTGGTTTACTCTTACTGTTAAGCATGAGGATTTTTCGCACCACGGTTTGAAAACAGATTTGCCGAGTTTGGCAGTCGTCGGTACTTGGGAAACTGCTTTTTCTCCAACAAGTCAGCTCAGCAATATGTTGATCTCTCTGTTGCCGAATTACTTGCAGTGCAATCGCTGGTTTAACGGTGCAGACAGGATAATTCAATCATTAGAAATCAGTGAAATTGTACCTGTAAAATCGAAAAATAGTGCCGGGGAAAAATCTACAGTTTACATTCTGTTGCTGCATTTGAATTATACTGAAGGTATGGCGGAAACTTACGTTTTGCCCTTAGGCTGGGAAGAGATGAAAGGCGAGCCGGACGATCGACCAACGATCGCGCATTTGCAATTCCCAGAAACCAAGGAAGTCGGAGTGCTATTTGATGCTGCTGGGGACAAAGGTTTTCTGAGCGAGCTGCTGGAGGCGATCGCCGCGAATACCAGTTACAAAGGTACAGCGGGCGAACTGGTAGGAATTGCCGAAAATTCATTTAGCTCAGAACAAGATTTATCGCAGCTAGAACCGTACCTGTTCAAAAAAGAACAAAGCAATACATCAGCAGGTTACGGCGATCGCTTCGTCCTCAAAATCTTGCGAAAATTCGAGGAAGGAATCAACCCCGAATTAGAAATCGGACGCTTTTTAACCGATCGCCACTCGCTCCAAAACTACGCTCCTATTTCGGGACAATTGGAATATCGCACAGCCGATCAAAAAGCAGTTACAGTCGGAATCCTGCAAAAACTAATCCCCGACAGCAGGGATGCTTGGTCTTATACACTAGACACGCTGCGGGACTATTTCGAGCAAGTAATGACAGTAGAAGCAAAGTATGCCAGCGATATTTTATCTACTTCCCCCGAAGATTATTTACCCAGCGCTTTGACCGCACAAACGCGGCAGTCAAACTCGCTACTCGCCGATTTATCCCTAGAAGTTCCCGCATTAGCTCGCGAACTCATCGGCTCTTACCTAGCATCAGCAGAACTTTTAGGTCAGCGGACAGCCGAACTCCACCTCGCCTTAGCTTCTGACACAGAAAATCCCGCTTTTGCCCCAGAAAACTTCACCTCCTTTTACCAGCGTTCCATCTATCAATACATGAGAAATCTGGCAGGAAGAACTTTGCTGCTGTTGAAAAAGCGGCTGTCTAAACTGCCACCGGAAACGCAAAAGTTGGGACAAATTCTTCTCAACCGCGAAGACTTCCTGATGGAACGTTTCAAGTCTATTTTGAACTTGAGAATCACCGCCGACAGAATTCGCTGTCACGGAGACTTTCATTTCGGACAAGTTCTGTATACAGGGAAAGACTTCGTAATTATTGATTTTGAAGGAGAACGGAATCGACCGTTAAGCGAGCGGCGGATGAAGAGGTCGCCTTTGCGAGATGTTGCCGGAATGCTGCAATCTTTCAATTATGCCGTTACTATGGCGCTGCGGAACGAAGTAGAAAGCGGCATGATCCGCCCTGAAAACTTATCAGAAATGCAGCAGTGGGCGAATGTTTGGCACCGCTGGGTTAGCCTGACTTTTCTCAAGAGCTATTTGTCAACAGCAGCGGATGCAAGTTTCTTGCCAAAATCTGTACCGGAATTGGAAGTTTTGCTGAATGCTTACATCTTAGAAAAAGCGGTTTCTGAGTTGTCAGACGAACTCCAGTACCGTTTGGATTGGGCAGAAATTCCGCTCCAGCGAATTCTGCAATTGCTGCATATCGATCGTCAGTAAGTAGATAAGTAGGGTGCGTGACTTTCTAGTTGCTAAATTAACAGCGAGATGCTTGAGAGTCACGCAGCTTACACCATACCAAATCTGGTTTAACAACCATTTCCAGCGCCGAATATTAGGTAGGAGTTAAACAACTGATTCACGCATTTTGGCGATCGCACTGTATAACGGGCGGGCATTACTTAAAATAAAGAGATGCTTGATATAAAACTTGTTCTTGATGCGTTAACAAAGTACAATCAGAAAGCGGGTAAGCCACACAGGTAACAGCGTAGCCAGCTTGCAATTCTGAGGGCTTCAAAAACTTTTGTTCGCTTTGGTCGATTTCGCCGCCAAGCAGTTTGACAACGCAAGCAGAACACTCTCCTTGCTTGCATCCATTGGGCAAGCGGATGCCGGCATCTTCTGCCATATCTAAGATATACTGGTCGTCCGGTACGGCGATCGTGCGATCGAGCGCCAGAGCCTCATTCACCAACCGAACTTGATAAACAGCCATTTCCACCTCTTATATTTGAATTGCTGGTATTCAACAAAAATAGATGATTACAACTTACACAAAACATCTAATTTTAGGGTACACGCTGCCGACATTCCGCGATACACGATCGCTAAAAAACCCCGGTATTTTCAAAATACCGGGTTTTCGAGAATCTACAAACTCGGCGGGAGCGCCTACAGTATCTAGACAACTGCTTCTTGATAATCGAGATTTTCATCTAGATAAATAGCCCGAATATCCTCCGGCAAATTTGATTCTAAACTTTGATATCCTTTTTGGAGCAAAGCTTTCACCTGAGCGGGAGAAATAGCTTCACCTTCTGCTTGCAAATAAGCTGCAATTCGAGTTTCGCTCCAGCGGAAAGTCTGAGCCATCAACACAACTAAACGCGGCAGCGGGGCCAACAATTCTAAGGCTTGTTTGACGTAACACCAAAGCGGAGGCGGAGCCGATTGCAAAGAGTAATGAATCGTTTCTACTGGGGGCAATTCAGCTTGATTGATGCAGATAGCGGTGACATTAATCAGCCAGTTTTGGAGACTGAGATTCCCGCCATCAGACTCTGGGATTTCGCTACGCAAATCGAGGCCTCGGAGCTCGTGATAGATGTGCAGCCAAGTGTGGGCAAACAGGTAATCGCCTTGTACGGGCGATCGCACGGAATGGCGAATTAGCGAGTGGACAATTTGAGCGTAGCGGCAAAAAATAGCCGTGAAGAA
The DNA here is from genome assembly GCF_015207285.1 of Tychonema sp. LEGE 07203. Classification (GTDB taxonomy): domain Bacteria; phylum Cyanobacteriota; class Cyanobacteriia; order Cyanobacteriales; family Microcoleaceae; genus Microcoleus. The sequence goes on along the minus strand of NZ_JADEXD010000018.1, from coordinate 5,539 downwards.
GCGACCTTGATCGGGATGGTTTTGAAACAAAGTCAATAATTCGCGATCGCTGTGGTGGAACAGGGATTTAACCACAGGATGGTTGAGTTCTGAAAAAACTGGTGTTTGCACAATTGTTGTGGAAAGGTTTTGGGAATAAATGCTGGTGCAGCCCGATTCTACACCACGATATACCTTTGATGCAAGTGCCCAAAAAAATATGTTGATAGTTAAGTCAATTAATTATATAATCATGTTTGTATTCCCCGATCGTTCCCACAAGCATGAGCAACTTAAAACAAGTTAGCATCTATACTCGCGGTATAACTACAGCAAGCGGTGCTGGCGGATATGGGGCTATATTGCTGTATCAAAATCATCGCAAAGAACTATCCGGCGGATTTCAGTTGACTACAAACAATCCTATGGATATTTTGGCTGCAATTGCAGGGCTGAAAGCATTGCAAACAAGATGTAAAGTAACGCTATATAATAATAACGGCTACCTTGTAGATGCTATTGCCAACAATTGGGCGCTGCGTTGGCAAGCTAATAACTGGAAAAATAGTGACAAACAACCTACTGCTAACGTAGATTTGTGGGAGCAACTACTCCAATTGTGTTCGCAACACGACGTTGAGTTTATTAGAATTAAGCAAGGTGCGGGCCACCAAGAGTATGAATGCTGCAATTATATTTCCAGACAAGCAGCCCATCAACAAAACTTACCAGTAGATGAAGGCTATCAACCGCGATTCCCGTTAGGAAAACCATAACCGCCACCGCCCGGAGTCTCAATTACAAACACATCACCAGGCTGCATTTCCACACTCGCCGTACTTCCCAACTCCTCAACATTTCCATCAAATCTCTCAACATAATTCCGCCCAACTTTCCCCGCTTCACCCCCATTCAAACCGCAGGGAGAAACCACCCGCCGCCCCGATAAAATTCCCGCCGTCATCGCCTCCAAAAACCTCACTCGCCGCACCACTCCATTACCCCCGCGATGACATCCATTCCCGCCGCTATTCGCCCGGATTGCAAAACTTTCTAACAACACCGGAAACCGCCATTCTAATACTTCTGGATCGGTTAAACGCGAATTAGTCATGTGAGTTTGCACCGCATCAGTACCGTCAAAACTTGCACCAGCACCCGAACCGCCACAAATTGTTTCATAATATTGATAGCGGTTATTTCCAAAGGTGAAATTATTCATAGTGCCCTGAGAAGCCGCCATTACTCCCAAAGCACAATACAAACCATCGGTAATATTCTGCGAAGTTTCCACATTACCTGCAACTACAGCCGCCGGATAGCGAGGATTCAGCATACAGCCTGCCGGATTGATAATTTCCAGAGGTTTCAAACAGCCCGCATTCAGAGGAATATCGTCATCAACTAACGTGCGAAAAACATACAACACAGCCGCTTTACACACCGCAGCCGGAGCATTAAAATTGTTAAATTGCTGAGGAGATGTGCCAGTAAAATCTATTTTTGCACTGCGCGCCGACTTGTTAATTGTAATAGCTACCTTAATCTGTCCGCCACTATCCATCGGACAAGTAAACTCGCCATCTTGCAAAACATCAATTACGCGCCGCACCGATTCTTCAGCATTGTCTTGCACGAAGCCCATATAAGCTTGTACCGTTTCTAAGCCGTAACATTCTACCATCTCGATCAGTTCTGCTACACCGCGATTGTTGGCAGCAACTTGCGCTTGCAAATCCGCGATATTTTGTGCGACATTGCGAACAGGAAAATCTCCGGTTGTGAAAATTTCCAGTAATTCTGGTTCGCGAAAATTTCCCTCGCTTACTAGCTGAAAATTGTCCAGCAATACGCCTTCTTCAGTTACTATTTTGCTGTTCGGAGGCATGGAACCGGGAGTGATGCCGCCGATGTCGGCGTGGTGTCCCCGCGAGGCTACATAAAACAAAGGAAGAGAGGAAGAATTATCAAATACGGGAGTAATTGCGGTGATATCTGGTAAATGCGTGCCGCCGTTGTAGGGATTGTTAGAAACATAAACATCACCCGGTTTAATTGTATGACTTTGTGCTAAAATTAAAGCTTCTACGCTTTCGCTCATCGAACCGAGATGCACGGGAATGTGCGGCGCGTTGGCAACTAATTGCCCGTTTTTGTCGAATATTGCACAGGAAAAGTCGAGGCGTTCTTTGATGTTGACGGATGAACTTGTATTTTGTAATGTAACGCCCATTTGTTCGGCGATCGCCCGAAATAGGTTATTAAATATTTCTAACAAAACTGGATCGGGTGCAACCGCAGATGAAGGCGCTGATGAACGCGGATGAACGCGGATATTCTCTGCGTCCATCTCCGTGCATCTGCGGTTCAAAATTAAATCATTATTTTCGGTTATTTCTCCTTCCCAACCGGGTTCTATGATGTTAGTTCCAGTTGCTTCTACTATTATGGCCGGGCCGCTAATGCCGTCGTGCGATCGCAAATCGTCTCTCCGGTAAACAGGCGTTTCCCGCCACTTACCAGCCACATACATTTGTATGGTTGAAATTGGTTGTACGGGCAAGATGCCCGTGCCACAAGAGGGGGATTTTTTTGATTCATCTGTTTGCACGGGCAAGATGCCCGTGCCACAAGAGGGAGATTTTTTTGATTCATTTGCCACATCCATTTTTTCTACAACTTCCACCGAAACTGCTTCCACAATTAGCGCTTTTTCCGGCATAATAAAACTGTATCGCTGTCGGTGCAAGATTTCAAACTCAGCCTGCATCTCCTCAAGATTGTCAGCAAAAATTACCGCTAAAACAGAGTCACTTCCCTGATATTTTAGATGGAGCTTCCTAACAACTAAAACCTCTGACTCATTCTCTGTGTTCTCTGCGCCTCTGCGGTTCAATTCCCTCTTTCCCTCCGCCTCCAATTCGGTTAAAATATGATGTAAATCATCAATTAATTCATTAGTTAATAATTCCTCGATCGCCCTTTCGCGAATAGCCCGCACGTCCGCCAAACCCATACCGTAGGCGGACAACACCCCCGCGTAGGGATGAATAAACACCCGTTTTATCCCCAAAGAATCGGCGATCGCACAAGCGTGTTGGCCCCCCGCGCCGCCGAAACAGCACAATGTATACTCCGAAACGTCGTAACCGCGCTGAAGCGAGATTTTTTTCACCGCATTGGCCATCTTTTCGGCGGCGATCGCCAAAAAACCCTCCGCCACCTGTTCCGGTGTCCTCTCGCCCCCAATTTCCCCCGCTAACTGCACGAATTTTTGCCTGACTACCTCAGTGGCGATCGGCAAATCTCCATCCAATCCAAACACCTTCGGGAAAAAATCCGGTTGAATTTTCCCCAACATCACATTGCAATCAGTCACCGTCAAAGGGCCGCCTTTGCGATAGCAAGCAGGGCCGGGATTAGCCCCAGCAGACTCCGGCCCGACGCGGTAGCGAGCCCCGTCAAAAAACACAATTGAACCGCCACCGGCTGCTACAGTATGAATTGCCATCACGGGCGATCGCAATCTCACCCCGGCAATTTCCGTCTCAAATTCGCGTTCGTATTCCCCGTTAAAATGGGCAACATCCGTCGAAGTTCCGCCCATATCAAAGGTAATAATTTTATCGAAACCTGCTTTTTTGCTGGTTTGAACTGCACCGACAATTCCCCCAGCAGGCCCGGACAAAATACTATTTTTTCCTTGGAATTTGGCGGCATCTACTAAACCGCCGTTTGACTGCATAAACATTAATTTTGGGCATTGGGCATTGGGCATTGGCCAAACAGGGCAATTGGGCATTGGGGACACGGGAGGGGGCGGGCCCGCACCATCCACCGCCCCTACGGATAATTGGCTGGTTACTTGTTCGACATAACGCCGCAAAATCGGAGACAAATAAGCATCGACAACCGCAGTATCTCCCCGCGAAACTAATTTCATTAAAGGGCTAACTTCGTGAGATACTGAAATTTGAGTAAAGCCAATTTCTTTGGCTATTTTAGCAACTTGTTTTTCGTGCTCCGAGTAGCGGTAGCCGTGCATAAAGACGATCGCACAACTGCGAATTCCCTCATCGTAGGCTTGCTGCAAAGACGGGATAAAATCGGGATTGACAGCAGCCAACTCCTCACCAGTAGCGCTGTAACGTTCCGCAACTTCGATCGCGCGATCGTACAGCATTTCTGGTAAAATAATGTGGCGGGCAAAAATATTCGGGCGGTTTTGATAGCCAATTCTCAGCGCATCGCCGAAACCCTTAGTAATTAGTAGAATAGTGCGAGATCCCTTTCGTTCCAGCAAAGCATTTGTCGCCACCGTTGTTCCCATTTTGATTGCTTCAATTTGTGCAGCGGGTATGGGAACATCTGCGGCAATTCCCAAGATGTCGCGAATTCCTTGAACTGCTGCGTCGGTGTAGTGTTCCGAGTTTTCCGATAGCAGCTTGTGAATGACTAACTTACCGTCTGGGCGTTTGGCGACAATATCGGTAAAAGTGCCACCGCGATCGATCCAGAATTGCCAGGAAGTGCGATCGGCAAAATCAGCATTCATATTTTTTTCCTTAATTTTGTTGCTTTACTGATTCAGAATTATTCAACACAATTATCTGAAAGTCAATTCATAAATTTCATAACTTCACACTCATAAAAATCAGATATTCTTCTCTCATCTTCTTTCCTCTTCCTACCCTTCGGGAACGGCTTCGCCGAACGCGCCCTAGCGCTTGCGCGCCGCTTCGCGTACTGCGCCTTCGCGGTTTATTAAAAAAATTGCTACATATACCGAATAGCCTCAACCAACCCCCCACAAACACCCGCCAGAAAATCCAAATCCAAAGTCTCAATCCTATCACTCGCTTGATGATAATGCGGATTCCGCATATTAGCCGTATCCGTCACCATAATCGCCGGATAACCACGATCCCAAAAAGGAGCGTGATCGCTGCGGCGAGTATCCGGCACAATTAAACCTCGATTCGGCACCGGCAACCACTCGCAAGGCTGACCGACTTTGCGGATATTTTTGCTCAAAGTAATCATATCGCGAACAGTCCGCAAGTTCCCAATTAAAGCAATAAAATTGCCACAATTTGGATAAAAATATTTCAGTCCCGCCGGATAGCTTTGAGAGTTGGGTTTGTTGTTGCAATAACCCAACATTTCCAAAGAAATCATCAACCGAATTGACTGTTTCTGTTGCTTGAATTTAGCTGCATGATGGCTGCTTCCCCAACAACCGTATTCTTCCATATCGAAGGCAACTAATTGTACTGGATATTTTAGCGGTTGAAGTGCGAAATTCCTTGCGAGTTCCAGCAACACAGCAACACCCGTAGCATTATCATCAGCCCCAGGCGTACCGGGCACAGAATCGTAATGAGCACCTATGATAATCGGCAAATTTTCGGGAGCATAACAGTTATGCGATCGGTATAAATACTGATGATAATTTAAGCTGCTGCTTTGAGATTGACACCAATCATTCCATTTAAGTAAGCTACTCGATGAGCCAAGACTTGCGGCACATTTTGCTCATTCCATTGTGCCCCAGAAATTT
>NZ_JADEXD010000228.1 GCF_015207285.1 Tychonema sp. LEGE 07203 | reverse complement strand
GCATTAAATTTGTGGAAAATACGATCGATGCAGTTGCTGCTGCTCAAACAATTTTTAATTTGCCGATCGAGGATGAATATCCCCAAGTCCTGCTGGCAGAAGCTAAGTACAACGCTGACCAAGAATTGTACTTGGCGGTATTGCTAGACCCGGTAGCCCGCCGCCCGGTACTTTTGGGTTCGAGACAAGGAGGTATGGATGTCGAAGGGTCGATCGAGAAAATGCAGCAGGTTGCGGTAGACCAAGAATTTTCGCCATTCTACGCTCGCAGGCTGATGCTGAAAATGGGATTGCAGGGAGACTTGATTCAATCCGTGAGCGCGATTGTCCAGAAAATGTACCGCTTGTTTGTCGAAAAAGATTTAGATTTAGTAGAAATCAATCCTCTGGGCATCAGTCCGAAGGGAGAGGTAATGGCTTTAGACGGTAAAGTCACTGCCAATGACGATGCCTTGGGGCGGCATCCAGATTTGGCCGCACTCTCTCAGAAGAGGCAAAGCAGCGGGTTGGGACGGGAAAGGAGAAGTCTCTATACCTCTGGCGATCGCTCCCATTCCCACTCGAAGGCCGAGCAATCGCCGGAGTTTGACCCCAAATCTCAATCCCCAAGCTCGAATTCTGAATCCCTGGAATTAATCGAACTGGATGGGAATATCGGGATTTTGTGCAGCGGAGTGGGCCTGACAATGGCAACTCTGGATGCTGTAGCCCGCGAAGGAGGAAAACCAGCTAATTTTGTGAATATGGGTTCTTTAGACCGCTACGACGCAGCAAATGCCCTGCGCGATCGCGCGGAGCTGGCTCTGGAGTTAGTCGCTCAGGATAAAAGCGTTAAGGTGATACTGGTAAATATTTTGGCCGGGGCCTCCAAGACTGAGGAAATTACCGCCGCAGTAGTCGGCTATTTGGAACGGAAAGCTCGCGCCAACCGCCACATCCAAGTTGTGCTGCGCCTGGTAGAAATTGATGCTGATGCTGTTAAAAAGCGGTTGGGACAGTTGCCGGTGCAGCTAGCTAGCACTTTGGATCGGGCTGCGGCCGCTTCTGTATCTTCGGCCAAGTAACGGCAGTCGATCGGCAAAAGACGAGAGTTGTGGACTGTCAAATGGCAAACAATGAATTTAACTCCTGAAAGCAAAGTCCTAGTACAGGGCATTACAGAATCTCCAGCGTCAACCCGCGCCGCCCTGATGATGAAAGCATACGGCACGAATGTAGTCGCCGGCGTGAGTCCCGGTAAAGGCGGGCGGGAGTTGGAGGGAATTCCGATTTTTGATTTGGTAGAACAAGCAGTGGGGGCAGTGGGTCACGTTGACACTGCGGTAATTTTGGTAGACGCTTATTCGGTGCTGGATGCGGCTTTAGAAGCGATCGCGGCAGGAATTCGGCAAATCGCGATCGTCACCGGGGGAGTGCCTCCTCTGGATATGGTGCGCTTAGTCAGAAAAGCAGAGGTTACGGAAACTTTGCTAATCGGGCCCAACAGTCCGGGGATTATTGTCCCCGACAAACTGCTATTGGGAACTCACCCCAAAGAATTCTACACTCCAGGTTCGATCGGGATAATCAGTCGCAGCAGCACTTTGACTTACGAAATTGCTCTAGAACTGACTGGGGCCCGATTGGGGCAGTCGATGGCAGTTTGTATTGGCTGCGACGCGATTCTGGGTTCGTCGTTTATGCAGTGGCTGCAAATTTTGGACGAAGACGACAGTACCGAAGCGATGGTTTTGGTGGGGGAAATTGGCGGGTGGAGCGAACAAGCTGCTGCTTCTTACATCGCTTCGGCGATCGACAAACCCGTAGTTGCTTATCTGGCGGGCCACTACGTTCCCAAGGGCCCGTCTTTGGGCCACGCCGGCATCCTGATCAATTCTCGGGCTGCTGCCCAAAAAGCCTTTGGAGTTGCGGCTAAGAACAAAATGGCTGCCTTTGAAGAGGCGGACATACCTGTGGCGGATCGGCCTTCGGAGGTTCCTAAGCTGCTCAAAAAATTGCTAAAGAAAAATTGATTGCTGCGGATTTATCGGGATAGGATGGGACGTTCCGATCGATCGAACACGATCGCATTGCTAGCGAGCGCGACCGTCCCGACAGAATCCGAGGACTTGCACTCGATGTTCGATCGAACACTTGGATGGGGTTGAGGATTTTCCTACCAGAGTCCTCTGACAGGTCTGGCAGGCTGCGGTACTGGTGCTGGTAAGGGGGCGACCCGGCGGGCTGGAGGAATTGTTGTTGCCGGAATGCTGGGGCGAGGTGCGATCGGAGTTTCTGTGCGAGTTGTTTCATTTGTCCTCGTTGTCTGGCGCATCGACTCTTGCAGCAGGCTTTGCACGTTTGCTACCAAACCCTGAACTTTCCCAACCGTGGCGGCAATGCTGGCAACATCTACATAAACCTCCGGCAGAGGATACTTTTTCAGGATTTCCAGCAGCGACAGCTTACCGTTGTCGCCGGATGCCAGAATCACCGCCGCCCGCAAGGCTTTGCCGCTTTCTGTGCGGCGGTGAGTCCGAATTGCCTGGCCGATTTCGTCTGTGATTTTTTCTCCCGGGGTGCTGTAAACTACCCTCGCCAGAATAGCTGGCTTTAAACCGATTTCTAGACTCATCAACCCCCGCAGCACTTGTGGGTCCATTTTGGAGAACCCGATTATTTGTTTGATGGTTGGTGTCGTAGTGCCGTCTTTAGCAAAGTTTTCTAAGTCGCTGATATTGATGGCTTGTGCGATCGGGCCAAATGTCAGGACAACTTTTTCTGCCCCCAATGCTTTGCTGCTGCTAGATAATATGCTGGCGCTTGCTCCTAAAAACAGGGCTGTGCCGATCGATACAAATTTTGTTAACTTCATACTTGAGTTTCAGCGATCGATTAAAATTATACTTTCGAGATTTGTACATTATAGATGCAGCAGTTATATTCTACAATGTCGCAAATCTAATGTTAAGCCCGCCCCTGTCAAGCGCACAATCTCGATCGATATTTTCGCGCGCGATCGACTTTAAGAATAAATAGCCACATTTACCAAAATATTTTTGATTCTATTAATTCTACCTTCTACATCTCTAGCCTTTTACATCAGAGTGCCTTCAGCCTTCTACATAAGTCCCTTTTAGAAGTTATGTTGAAAACCAAGCGCAAATCCAAAAAATCCAAACACAAGCACAGCGAAAAAAACCCATCCCCCAGCAAAAAAGAAACAGCCGCACAAAAACGCAAAATTTCAGAAAAGCGCAATGAATTGGTACAGGCGATCGTCATTTGCTGCTTAATCAGTGCTGCTGTCAGCATTCCCCTATTGTTCGTTGTTAGCCCTAAAATTGCCCTAGCAGCAGGCGCAGCAGTAATCATCTTGCTGCTATCCTACAAATACCCCCGGCAAGCTTTGTGGGCTTTTCTAATTTATCTGCCTTTCAGCGGTACTATTACTTACGCAATCGGCGGCGGAAATGCTGCTTTTCAAGTAGCAAAAGATGCTTTCTACATACCCGCTCTCATCGCCCTCATTCAAAGCTGCAAAAAGAAACAGTTACCTTGGTTTATTCCCAAACAAATGCTTTCTACCTTCAGCATCCTGTTGATGATGGCAATGCTGACTTTAATTTTTGTCAACGGGGAAATGCAGCTCAACCCGCTCAAGGGCGAAAAACCCATTCTCCAAGGAATTCTCGGCTTAAAAGTATTGATAGGTTACATACCGCTGATTGCTTGTACCTATTATCTGCTCCGCACCAAGAAAGATTTGGTGTTTTTTAGTCGAATGCACCTAATTTTGGCTGTCGTTTGCTGCCTTCTCGGTTTGATTCAATACCTGTTGCTGCAAAGTGGAAGATGCGCGGGTACCCGAGGAATGATCGGAGAAGAATTATATAAAGCAACACTGCAAGCTAGATGTTTTGTTGGCGGTTCCCTAGTATTCAGTCCAGAAGTTAAGTTTATCCGCTTGCCGGGAACTTTTGTAGCGCCTTGGCAGTGGGCGTGGTTTTTAATTTCTAATGCTTTTTTAACCTTTGCCTCTGCCTTTTGCGATCCTTCATTCTGGTGGCGAGTTATCGGTTTATTTGGCATGGCATTAGTATTTGCCAATGCAGTTATTTCCGGCCAAAGAGCTGCTTTAATTATGGTACCAATTGCCACAGGCATTCTGCTCGTTCTTACGGGGCAATTAGTTAACTTAAAACGATTTATTCCCATCGGTGCCGGATTGGGAATTCTGCTGTTTGTCGGTGCAGCAATTAACCCGGGAATTGTCGAGCAGCGGTGGGATAGTTTTGTTAACCGCTGGAATGCTGCACCGCCCCAGCAGTTTCTTTTTAATCAGTTCGAGCAGAGCCACAATTTTATCATTGACAAACCTCTCGGTAGAGGCGTGGGACGAGCGACTAATTCAACGCGGATATTTGGCAACCCGCAACTAATTGAAACTTTCCAACCTAAGTTGATGTACGAACTAGGTTATCCCGGAATGATTGCTTTTCAACTCATGCTGTTACACTTAGCTTTTCTAGGTTTTAGAGCTTACCGTTCTGTCAAGGACAAGAATTTGCGGAGTTACGGAGCTAGTTTTTGGGTGTTTGTGGCATTTATTACTATCAATCCTCAATACTATCCGCTGGATGTAGATCCAGTGTCCGTGTATTACTGGGTTTTGGCGGGAGCGATTTTAAAGTTGCCCAAAATTGACAAACAGGTGCAGGATGAAAAAAACCTGGAACTTGAGGGACATGAATTGGAAGTTCACCACCAATTTAAGGAGAAAAAAATTATTGCATCTGCTCCCATTTGACTCTCCTAAATGCCAACCCTAATTATATTAATGTCACACCGACAATAACTGTTATAAAGCAATACTGTTGGGTTAAGCATGATTCTAGGTTGAGTTTTAGCCTTAACCCAACGATATTGGGGTATAGCTAATATCGTGGACGGTTGCATCGGAATAATAAAATCGAGTCAACCATTCAGTTTTTCGATCCCGAGTCAACAGTCAACAGTCAACAGTCAACAGTCAACAGTCAAAAATCATGTTTGAGTGCAACCGGAATTGATATAACATCTATGTTTTGTGCAAGTTCGCGGCGGGCAAAACCGTTAGCGTTGACGGTAAATCAACTGTTTCTCACCTCGCTGCCACGTCTTCAGGGGGCGGTAAATGGGACGGTCTGCGGTTTTTGGGCTGCAGTTGTTGGAGGGTTGTGAAGCCTCAAAAACAAGGTGATTGACAGCGTTAGGGCGATGAGGGCGATCGCACTTATCCGCCATAGTTTATTGAATCTAAAAAAATGCAGAATTTGCAAAAAGCTTTTCAGGGGCGGGCTTTCTGGCCCACCCCACACTCAACTTAAAATTTTTTGAAACAGGCATCTTGCCTGTTCCATAACCCAGCGATAAATGCAAATTAAAACCCATTTTATCGATGCCGGTGCTAATTTTTAAAGTGTTTGTCGATCGATATGTCGCGACAGCATCAAGCTCTGCTTAATTCTACCAATAATTAGCTCAAACATTTTTTTGCGGGACGGATTCTTGCTACTGGGCGGCATACCTAACTCGCAACACATCAAATTCAAATCATTTGCACTCATAGCAGACAATTTTTGTCTCACCTCTAATTCATGACCATTTTTAGCTTGCAAGCGCAGTTCCTCATAAACTTCTAAAACATTTTCGGTCGATAAATTAGCAGGCTTATTCACATCAGCAGCCGTAGATAATTGCGATTTTTTAGATCCAGCAGAAAGCACTCCCCGCTTAACTTGAGCCTCAATCCTGGTTAATTTTTTGGAAACCTCCCGCAAAATTTCCTTAAGTTCGCCAATTTCATCAACTAACCCCCCGCTTTCTTGCTCAGCAGCAGCCAAAATATCTTTTTTAATCATTTCAGATACTCCTCGCACTCGCGCCACAGTTGCTCAAACTCTCTCACTAATTCTCGCGGCAGTTCTCCCTCATTAATTGCCCGCTTTAAGCCGACACTTTCCCGAATAGTCGATTCTAAGAATCTAATTTCTATGTTGTTGTCTTTTGAAATTTCAGCGCAGAGTCTCTTGACTTCTCTCATGTAAAACTGAACTTCATTTGTCAGCAATCCTCCATAGGTTTTAGCTTTATTCATAAACACTGCTATCTTGGGAAACGGGTAAGGTTCAATCCGTTTCTGGAGAGAGTTTAAAACTAAACTCAATCCCCTAGAACCAAAATAATCTGGATTGACGGGAATTAATATTAAGTCGCAGCAAGAGAGCACGCTGTAGGTGAGGAGACTGAAGGAAGGCGAACAGTCAAAAAGCATCAAATCGTATTTGGGGAGATTGGCAGAGTTGGCGATTTTGCCGATGAATTGGCGGATGAAGTCTTTAACATTTTTTCCCTCAAATCCATCTAAATCCAACCAATACAGTTCTTCAACTGAAGGGACAAAATGCAACTGTTCGTCAATCTGATAAATGGTGTCGAAACCAACGGGAAATTTAAAGTTCTGTCCGGCTTTTTTAAAGACTTCTAGAGCGTCGTAAATTGTGAGTCTGTGCTTGAGAGATTTTTCGTACCACTTACCAAACTTATCATCTAAATGACCTGTATTTTCGTTAAGTCCGATCGCCTCTGTGAGGGACATTTGCGGGTCTAGGTCTAACATCAAGACTTCTAAGTCTGTTCCTTGGGATATAATATTTCCCAGACTCCAAGTGACGGTGGTTTTTCCGACTCCGCCTTTAAAGTTGATCACGGCTATGGATTTAGGATTCATGGCTGGGCTTGCTTTAATTTTGCTCAAATATAAATTAAAACATATTGTGTGACTTTGTTCAGCGCGCGATCGTATACTAGGGTCAGGATGTGCCAATCGATCTAAAAAAGATACTTTGATAATATATCATTGACTAAGTAGAACAACCTGAAAAGACAGAATACCAAATGCCATTTAACTCGTATTTCAGAGGTTCAGGTTTGCCCAATCCTTCAAAGGGCGATCGATCTATATCTTTAATCAATTCTACAATTTTGCGATAAATCTTTTTGTCTAATTTTGCCCATTCATTAAAATCTGCAAAAGCAGAAGATTCAAAAATAATTCTTCTGCTCATTACAAATCCTATAGATCGACTTCAACTAAATTTTGCCTGTCTTTAACATTTTTAATAGCTTTTAAGCTGAACTTCCCCTAGTAGAGGGTTCGTTCAAATCTCGCAAACCCTTGCGCTACGAGTTCCTGTCAGCTTTTTGCCCCCGAGGGCGTACCCATGTAATTTAAGGATTTCTTAAGTTTTCGCGTGGGAA
>NZ_JADEXD010000227.1 GCF_015207285.1 Tychonema sp. LEGE 07203 | reverse complement strand
ATCCTAAATCATTTATGAATTTCTTACTTTCTCCCCGCGGGTAAGGGGAGGGTTGGGGTGGGGTAAAAAATTTACGACTCCTGCAAGGATTGCTATATAGAATCTAATTCAATAACTTGACCTTCTTCCCTCATTACCCCCAACAAAGCAGAAGTAGATACCTGAAATATTTCCCGATTGTTACACCGCGCAGTCAAACAATTGCTGTAAGTCCCCGCAGCTTAAATATCAGATACTTACCATTACTTTTAAAAATAATTTTTTTCTAAATACTCAAGGATTTTTGCAACCCTCAATTCCAGTTTTTATTCTGCTTCGCAGCAAACCGCCACAGCCATTTTTTGACCGATGTTATACAGCATATTCCATGTAGATTTAGAGAGCGAAAAACCTGGTTTCACAGAATAGAATCAGTAATGATGCGAGAACTGTCAAGAAACCCGGTTAGGAGTGTGTACTTCATAAACCTGGAATAGGCTGTAGGTAATGGCCGAATTTTCAGATTTCACAATGCTTCCGAGAATTTAGTTCTAGTAGAACTTTACTCCTCAGACTCAGATTCAAAATCCAGGCGATCGTAAATATCACCCAACCGCATCTCAAACTCCACACAACTCAATTTCAACACCGTATCAGCACCATCATACTCAGACAAAACCCACTTATTATCATCCCTCTTGCAAAAATGTTCAACGTGCATCTCGTCTCGATCGATCAAAACATACTCTCGAAAACTAGGAATAGAACGGAAAAGCTTAAACTTGCCACCCCTGTCATAATCCTCCGTCGATGGCGATAAAACCTCAGCCACCATCACCGCATTAGTAATCGTATCTTTCCTACCCTCAGCAAACTCCAATTTCCCCGCCACCAACATTACATCAGGATAAGTATAAACCCGCTTCGACGGTATCCACAAACGCAAATCGTTTATAAATACTCGGTACGGTTGTCCTTTCGTAGCAAAATTTAGTGTGCCATAAAAATTGCCAGCTATTTGATTGTGATTTGGTGTTCCGCCTGCCATAGGAATTATCTTGCCATCCTGATATTCACTTCTAAATTCTGCCGCCTCTTCCAGCTTTAAATACTCTTCAGGAGAGTAATAAGTCTGTACTTTATCCTCAACTTGGTTTTCAACTACATTTTCGCGGATTTCTGTTAATGCCGTCATAGTACATCCTCGGACGATCGTACTTACAATTATACAGGACTTCAGTCCTTAAAAAATTGGAAGATAAGGACTAAAGTCCTTACTAAGAACGGGGTTAATTTATGTGTGTAGATATTAAAAATTGCTTTTACCAAGATAACTTTTTTTCCCAAAAGGCGACAAGTGCGGTATGATGTGATTTCGCGATCGGTTCTAGCGGGGAGCAGCCGCTAGAGGAAACGGGGAAAGTTCGGTGCAAGTCCGGCACTGTCCCGCAACTGTAAAGAGGTTCGCAGTAAGGACTTCAGTCCTCAGCCTCTCAAGTCAGAATGCCCGCCGATATCTAACTCACTTTTGAACGCATCTGCGAGGTACGGATGATGGATGGATTTAACGCGGCTGTAGGCACAAAGCACAGTCTGTTTGTTTGCACTGCTTGCGCGAGTGTTTGGAAAGACGGCAAGCGCGAAGGTAAAAGCGGCGGTCAACAATTCGTGGAAGATTTGTCGAAACTCGCTAAAAATTGGGAGTTTTCTGAAGAATTTGAGATTCGAGAAGTTGAGTGCATGAGTGCTTGCAGTCACTCTTGTGCTGTGTCTTTTGCTGCTGCTGGAAAGTACACTTATTTGTTTGGTGATTTGCCTGCAAACGATCGGGAAACTGCGGAGGCTGTACTCGAATGCGCGGGTCAATATTATGCTAAACCGGACGGTTTGTTGCCTTGGGCTGAGCGTCCTCAAGCTCTAAAAAAAGGCGTTTTGGCGAAGATTCCGCCGCTGGGGAATTAGATATAAGAGTCGGCGGTTGAAACCGATCCTACACAAACGAAGTCCGCCTTTGCGGACTGAAGAGTTCCCAGGCAGAGCCTGGGAACGAGAGATCCCATCACCAAATAAGCACAAAATTATCAATGCACAAAATTCCTGTTACGGTTATCACCGGTTTTCTCGGCAGCGGCAAAACTACGGCAATTCGCCATTTGTTGCAAAACAATCAAGGCCGCCGCATTGCTGTTCTGGTTAATGAATTTGGCGAAATCGGAATTGACGGAGAGTTGCTGCGCGATTGCCAAGTTTGCGATGAAGAAGAAACTGTCAGCAGCAATATTGTTGAACTGACAAATGGTTGTCTTTGCTGCACTGTTCAAGAGGAATTCTTGCCGACTATGCAGGAGTTGTTGAAGCGCAAAGATAAGATTGATTGTATCTTAATTGAAACTTCTGGTTTGGCACTTCCTAAGCCTTTGATTCAAGCTTTTCGCTGGCCGGAAATTCGCACGGGCGCTACTGTTGACGGTGTGGTTGCTGTTGTTGATTGCGAAGCTATTGCTAGCGGTAATTTTGTTGGCGATATCGATGCTTTGATGGCGCAGCGGCAGGCTGATGATAGTTTGGATCACGAAACTCCGATCGAGGAATTGTTTGAAGACCAGTTGGCCTGTGCTGATATGGTACTGTTAACGAAGGTCGATCGCGTGGATGCAGAAACTCGCCAGAAAGTTCAAACCTGGTTGCAGCAAGAGTTGCGCCCGAGTGTGAAAATTGTGCCTTGCCAGGGTGGCGAAATTAACCCTGATGTGCTGTTGGGATTTAATGCGGCGGTTGAGGATGATTTGGAGGCCCGCCCCAGTCACCACGACACGGAGGAGGAACACGATCACGATGATGATATCAACTCAACTTACTTTATTTCCGATCGCGAATTTGAACCTGAAGATTTGGTAAAAAAACTGCAATCGTTGATGCAGCAAGAGGAAATCTATCGGATTAAAGGGTTTGTGGCGGTTCCCAAGAAACCGATGCGGATGGTGTTACAAGGTGTGGGTTCGCGGATCGAACATTTTTACGATCGCCCCTGGCAATCTTCCGAACTGCGGCAAACTAAATTAGTGTTCATCGGTCGGGAGCTTGACTCTGCTAAAATACAGTCATTCTTGTAGTTGAATGCGGGCGATCGCTTTTTTGTGAAAAAGGGCGATCGATCTGCAATCATTCTGCACTCGATACTGTTTCTAATGTCAAAATGCCGATCGGTTTATTAACAACTAGCTGCATCCTATCTAACCATTGTGAACCGATTAAAATCTCCGGGAGTTCATCTCCAACATGAACGGGAATAACAAACTCTTGACCATCAATAATTATCCTGCCTTCATAAAGATCGAATAAACCATCTCCCCGCGCTGTAGCCAGCTTGAATTTAGACTGAACTAACGACCACTCCAAAGCCTCCATAATCTTGAAAATTAACTGCCAGATAGCCGGCGGTAAAACCTGTATCTAACAGCACTTCTACTGGAAAAATCTCGCCATTAGATGCAATCAATTCTATCTCAAAAAACAATTCTCCGTTTTCCCCAAACCAACCGGATATCATATACTGCCACAGGTTCCTGTTTCATTGAGGCGAAAGGTTGTTAGCATCACACTTTTGTCGCCGTACTGTTCCTTGATTTTTTTAACAATGCCTAACAGTTTAGGGTCAATTAAGTATTCTTCGCTGTCCGGATCGATCGCAATAAACCAATTGTAATACTCGCCGATCAGTTCCGGGCGAATTCGCTCAAATATTTTTTGACCGCGCAAACGGAGTTCAGTTCTTTCTGCTTCGCGCCTTGCTAATTCTTCCGGTGGTGTAATCCGTTCGGGAGAGATTCTACTCCGCAGCGCTTTTCGCTTTTGTGATAGCTGAGTCATTGTGTTTTTTAGATTAAATGTATAGATTGATTTATGATAGCCCACAGCTATTATTTTGTCTATTTTTGGTAAAACCAGCCCTTAAAGTCTCCAGCGAACAATTTATTAACATTTTGTAATATTCTGGCTACTACCAGCCTGTGTGCTAATATAGCGATAATGGTTATCATTGTACAACAAACGAGGTCAAGTATGGTGACTGCTGGCGCGATCGAATCAGTTCCTGTTACCGTTCTCACGGGTTATCTCGGCGCAGGCAAAACTACGCTGCTGAACCGCATTTTAACACAAGAACACGGCAAAAAAGTTGCAGTTATCGTCAACGAATTCGGCGAAGTAGGCATCGACAACCAACTGATAATTGATGCAGACGAAGAAATTTTCGAGATGAACAACGGCTGCATTTGCTGTACAGTCCGAGGCGATTTAATTCGGATTATCGGCAACTTAATGAAGCGGCGAGACAAATTCGACCACATAGTCATCGAAACCACAGGTTTAGCCGACCCCGCACCCGTAATTCAGACATTTTTTGTAGACGAAGATATGCGCGACAAATTGCTGCTAGATGCAGTTGTAACCGTAGTTGATGCCAAGCACATCTGGCAACACTGGGACGCAGACGAAGCTCAAGAACAAATTGCTTTTGCAGACGTAGTTTTGCTCAACAAAACAGATTTAGTAACGCCGGAAGAATTGGCAGAATTAGAAAAGCGGATTCGAGGCATGAATGCAATGGCAAAAATCTACCGCACCCGCAACGCTGAATTAGAAATGGATGCTTTGTTGGGCGTCAAAGCATTTGATTTGAACCGGGCTTTAGAAATCGAACCAGACTTTTTGGGCGAACACACTCACGAACACGACGAAACAGTAACTTCCGTAGCAATAGTTGAATCCGGTGCTATTGACGGCAACAAATTTAGCGATTGGATTGAGGAATTGTTGCGGACTCAAGGCCCGAATATCTTTCGGACAAAAGGAATTTTGAATATGGCCGGAGAAAACAAGCGATTTGTGTTTCAAGGAGTACATATGCTATTTGACGGCAGACCAGATAGACCTTGGAAAGCTACCGAAACTCCGAAAAACGAACTCGTATTCATCGGCCGCAACTTAAACGAAAATCAATTGCGAGAGGATTTCCGTAAGTGTCTGGTTTAACTGGCATCTTGCAGCATTTTCAATAAGCTTTTTAGGAACGGGCAAGATGCCCGTTCCACAAGAATAAAATTCATTTCTTGTGGAACGGAACAGGCTTTCCGGCCTGTTCCACAAGAATAAAATTCATCTCTTGTGGAACGGGCATCTTGCCCGTTCTAGAAAATAGTGCAACATCTCAGATTCAATAAATATGGGTAACCAAAAGACAAATAAAAGCGAACAAACCCTGGAAATTCACGGCAAAGAAATGCTGTCTGACTACGTAACTGCTGTTACTTGGTCGCCGGACGGCAAAACTTTAGCAGTCTGTTCTGCTGGGGGCGAAGTGATGCTGGCGACAGTAGGGACAATTAATGAATTGTCCTGGCAACCGCTGCAAACTGCCACGGGGAAATCAATCGATTGCTTGTCTTTTTCCTCCGGCGGTCAATTCCTAGCTGCGGGCGGACAAGACGGACGGGTGCAAATTTGGCGCGCCGATTCTGGCCAATTAATTGCTAATTTGGATAACCAGCGCGTGTGGGTTGATAAATTAGCTTGGAGTCCCAACAGCAATCAGTTAGCTTTCAGTATGGGCCGCTGCGTTCAAGTGTGGAATGCTGACGATGATGTTGTGGAGGTAACGCTGAATTTCGATTCATCTTCGGTGCTAGATTTAGCATGGCATCCTGTTCTTAAATATTTGGCAGTTAGCGGCTATCAAGGCGTCAAAGTTTGGAGTGGCGAAGACTGGGACGAAGACCCGGACATTTTATCAGTACCGTCTGTAACAGGTGTAATTGCTTGGGATACGTCAGGGCAATATTTAGCTTGTGGCAATATGGACAATACCCTAATTGTTAATGAATGGGGTAATATTGAACCGTGGGTAATGCAGGGTTTTCCGGGGAAAGTTCGGGAGTTAGCTTGGTCGGATAAAACTAATTCTTTGGGTGTACCTTTGTTAGCTGCTTCGAGTTCTCAAGGCATTTCGGTGTGGGAAAGAGACGCTGATGAAAGAGTCGGTTGGGAAGGTTGGGCGTTAGAGGTGCATGAAAATGTGGTAAGTGCGATCGCCTTTCAACCTACCACCTTTTTATTAGCTTCCGCCGCCGCAGACGGTAAACTTTGTTTGTGGTACGAAGCAGAACAATTGCTGCAAGTTCTAGAAGGTGCAGAGGGCGGTTTTTCCTGTCTCGCATGGCATCCTGACGGTCAATTTCTGGCGGGCGGCGGATGCGGAGGTGAATTGCTGGTTTGGTCGAAATCTATGCGCGGTAAAGGGTTCGGGCGGCGCTAAGTTCGCATAACGGGCGATCGCACCAGTTTGACCAAAACATAAAAATTGAAAACTTGCTCTTGACAAAATGCTAAATTACAATAACATTTTAGTGGCTGCACTATCCTTAAGGGCGATCGACATTATGACCGAACAGCAATTTCTCGAACAACTCAACACCATTCTCGACCAAAACCACCTGCTGAAACACCCGTTCTACCAAATGTGGAACGAAGGTAAACTCGACCTCGCAATGCTGCAAGAGTACGCCCAAGAATACTACCTGCAAGTCCACAACTTCCCCACCTACGTCAGCGCTACCCACGCCGCCTGCGACGACATCAAAATTCGTCAAATGCTCCTCGAAAACCTGATAGAAGAAGAGAGAGGCGCTGCAAATCACCCCGAATTGTGGCTGCGCTTTGCCGAAGGTTTGGGTTTAGACAGAAACGCAGTTCTCGAACGCGAACACCTAGAAAAAACCACCGAATCCGTCCGCATTCTCAAAGACTTAGCCCGCAGCGAATCTCCCGCCAAAGGTTTAGCCGCCCTCTACGCTTACGAAGCGCAAATCCCCGAAGTTTCTACAACCAAAATCGCTGGTTTGCAGGAATTTTACGGCATCGATTCCGAAGCAGCTTTGTCCTTCTTTAAAGTCCACGAAAAAGCCGACGAGTTCCACTCGGAAGCCACCCGCGAAGCCTTGTTAGAACTTTGCCAAACTGAAGAAGCACAACAGGAAGCGCTGTTAGCGGCCGAGAAAGCAACTTTTGCTCTCAATTTACTGCTTGACGGCGTTTACGAAACCTATTGTCAAGCTAAGTAATACCATTTCTCTAAAATCATCCAATACTCTTCGACCCCCCCTAGCCCCCCCTTGCAAAGGGGGGGGACAAGAATACTGTTATTTCGTTTGAAATTGGTATAAGCAGCCCTTGTAGGGACACTCCAAAAGCCGTGTCCCTACGGGTAACTATATTATGTAGGGACACTCCAAAAGCAGGGTAAGAGCATCTCAATCAGTCTTGACAAAAGGATTTGAGAAGAAGCATCATGTATTCATCATTCATTGCAGCCCGTTTCCTTTTCTGTGGCAAGCTACGCTTGAGAGTGGTTTCTTGATTGA
>NZ_JADEXD010000226.1 GCF_015207285.1 Tychonema sp. LEGE 07203 | reverse complement strand
GAGTTCTAATGACTACTGCCAACTGACTACTGACTACTGCCAACTGCCAACTGCCTTCTTCTATTCTTGATTGTTTTTGCCGCGCACGTATCCGTTATCTGCAATCCGCCAAGCACCGCCAGCATTGCCGGTTAAATCGCAATCATCTACTGTAGCAATGCCATCTCTGTAAACTACGATCGCCTCACCTTGATTGCCATTAATCCGACAGCGGCGCGCGATCAATTTTCCTCCCAATCCGACACCGATTCCCAGGCTGCCGTTATCATAAATATTGGAATCTTCTACTGTTGCTTTCCCATTATCCGAGATGAAAATACCGTTCCATATTCCATCGTGAATTTGACAGCGCCGGATTACCGAATTAGCATCTGGCCCGCAAATTACTACCACAGAATAGTTGGCAGAAGTGATATCGCTGTCTTCTACAATTAACTCGCCTTTACGAACATCTACAGCATAATATTTCCCTGTTGCGATCAGCGTCAAGCCTCGGACTAAAGCGCTGTCTGTTTGCATTTGAATGCAGTTTGAGTCGGTGCTTTCAACAGTGACGTTACCCGCTTCTGTGCTGCCGATAATTTCCACAGATTTGTCGATAATTAAACTTTCTCGATACAAACCTGGCTGTACGTAAATGCGCGTACCCGAAGCCGCATTTTTTACCGCTTCACTAATAGTAGTATAATCGCCTTGACCTTCTGGGCAAACAACAAGGTCTTGATTTTTCTCTACTATTGGTTGTGAGGTGGATTCTTCAATTTGGTCTGCTAATTCAGCCTTGGGAAGGTCTCGATCGCCCTTTTCGACAATTGGCGATTGTAAATCGAGGCTTTCTTGATTGACCGATCCTAACTGATGTTCTAACTCAGATACTTGACGTTGCAATTGAGCTTGATTCTCGTTGGCTGTCTCGATTTGATTTTGAAGTTCTGAGAGTTGAGCATCAAGTTGCGATCGTTCTCTCTTAGCAGTTTCTAACTGAGATTCCAATCCCGATCGAATTTGAGTCGCGCTTTCTAACTGAGTTTCTAACTTGGATATCTGAGATTGCTGGTGATTTTCATTTTGGTTAGCTTGCTCGACTTGAGTTTGGAATTCCAAGAGTTGAGCCGCCAGCTGCGATTCCAATTCCGAGCGAATTTGAGTTACGCTTTCTAACTGAGTTTCTAACTTGGATATCTGAGATTGCTGGTGATTTTCATTTTGGTTAGCTTGCTCGACTTGAGTTTGGAATTCCGACTGTTGAGCCACGAGCTGCGATTCTAATTCCGATCGAATTTGAGTCGCGCTTTCTAACTGAGTTTCTAACTCGGATATTTGAGATTGCAGTTGATTTTGATTTTGGTTGGCTGTGTCAATTTGAGTTTGGAATTCCGACTGTTGAGCCGCCAGCTGCGATTCTAATTCTGAGCGAATTTGAGTCGCGCTTTCTAACTGAGTTTCTAACTCGGATATTTGAGATTGCAGTTGATTTTGATTTTGGTTGGCTGTGTCAATTTGAGTTTGGAATTCCGACTGTTGAGCCGCCAGCTGCGATTCTAATTCTGAGCGAATTTGAGTCGCGCTTTCTAACTGAGTTTCTAACTCGGATATTTGAGATTGCAGTTGATTTTGATTTTGGTTGGCTTGCTCGACTTGAGTTTGGAATTCCAAGAGTTGAGCCGCCAGCTGCGATCGCTCAGTGTTAGCAGTTTCTAATTGAGCTTGCAGTTCCGATAATTGAGACAGAAGTTGGGAGTTGTCTCCCTCGCTGGGATTTACTTGAGCCTGCAATTGTGACAACTGAGAAAGCAGTTGTTCTCGCTCTCCAATAACTGTCTCTGATTGACTTTGCAGCTCAGACAATTGAGAGTTTAACTGCATTTTATCTCGATTTGCAGCTTCTAACTGTGTTTCCAAATCTAATAATTCAGATTGAGGTTGTTCTGCTTGTTGGCGGGCGGTTTGCCATTGAGAATTCAGTGTTTCCTGTTCTTGTTGTGCGCTTTCCAATTGAGCTTGCAAACTCGACAGTTGAGAATGCAGTTGCTCCCGCTCTTGAATTGAGCGATCGAACTTAATTTGAATTTCCGATAACTGGTACTTTAGCTGCAATTTGCCTTGACTGGCTGTTTCCAACTGACTTTCCAATTCAGACAGCCGATCGCGAAATAGAGCGCTCTCTGCATCCAGCGCCTCTCGCTCTGCTTGCATTTCCAGGATTTGAGCGTTAAGTTGCGATCGCTCCTGCTGTGCAACTTCTAATCGATCTTGAAGTTCCGCCAATTCCGGTAACTGCGACTGAGCTTGCCCTGCGCTTTCTAACTGAAACTGCAACTCAGCAATCAAAGCATCAACTTGCGATCGCTCCTCAGCAATTCCTCCCAAAAATCCTTCCAACTCCGACACTTGATTGTTTAAGACTTCTTGCTCGCCCGTCACTTTTTCCAAGCGCATTTGCAACTGGGACAATTCCGAATTTAGCTGATTTTCAGTCTCCGCCTTTTGCCGCAATTCCGAAGTTCTGGCATCCAACTGCGACGCCAACTTCGATATCGCCTCCTGCGAACCCTGCATCCGCACCAAATTTCGCGAATTTCGCTTCTTCAATATTAGCCAGCAGACTAATACTCCCCCTCCAAATCCTATTAATAAAAGTAATGCTTCCATTTGGTTTATCTAATCGATATAAATTGAGTTATCCTGATGCTTGCCACCAAAAATGGCATCCCGAAGTTGCTATCTTACTCAAGGCTATCACAACTTGCGAGCCTGTGTTTGCTTGGCTGGATAATTCATATTTATTTACAAAAACTCAATGGGTAAGGTTCGCATTGGGTTGGTGTCAACAACCGCCTAAAAACCTTTGTATCTATCATTTATATCCCTGTCTCGATCCCTTCGCATACCCACTGCTCCTCCTGGTTGAAGCGGAGTAGGGCTTGACTTAAATATCTTCCCCCGCAGCGATTCCGGCGCTGCGGGGGATCGAATGCCTAAGCTGTCAAACAGTAGATTGCTAATAAATTTGACCAATAATTTCAAAGGTAGTACCCGCCACGCGATCGATCCGTGCAATCAATCGAGAGCATCTAAAATCTCAAATCCTCAAGAAAGAGAATTTATCCGTGGGGTAAATCGAAAGCATCTAAAATCTCAAGTCTCAAATCGAATGACGGCAACAGTGCGTCGCCCTGCAGCATACAAAATGTTTTGCTAAAGTTTCATCGATCGAGCAAATCCACAATATGAGGAATAATCTCGATATGTTGAGTCAACAAATAATCCAACCTATCCGCCAGCAAACTAAAAATCAAATCATTATAACTCATCCCGTATTCCGCCAAACCCAAAGCAACCAAACTCGTTACATTTTTGCCTGGATGTTTGAGATCCGGTTTCGGATTTGCTTCCAAAACATAAAGTTCTCCCTCGCGATCGCTGCGGACATCAATTCGCACCAAACTGTTTAAACTAAATTCCCAATAGATTTTGCGAGCTAACTCAATTAACTGCTGTTTGAGTTCGGGTTCCTCCGCGCCCATCAACCGCCCGCGATCGGCCGTAATCGCTTTTTTATCCATAGAAGTAAAGATGAGTTCATCTGACTCCAAAATTCGCTCTACCGTAGAAAAAGCAAAGGGTTTTGCATTTTTAGTAAAACAGCTTTTAGCATAGGTTACATAACCGCAAACCGCTACACAAAATTCTCGTCCCGGCAAATATTTTTCAATTAAAGCAGTATTGTGAGTTGCTCGGTGAACTTCGGAAACAGCTTGAGACAACTCCTCCATCTTTTCTACAAAATGAACGTGCAGCGAAGCGCGACCGGATACTGGTTTAACCACAAACGGCCCTCGATACTCGCCGAAAGCAATGGAAAAACGCTCGTGCAAATTAGGCTGCAAAATTCCTTGAGAAGGATGCCAAGTCATAAACGGAGCGGTTTTAATTCCGACTGATTGCAGTTCCCTTTTAAAAGCGTGTTTGTTATCTAAAGTTGAACTGTTTAAAGGATTGTGACCGATATAAGGCATTCCCAACATTTCCAACAAGGCGGGAGTGTGACAAACAGGGTTGTAGCCCTGGACTCCGCCCGTATTTAGCCAGACTAAATGAATTTTTTGTTGTTTGAGCTGTTCGGGAAGGTTCATGTCATCAGGGATGACAAACACTTGTTGGAAGCCAATTTCTGTTAATGCTCTAGCAATCTCGCGGGCGACGATTTCGTAACTCTTCCAAGAGCGGGGATTGTGAGTTTTGTAAATCACGGAACCGGGGCGATCGCAGTCGCCGCCGAACACTACAGCAATCCGCAGTTTGGCAAACAGCAGGTCTAAATATTGGGGCAGCAGACTAAAATCGTAATGCCAGCTATTCCTGCCCGTTGATGTTGCAACCATTTAAGTTTTTTCCTTTTTGTGTGATTTGCGATCGGCAGAACTACTAGATTTTGCCAAATATATTCCCGCTAAAACTACAGAGAAAGCGAACCAATTAAACAAGCTCAAATTTTCGGCAAACAGCATCCAGGCAATAATCGCCGTAATTACTGGTTCTAGCAGCAGAAAAAGGGCGACGAATCCCGATGACAAAGTGCCGAGACTGTGGATGAGAAGTCCTTGGCCGAAAGCTTGGCAAATCACGGCTAAAGCAATTACAGCCAGCCATCCTTGCCAAGAATAAGGAAAAACTCGATCGCCCGCCAGCACTACCAGCGGCAAAACCAAGATGCTGCCAATAAAACAGCGCCACATCAATATAGTTGTCGCCGGGAACTTGGTTCGCAAATGTTCCGCAAGCAGCAGATTTGCTGCGTAAAACATTGCCGATAAAATAGCAGCAATGTCCCCGGCAAAGTTGTCTCCCGCTGTTTGCAAGTCGGTAGTGCCGATCGCAATTCCACCCGACAAAGCCACCACCAGTCCCAGCAAAAACCTGCTGTCAAAATGCCGTCCCAACAGCAGCCATCCCCCCAAAGTAGTAAATAAAGGAGTTAAGTTGCGGAGTACGGTAGAATTGGCGACATTAGTTTGAGTCAGCGACCAGGCCCAGAAACCCAGTGAAGCAGAGGAAACCACGCCGACGGCGGTTAGCAGCATCACATCGCGCAGAGTGTAGTTCGATCGCCCTTCAACTTCAGCCCCAGACATTCGGCGGCGCGCTTCCCCCGCCCCGTTCCAAATTCCAAATACTAAAGTTGCTATCCACAAACGGTTAAAAACCGTAGCATTCGGGCTGATTTCCCGTTCGCTAAACCTAATAAAAATGGCTGCCAGCGACACCGCCAGCAGCGCCGCCGACAGCGATACGACCGCCCAAATTTTATTTTTACTCTCTGCTAATTCGCCGTTGTTTAAATTGTCATGGTTTCCCGAAACAATAGTTTTATTTTCAGTTGTTAACGCAGATACTAACTCATTATCCCCCAATACATTGCGCTGTTTTTCACTATTTACATCGGGAAATTCCAGTTTATTTGACATTGTTTAGAGGTTCTACGAATGCTGAAAATATAAATTAGAAAAATGCCAAAACTGTGTCATTAATTACGCACTTCTGATTCGAGAAACCGGGTTTTTGGTCGGCAGCGAAGGCTGCGACGGAAGTTTGGTATAAAAAACCCGGTTTCTGGCAACCCGTACAGGACTATAGGTTTGATAATTAACAGCAGCTTAGGTTGAAGGTTTAACAGAAAGCCTTGTCAAAGCCTCCTTCAGCGCCGGCGGCAACTGGCGGACAATCTTGCCTTTTTCCCGATCGACACCAACCAAAGTTACCTGCGCCGTCACGTATAACTCCTGAGTATCGGGCGATCGAATTTCGTAATCCCAAAGCAGCCGCACACCCTCGCTCGCAGCCATCCGCGTTCTGATCGCCACCAATTGACCCATTTGTACAGAGCGGTGGTAGCGCACCGAAAGCTCCACCACGGGCAATTCCAAACCCTGCGCCACCCACTCTGCATACTCAATGCCCAGAGAGCGCAAACTTTCCACCCGCGCTTCCTCCATCCAAGCCAGATAAGTCCCGTGCCAAACCATACCTGAGTAGTCAGTATGGTGAGGGTAGACTCGCACCAAATATTCAAACCAGCCCTCAGAGTCGATTCCGGGCCGATGTTGAATAGCATTAGCCGCTGCGATTTCTGGTTGAGTTCGATCGTTCTTTAACACGTTACAAATTGTTCCAAAACGCTACATTTCTACAAATCATAAAGCAAACTTCAGGCTTATGCTTAACATTAAGCGACTAGAGTACCAACGCCCTAGTGAGAGAGTCACACAAGAAAACTCAACTGTTTTTTACTGCCAAAAACCATGATAGAAAAAATTTTAGTAGCCGTCGCCGGTCGGGGCTTGTGCGAAGAGATGTTCAATATGTTGATGGACATCCCTTCCATGCAACAAACCTCTGTCACCGTTTTGCACGTCGTGCCGCCCCAAGTAACATCCGACGGCATGGCCGACAAGTTGGAAGAAGGAGGCAAGATTTTAGCACAAGCAGTCCAATCTTTAAAAATAGATCCCAACAAAGTCAATCCCCGGCTGAAACAGGGAGATCCAAAAACCACAGTTTGCCAAGTCGCAGAAGAAGAACAATCCGACTTAGTGATTATGGGTTCCCGGGGGCTGGGACGGCTGCAATCGATTTTGGAAAACTCAGTCAGCCAGTACGTTTTCCAGCTAACATCCAGACCTATGCTGTTAGTCAAGGACGACATCTACGTCAAAAAAATCCGGCGCGTCATGGTGGCCCTAGACGCATCTGAATCCGCAAAACAATCCTTAGAACTAGCCCTATCTTTTGTCAAAGAAGTTAACGGCGGACAAATAATTCTAGTGCACGTCACCAAAGATTTGACTGGAAAATCCACCGAAGATGTAACAGCAAATGCTGAAAAAGACCCGGTATTAGCTCCAGCAGTAGCAGTGGCGAAACAACTGGGAGTTAGCTACCGCTGCGTGAGTGCCACAGGTAAGCCAGGGGAGGAACTTTGTCGGATTGCAGACGAAGTGAATGCCGATTTATTAGTAATCGGTTCGCCGGATCGGCGGCCCAACGTTGCTAAAAACTTTTTGGATCTCGATCGACTTTTAGGAAATTCCCTCTCAGACTACGTGCGAGTCTACGCCAACTGTCCCGTCTTGCTAGCCCGCACAGTCGTCGGCTAAACTCTCGCCGCCCGCCAGCAGTAGGGTGCCGCGTGTAGATTTGAGATTTATAGCCTTTCTGTGCTCTCATATGAGGTGCCGCTGGGCATAGGGCATAGGGCATAGGGCATGGGGCATAAGCTGTTGCGTTATCTGGCAACTTACAGGAGAGAGGACTGTAGGAGGTGTTTAATACCAATGAAATAAAGTAGCGCTAGATATTACCCCCCCCAACCCCCCCGCGAGTTCGGGGGGGCTAAGAG
>NZ_JADEXD010000017.1 GCF_015207285.1 Tychonema sp. LEGE 07203 | reverse complement strand
GTTTGTCTGCTGTTTAAGCAAATCTTTATGTCTTAGTTGTATGTCGTGATTCAAGTGAGTTACTTAGATTGGGATTTTTTCACCGCAGATGTCAGCAGATAAACACAGATGAACGCTGATGGGATTTGTCTGTGTTTGTCTGCTGTTTAAGCAAATCTTTATGTCTTAGTTGTATGTCGTGATTCAAGTGAGTTACTTAGATTGGGATTTTTTCACCGCAGATGTCAGCAGATAAACACAGATGAACGCTGATGGGATTTATCTGTGTTTGTCTGCTGTTTAAACAAATCTTCATATCTTTCAATCACGAATCTTGAAACACCCATTTTTGGTCGCCGATCGCAATTTCGCAACCGTTTGCCAGCCAAAAAGGCTCGTTAGCAGCCAGCCTCTGCCCTCCGACAAAAGTGCCGTTGGAACTCCCGCTATCGACAAGCTGATATCGCTGTTTGCCAACTTCGTCAGTGGCGCGGCGAATCTGGGCGTGGTAGCGCGAACTTTGCGGATCTTGCAATACTAAAGTGTTAGTAGGTTCCCGTCCAATTGTAAAAGGATTGGCGGTTAAACCGATCGCCTGTCCAGAAAATTTGTAGATTAAATATGCGGTGTTTTTGCGATCGCTGCTGGCGAGTACCGTCGGTGCAAGTGAAGGTGAATTTCTCGCAGGAGGGAGACTGTTTTGAGCGAGTTGTTCTGTCAGTTGTTGCAAATCGCGATCGAATCCTGCTGCTGTGTCAGAAGTTGGAAGACTCGCAGGAGAATTACCTGAAATTAAGTTTAACTGCTGTACGGGAGCTTGAGGAGCGATCGGCCGGCTGGCTTCGGCAATTCTCATTTGCAGGGCGGCCGAATTTTCTGCTTCTTGTCGGGCACTCATTCCCTCAACTTGGCGAATAACTCCGTTGGTTTCGGGAAAGCTGACATCGCCAATTCGCACGTCTTCTAAGTTAAAACCTAGGGTATAAAAATCTTGGACGCGATCGAGCAAGTTTTGGCGCAGCAACAGCCGTCCTTGACTGATAAGCTGTTGTAAGGAAAATTGCCCGATCGCCACTCCCATACAATCCTTAACTGCACTTGCTAAAACAGCGATAGGATCGGACAATTCCAAAGCTACTCGTTTCGGATCTATAACTTGATAAATAACAGTCAGAGTGGCATCAATTAAAAATCGATCCTTAGATAAAAAATCTCCGTGCGACTGTACATCCAAATTGCGGAGTTTGGTGTCTACGATGACAATTTGACACTGTTCCAGCAGGGGAAGGGCGAAGCTGAAATGCCGCCCGGATTTCAGGGTACGCACGGCGCGGCCGTTTTTGACCAACAAACCCGTGTAACCCGCCCCGATAAAGTCCATGCTAAAGCCGGCCCAGCGTTCGGGTGTGATGGTTTGAATTAGGGGAGAGGCGTTGTTCATGACTGGGAGTTGAAGGAGGGCAGATTCTATTTTTAGGGTAACAAATTGCTGGCGGGGAGCGATCGGGCGGTGTGCCGGTTCGGCAACCTCTATTCTATACTTCTGGATTCCCCGCGATTCGGGCCGGACTGGATCTAGTTTTCATCTAGTTTGCGCTGAGGGCGATCGAAATCAGGGTAAACGCATCTAAATTTATTTGACAAAATTCTGAACTCGTGCATTACTAAATAACTCACAAAACTTTCTTAAAATTCTTAATTTTCACGCCAATCGAGCAGATTAAATCACAACCTTAACATTTCATGAACTTCTTAAAGCCGGATAATCTTCCTTCTAAGATTGGTGTTATATTTCGAGCATTTACTGGTAGATTTTAAAATTTCAACTAAATCTAGCGAGCCTAAGTCAGTTTGACAAGAAGAGTCCGCTCGGATCGAATAATGATGTACAAAACGGTGGAAATTATGGAAAATAGCGCTCAATTACATAGCAAATCGACGGATTTAAAAGAATTGACAGAGTTCACGAACAGTAGGAAGAATGTTAGAAAAATGACCCAGGAGCTATCAAAAAACAACCAGGAATTGTAGATTTTTAAAATAGTTTAAACCGGAAATATAAGCTGGAATTATGGCGGTGTATGCGCGATCGCGAACGTCATTTCCGGGGTGATGATGTTTAGCGAAAAGATTGGTAAATCATTTACGAGCGTCTTCCGATTTCTACCCCGTCCGAAAATCCCGTTGAGGGAATTTGGCTACAAGTTAAAAACTTTATTAGGAATGAAAATTTAATAATTTAAGCGATTGCTCGTTACTTTCGCTCTGCCTGGTAATGCTTCTGGGGTTCCGAAGAGCCTCCTTAGTTCAATTCAGAGATGCTTGGACATCCAGAAAATCACAAAATTTGGGATAAAATAACCGCATTGAGTCCTCAAAATTTTTAGAGTTCTATTTGACCGCCCAACAATTTTAATCGGCCATGTTTGCCCGATGGTTAGCGATTATCAAATTACAATACAAGTATTTTTTATGTTGAATATGTAATATTTATTTACTATAATTACCAGGTCAGAAATGATAAAATTGTTACGACTAACAGTTTTTCCCAAATAACAGCTAAACTATTCTAATGTTTGCGCGTCCCGATCGTTGCAGGCTCAACCTATAGCTGTTAAGGATTCGTCCTGATTCACAGGAGCAAGATTTTAAAATATGCATCTCAGCGAACTGACTCATCCAAACCAATTACACGGTCTCTCGATTCATCAACTCGAACAAATTGCCCGACAAATTCGAGAAAAGCATTTAGAAACAGTAGCTGCGAGCGGCGGCCACCTCGGCCCAGGATTGGGTGTAGTCGAACTCACATTAGCACTATACCAAACCCTAGACCTCGATCGCGACAAAGTTACCTGGGATGTCGGCCACCAAGCTTATCCGCACAAATTGATCACCGGCCGCTACAACCAATTCCACACCCTGCGCCAAAAAGACGGCGTTGCAGGCTATCTCAAGCGCTGCGAGAGCAAGTTTGACCACTTCGGCGCCGGTCACGCCTCCACGAGCATTTCCGCAGCCCTGGGAATGGCAATGGCACGCGACCTCAAGGGCGAAAACTTCAAAACTGTAGCAGTCATCGGCGACGGTGCGCTGACGGGCGGCATGGCACTCGAAGCGATCAACCACGCGGGCCATATGCCGAAAACCAATTTGTTAGTTGTGCTCAACGACAATGAGATGTCAATCTCCCCCAACGTCGGCGCAATTACCCGCTATTTGAACAAAATGCGCTTGTCGCCACCGGTGCAGTTTCTCAAAGATAACTTAGAGGAACAATTCAAACAAATTCCCTTTGTTGGCGAAACTTTTACTCCAGAAATGGAACGCATCAAAGAAGGGATGAAACGCTTGGCTGTCTCGAAAGTTGGAGCTGTAATTGAAGAATTGGGCTTTACTTACATGGGCCCGGTAGACGGACACAATTTGCAAGAGTTAATTACTACTTTCAAACACGCTCATACTATCCAAGGGCCTGTGTTAGTTCACGTTGTGACGGTGAAGGGCAAAGGATATGCGATCGCCGAAAAAGACCAAGTAGGATATCACGCCCAAAATCCGTTTAACCTCGCCACCGGTAAAGGCCTTCCGTCCACCAAGCCCAAACCTCCCGCCTACGCGAAAGTCTTTGCCCACGCCCTAGTCAAGCTAGCAGAAGATAATCCGAAAATTGTCGGCATTACTGCTGCAATGGCAACAGGCACAGGCTTAGACAAACTTCAGGAAAAACTGCCGAAACAGTACATTGATGTTGGTATTGCCGAACAGCACGCTGTCACTTTATCGGCTGGTTTAGCCTGCGAAGGAATGCGCCCGGTTGTCGCAATTTACTCTACCTTTTTGCAGCGCGCCTACGACCAAATAATTCACGATGTCTGCATCCAAAACTTGCCTGTTTTCTTCTGTTTGGATCGCGCCGGAATTGTTGGCGCAGACGGGCCCACCCACCAAGGAATGTACGATATTTCTTACTTGCGGTGTCTGCCAAACATGACAATTATGGCTCCAAAAGACGAGGCAGAATTGCAGCGGATGGTAGTCACGGGAATCAACCACACCAGCGGCCCGATCGCGATGCGTTACCCGCGCGGCAACGGTTACGGTGTTCCTTTGATGGAAGAGGGTTGGGAAGAATTGGCGATCGGCAAAGCTGAAATTCTCCGCAACGGCGACGATTTGCTAATATTAGGTTACGGTTCGATGGTTTATCCGGCAATGCAAACTGCCGAGATTTTGAGCGAACACGGCATCGAAGCAACAGTCATCAACGCGCGTTTTGTCAAGCCTTTGGACACTGAATTAATCTTGCCTTTAGCACAGCGAATCGGCAAAGTTGTCACAATGGAAGAAGGTTGTTTGATGGGCGGTTTCGGTTCAGCAGTAGCCGAAGCTTTGCTAGACAATAATGTTCTTGTTCCAGTGATGCGCTTGGGTGTACCTGATACATTGGTAGACCACGCTACACCGGATCAGTCGATGGCAACATTGGGTTTGAATCCGTCGCAAATGTGCGATCGCATCTTAGCACAATTCAGCCGCAAAGAATCACCCGTTAGCGTGTAATTAGCTAGAATTGTAGGGTGGGCGCTGCTCACCTTACAATTTTATACTGCACAAAAGGAGAATCAACAATGACTAACGTGAAACCAAATCGTACAGTACGGCGCGGAAGATTGTTCCCCGAAATCCAGTGGTCAGAAGAAAAAAAGCCCAGTGGCGCGCTGAAAGAGAAGCATTTTATCAACGCTGCAAACCAACCTTCGATCGCCTAAAACCAGAATTGATTAAAACCCACTACAACTGGTACATGGCAGTTGAACCCGACAGCGGGGATTATTTTATCGAAAAAGATTCGTTAGGTGCTGGAAAAAGATGTCGCCAAAAACATCCTAATGCAATCCCGCACGTCTTTAGAATCAATGAAACCGGAATTTGTGGCACGATATGATGGAAGGAATATTTGGTGAGGAGGATGAGCTATTTTTTGAAATTGAATTGATTGCTGATAACGGCTTAGAATTACCTGTTGATGCTCTCCTAGATACAGGATTTTCTGGCTGGCTAGCAATGGACATTTAGGATTTAGAGGGACTTGATTGGACTTATGTAGAAAAAGAAACAATGCGAACAGCTAAGGGAGAATTTGATTTCGATATTTATGCAGGAAAAATTACAATTGATGAGCAAGATTTTGACATTCCCGTTCATGTGCGGGAGTACCGGAAATTTTAATCGATCGCCAATAGCTAAAAAATCGGCGGTTAGTAGTTGATATGTCTGCGGGTATTTTGACATTGGAAGCGATTTAAAAGCAAGATGAACTTAAAAAGTTTTGACATAGTAATAGTAGGAGCAGGCCCGGCAGGAGGCCAATGTGCAAGAATTCTCGCTAAATCCGGCCGCAAAGTCTTGCTTGCCGAACAAAACGACAATTTTAATAAAAACGACTTTTCCAGCGCCGCCACACCGTTAGAAACCCTCTCTCAATTCGATTTACCCGAATCAGTAATCGGCAGTTTTTGGCACAAACTGACTATTGAAACCAGCAAAGTCAGTCAAACTTGGGAGTCTCCCGAAAACTTGGGAGTTGTTCTCAATTTTGCTAAATTTAGAGCTTTTTTAGCCGAGGAAGTTGAGCGATTTGGCGGTGAAGTTTGGCTTGGTTGTCGCTACACCGGACATTCCCAAGCTAACGGTGAAACAATCGTAGAATTCAAACAGCTATCTGACGGTCAACTTATCAAAGTTAGCACTAAAGTTTTGGTTGATGCTACGGGTTTTGCTAGGGCGATTATGTACGAAAAAGAAAAAGACAAGCCAGAGTTTTTATCGGGAACCGGCATCGAATATTTAATTGAAGTAGAACCGGAAATTTATCATAAATATGCCAAGGATTTAATCTTTTTTTTGGGCGATAAATGGATGCCGAAGGGTTATTCTTGGATATTTCCAATGGAACAAAACAGGCTGAAAGTTGGTGCGGGCCGCATTTTTTTAGATCCGAAAACTGTGAAAAATTTGGAACCTTTGAAAAAATATATCGATTTGCTGATTGATGAATATCTGAAGTCTAAAAATTATACAATTATTGACAAACACGGTTCTACTCTGAAGTACAGTCAGGGTTTGCAGGATATTTATTACAAGGATAATATAATTGCGATCGGCGATACTGTCTCCACTGTAAATTTTTTGGGCGGCGAGGGTATCAGACACGGGATGGATGGTGCCGAAATTGCGGGGAAATACATTGAAAAATATTTGGACGGGAAAATCTCAGATTTGGGAGATTATGAAACCCAAATGCACCGCAAGTTCGATCAAAAATGGCATATTTCGGAAAGGTTGGCGGTGAGAAAGTATATCGATGATGTTAATGATGAGCTTACAGACAAGGTAATTTCTTACTTAAAGTACATGAAAACTGATGATGTGATGGATATTTTATTTTATTATAAGTTTGAGAAGATTTATAGAGGATTTGGCGGTTATTTAGGGCGGAAGTTTCAGGGTTTGGTGCAGCGGCTGAGAAAAAGTTTCTAGCAACGATCTAAATCGTCATCAAGTTGGTTTGTAGTGAGGACTTTATTTCTTCCGAATGCGGACTAAATTCCTCACTGCGAACCTAGTTTTAAGGGGCTTTCCTTTGTAATTTGAATGCGGGGTAGCGACATTAAAGAATCGTCTAAGCTGCTAAAGTTTGACCTATACGATACACCAAAAGTATACCCGCTCGCCCCGATTAAATGTTCTACAGTTTTATCGACATCTCCGTAAGGATAAGCAAAACATTTAACAGATTTCCCTAATTCCAGTTCCAAAATAGCGCGGGATTTTACCCCCTCACGCACAATTTCTGTGGGCGATAATGCAGTTAGAGGTTGATGAGTAGCAGACATTGAACCGAATTCAATTCCTGCATCCCGCAGTTGCAGAATTTCTGGCCATCCCATTAAGTTTACTTCTTCACCTTCGGCTTTTTCCCAACTATTTGTCTTTCCAATCGACTCGGCTACTAGAAAAACAGTTGCTGTAAAATCATAGCGTTTTAGCAAGGGCCAAGCATATTGGAAAAAGTCGAGATAGCCGCCGTCAAATGTTATCAATACGGCTTTGCCTGGTAGAGGAGTTTTAGTCTGTTTTGCGCTTCGCCAATTTTCCCAACTTGCACTGTAATAACCCTGATTTTTGAGATTGTGTAACTGTTGTTCAAAAATCTGGGGAGTAATTGCGTCTAAACCATCGGGAGAAATGCGGCGGTAGGAGAGAATTGGGAGTTTTTTTGTAATGCTATGATTCTCGGAAAATTGAGGTTTCAGCGAGTGAGAAGGTTCTCGATAAGAAGATTTTGAGCCAATGATTTCCGGTGCATAAAATACTTGTTTTGGTAGCTCGTTTTCTTGGGGCATTTTCATTGTTGTTTCCCCGGCGATTGCTGCTGCTGATGCGATTTCCGGCAGCGCTGCAGCTGGGAGTGCGGCGCGGCGGCTGATACTGGTGCCGATCGCACCCGATCGCCTGCCGAACATCACTGCATTTGGCGGGTAAATGCCCCCAGCACCCGCTGCATTCAACCATTCGGGCTGATTCGACCTTTGCTGAGCAGCAGCGGCTAAGCGCGATCGCAGCGATTGCTTGCCGTCGAGCGGTTTTCCCAGCAAAGCTTCTCGCACGGCGGCGACGCACAATTCAAAACCGCTATTTTGAGTAATTGTCGATCGCAATTTTTGAGCAGAAACAAAATTATTTTCCACCGCAACCGTGACAATACCGACAGCAACACCGCCGACTTTCACCAGCACGTCAATTTCAGAAAGCTCAACTTTTATATTAGGTAATTCTTCGCTAACTTCTACAGCAATTAAATCTTTTTCGAGCGTAATTGTTGGGACTTCTTCGGCTATTTCTGGCTTGTAGAAATCATCCAAATGCCAATGCAAACGCCCCCATAATTCTTGCAAAAATAGCCTCCAGTCATTTTTCTTGTGGAATGGTTGCAGCAAAGTTTCCCACAATCTATTACCTTTTTCGCAGCGATTGCGTTGAAAGTAGCGATCGAGAATTTGCCAAGCCAACTGGGCTGCGATCGCATCCGCCAACACCGCACCCGCCACAATCCCGTCGCAGACTGGCAATTCCACAACACCGAGTTTAATGCCTTCTAATTGAATTGTACAGTGCAGGCGATCGTATATTTGCAAAGTGTAAATATCCGAAATTGGTTCGCTCACTTCTACCGTAACTTTCCAGGCAATTTCACCCTTGACTCGCTTAATTTTATCTAAAATATCTTTAATTTCATTGTTCGTAAAAATTTTATGATGTTTGTGAACATTACTACTTTTAACCTCTCTCTCAATTCCTTGGTGCCAAGGTAAATTTAAACTGAGACTAGCTGCTTTTTCTTGATAAAACTCCAGCATTTTTCCGTCATATTCAACCCCCATAAAGTGACAAAGTTCTTCTAATCTTTTGACTTTGTTATCGACAACTTCCTCATACTTGACTAATATATGATTAGACTTTTTAGCATATTTGTGACTAATTAACGTCGCCTCCTTCCAGCGATGGATACAGTGGTTTAAATCCCAACCTGGCCCCCACAAATCATGAGAATTCCTAGTAGCCTCATGCAGAGAAGCTATTGTATCCATACCGTTTCGCAAAATATGTATGAATTTCGCATCCGGTAAAAATCGCTCTATGTCATCAATAAAATATATATGTTCCGGCGTTTTTTCCAACCAAATGCTTTTGTTTTGTTCCGCAGCCAAACCATCCAAAACTCCTGCAAACCAACTAACTTTAGTGCCTGCAGTTTGACTGTCATCAAAACTTTGCAAAAGTTCAGGACGATTAATCTCATTTTTAAAAAAAGCTTCCATCCTACCTGGCAACTTTCCCGCAAACTTCTTGTACAGTAAATAGTGAAAAAACTTAGATTCAGGAAAAGAGATAACTTCAGGATGGGCAGCTAATAAACTTTGAAGCATGGTTGTGCCGCTTCTCGGAGAGCCTATTAAAAATATCCGTTTCATTTTTATAGCTAATAAAGGGTTTGTGAATTAGATTTTTTTACGAACCGCAGAGAGCGCAGAGGGCGCAGAGGAAGAGAAGAAAGAGGTATGATTGATGTTCTTCTCTGGGATGTCTGCGGTTAAAAACTTTTTTCCTAACTCCAACTAAAATCCTCGTGCAACAAGTCCGAAAGTTCCTGATTATAAGGTTTGAAGTAGTTAGTCAATTCTTGTGCGATTTCTGGTGGCATTTGGCTGTATTCATCGACATGATTGATTTCATATTCTTTACTTGTACTTTCACTAATATCCAGAAATTTCAATACTTCGGAAAATACTTTGCCTGTCTGCGCGTAAAAATCTTCGCTTTTGATAATTAGCAATTGTTCTCTCGGAAAATAGTCGAGCCAGTTTTTGATTTGTTCTACATAAATTCCCCGCGACAAATAGGAATAGTGCTGGTGATTGAAACTGTAATAATTTTCATCGGCTTTGATTTTTTTAATTTCACCTTTTAGCCGATCGCCCTCGGAGGCGATCGCCTTTTCAAAATCTAATTTTTCGCAGCCGTTCGCCACTTCTAAATGATAGTGCATCCACGCTCGTTTTACCGGATTTCGCAGCATTACAATCAGCTTAATATCCGGGAAACACTTGTAAACTCGCTCCGCTACCAAGGGATGATAAATATAGTAAGCAGTCATCTCCCACAGGAACACTTTCTCACTCGCTACACTCCGCGTCAACTGCTTGCTGTACCACTCAACACCGCGCTCGAAATTTAATTCAAAAAAGTGAATGTCCCGCGAACCTTCTTTGATAATTTGCAAGTGATTTGCGAGATAGCTGTATAGAGATTCCGTGCCGCAGTTTTGAGCACCAATTATTAAAAAATCAGGTTTTTGCTTGTTTTCCAACTGAGTTAAAATCTTGGCGTAGGCGGGATTATTCTTATCCAAATCGTAAGTTGCAGTGGCTGGCTCGGCTAAATCGAGAAGCGGCATTTTGCCCTCAAATTGCCAGCGGTACGGCGGACAAAGAATCGTTTTTTGGTTGACAGTCGATCGCACGTACAGTGGATAAATCTGCCAATGATAATCGTAGGCGTAAGCCAAAGTTTCGTCGTAAACCCCAGCATTCACGTAATACTGACCGTTTCCTAAATCCAGCCTGTCTATTTGTAGCCGGATTTTGCCTTGCCCTTTCACGAGCGGCAGCAGTTTGCCCATTTGATTAGTATTAGTCTCAAAACAACTTTGACCATCATCCCTGCTGATTGTCACGGCAAAAATAGCAGCAGAAATTTCCTGAGATACCGAATAATGGATTTCAATGCTAATCGCATCGCCGCTATTTATTTCGGCATTCGGAAATACTTTAACATCGGTAATTTCTACTTCCAAAGAACCAAATCGATTCTGATTGCCTCGCAGTGGCGAGCCGCTACTTGTAGCTTCAGTACCGCCCAGGGGAGTGCGATTTTCTGTGGGCGATCGCATTTCTGACAAATACTGACCGACTACTACTTCCGGTTCCCCGTAGGCCACGATTTCACCTGATTTCAGCCACAAAGCCCGATCGCACATTTTCTGAATTTGCGACGCAGTGTGAGAAATCAAAACAATCGCACATCCTTGATTTTTAAACTCAGTTATCTTGTTCAAACATTTAGTTTGAAAAGCCACATCACCAACTGACAAATGTTCATCAACTAACAGCACTTCTGGATCGGTATGCACCGCCACCGAAAAAGCCAGCCGCATTTTCATCCCCGTACTGTAAGTCCGCATCGGGCTATCAATAAACTTTTTTAACTCGGCAAATTCCACAATATCGTCAAACCTGCGCGCCACTTCTCGGCTAGTCAAACCGGCCACCACAGCACCCACAAACACGTTTTCTCTGCCTGTTAGATCCGTGTGAAAACCCGCACCCAAATCTAACAAACCGCCGATTCTGCCGTTAATTTTAATAGTTCCTTCCTCTGCCTTACCAATCCCGCCGACAAGTTGCAGCAGCGTTGATTTTCCCGCCCCATTCTTGCCAAGAATTCCCAGCATTTCCCCAGGATAAACAGTAAAATTTATATTCCGCAGCGCCCAAAAACTCGCCTCCGGCTTCAGCTTCCACCAACCGGACAAAGCTGCCTCCATAATCGTATAAGGTTTCGCGGCAGAGTAGCGGTTAAAACGCTTGCCCAAACCCTTGACAATAATTGCTTCTCGCATTTACAATTCCTCCACAAAATGATCGCTTTGCCGTCTAAAAATTCCCAGTCCGATAGGCAAAAGAACCGCCACAGCCAAGCTCAAAACTAACAGAGCCTGCCAATCCGGCTGCATACCTTTGAGCAGTATGGCGCGGTAAGCTTCAATCAGCGGCACCATTGGATTTAAGTAATAAAAAATCTTGAATTTTTCCGGGACGCTGTTGATGTCGTAGAAAATCGGAGTCAGGTAAAACATCATCTGCAACACGACTCCCAAAGTGTGTTGAGTGTCGCGAAAAGTGACATTCAAAGCTGCAAGGGGATAAGCAAAACTAACTGTCAAAACAAACTGAATAATCATCAGCAGCGGCAACAAAAGTAGCACTGAATTTAGACGAACACCATC
The DNA here is from genome assembly GCF_015207285.1 of Tychonema sp. LEGE 07203. Lineage (GTDB taxonomy): Bacteria > Cyanobacteriota > Cyanobacteriia > Cyanobacteriales > Microcoleaceae > Microcoleus. The sequence continues at coordinate 44,243 of NZ_JADEXD010000017.1, read as the reverse complement.
AATTAGCAGAAAGATAATTAACACCGGCAAAGCTAACACAAAGTGAATTAGCCCAGTCATCGTCGTGACTACCGGCAAAATTGCCGTGGGGAAATTTGGCTGCCTGATTAGTGCCTTATTAGTGGTAATTAATCCCGTTGATTTAAATAAGGCCGTTTGAGACCAACTCCAAATTAACAAGCCGCTGAAAACAAAGGAAGAAAATTTGGGAATGTTAAGCGCTACGACAGAGCGAAACAAAAAGGAAAATACAGCCAACTGTAACAGCGGACTGATTAAAGTCCAAGCAATCCCCAAGGTCGATCGCTTGTAAAGTAATTTCATATCGCGATCGACCAATACCCGTAGCAAATCAAAGAAATGAGTGATTTGGCGAATGTAAGCTACCTTTCTCGCATTTCTCACAGCACACCCCCAGCAACTATCTGAGGTTCTCGCCCGGATAAATTACCCGGCTGAATCTCAACCAAATTCTGGGTCTGCACCAGGTTCAACTTATCAGGAATTGGTTCTAAAAAATTAGCTTTATTCAATTCTATTGCCATAATTACCATTGTCAATTTCTATTTTTTTTACTCTAAATTACTATTGCCGAGCAATTAAAGGCTTACTTAATTACACCTCTATAGCGGTTCTCAAAAAATTGAGGTATGCTTTTAGGCCCGATGCCCGATGCTCTTCGGCCCGATGCCCGATGCCGGATAGTACCTCCTATGAGATATCTAAAGGCTATATATTCTATTATTTAGATGATCTAATTATGTCATTTCTAGACTACATTTTCCAGCTTTTTTTTGTCCAATACTGTAAATAACTGTAGATGTTGAAGTAGGGTGTTGTCAACTAAGCTAGGCTCAGAATGAGCAGCACTTTTGGGCATACCGTTAACCGCGATCGCCCGAGCCAGAGGTTCGGCAAAGTCAAGCGCCAGAATCGATCGCAAGTGAGCGCCCCGCAGTGGCTCTACACCGAATTTGGGAGTGACGTGACCGATCGACTGTTCACCGTAACGCAGATAAATGCCATCGGGTTTTTTCCGATCAATAATTCGTTCTGCTGCTTCCCAACCTTCCTGCAAATCGATTTCAATTTCATGTCTGCCCAAATCGCCGCTAGCCATTCCTTCTTGCATAAAACGAGAAAGAGCCGATCGACTTTTCAACTCATCGATAACACCCCGCAAGTACGAGTAAGCCAGTAGTTTAGTCTGCAACCACCGCCAAGTTCCCCGCATCCCCATGTATTGAAGCCAGTCAAGGGATTTTCTCAGTCCGACAGCCAGCAAATCCAAGGCGGCAGGCCAGAAAAATACGATCGCAACCAAAATTTTATTTACCAGAGAATCAGGAGTTTCGTAGTCTTTGATGTGCAGCGTCGGTCTCATTTCCGGGTGCCGCTGACCGATCAAAACATCCGATCGCCCTTCCTGACGAGCGCGGCGAAAAGAGCGATCGAGATTGTTAGTTTCATGTTCGTAATGATAGCCAACAGCATCAGCCGCTACAGCAAAAGGTACATCAGCTTTCAGCAAACGCACCCCAAACTCGTAATCTTCCCCGCCACAATTCCCGAAAGCCGAATCGAAGCCATCAAGATGAGCAAACATTTCTGCATCCAAAGAAAGGTTGCCGCTGAGCAAATCTTGATAAGTAAATCGGTGAGTCGGCTGGCTCATCTGATAAAACTTGTCTTCCCACCACGAGCGCACTTCTACGCCAAAAAATCTAGTTTCTCCCTGCAACTTTGGCGGATAAGGGCCCATGACAGCACAGCCCGGACGCTCTCGGTGAACCCGCGCGTGGCTTTCCACCAAAGAAGGCAGCGCTTCGATATCGTCATCGAGAAACAGCAGCAATTCCCCGCTAGCCGAAGCCGCTCCCGTATTGCGAGCGATGGCAGCACTCCGGCAATTTACCTCAACAACCTGCAATTTAAACGGAGCTTTGTAGTCTTGGAGCATTGCCAAAGTATCGTCAATGCAGCTATCTGCAACTACAATAACTTCCATTAGGTCGATCGGATAAGTCTGCGAGTGCAAAGCATCCAGAGCCCGCCGCAGCGAAAAACTGCGATTGTGACTGGGAATAATTACGCTAACAGTTGGATTTTCTCTATTCATATTGGGAATTGGGAATTGGGAATTGGCAATTAGTTGTGAGTTGTGAGTTGTGAGTTGTGAGTTGTGAGTTGTGAGTTGTTATAGCAATCCTAAATCATTGTTGAATTTCTTACTCCCTCCCCTTGGCAAGGGGAGGGTTGGGGTGGGGTAAAAAGTTTACGACTCCTGCAAGGATTGTTTTAGTTGTTGGTTGTTATTCAGCAAAAATAAGAAAGAAGAAAGAGGAAAAAACAGTTTTCCGTGTATGCGTGACTTCCGTGTTCTGACTAAAAATAATTGGTAATTGGTAATTTTAAACACTCTTTCCTCCGACTTCTTCCCTCCGGCTAATGACTAATGACTAATGACTAATGACTTCTTCCCTCCGGCTAATGACTAATGACTAATGACTAATGACTACTAACTAATGACTACTGACTTCTTCCTTAAAAGCTTGTAACCACTTCCTAGAAGCAAAATAAGCCATCGGCCCCCTGACACAGCCCCGCAGTTGAGCTAACAGCAAATCCTTCGGAATCGCATCCGGTTGCTGCCGCAAAGAAGCCACTAATTCAGGAATTTGTTTGTGTAGCAGCCATCCCAAAGCTAACCGAGGCACACTGAATTCTCTGTTGATGACAAACATCCGCGTCCAGAAAGCATAGACTCCGATGCCGTAGCCGTGGAGCGTTTTTTGCAATTCTTCCCAAGTACGGCGGTGGCGGTGCCAGCTCAATGCTCTGGGCTCGTAGACGATGCAGTAGCCGGCGCGCAAAATGCGGGCAAAGAGTTCGCAGTCTTCGCCGCCGACTGTTGGGGTTCCCGCCCCCAGAACTTCGTCAAACAATCCAATAAAGTCGATCGAGCTTTTGCGTAAAGCCATACTCGCCGAAACACCCACCGGAGAGACTATCAGCGGGTTGCACTGCGCCCCGTCAAAAATTCGGCGTTCAAAGCCCCGCCCGTGGGGGCTGTAGCGCTCGAACCATTCTTGCGCTTCTGTTTCGAGTTCCAAGGGCATGATTAGCCCCGTAACGCACATCACCCGCCGATCGCTGAAATTTCGCAAGAGCGATCGCAGCCAGTTCGGATCTGGCACTGCATCGTCATCTGTAAATGCTACGAATTCGTGTTTAGCTTCGCGTAAAGCTCGGTTGCGGGCAGCGCTGGAACCCGGTACATCCTCGCGTACATAGCGGACTGTTGGGTAATTTTTGACCAATTCCTCAGTAGCGTCCGTGGCGGGACAATTGTCAATTACCAAGTATTCCTGACCGTCGTCTGGGAGCTGCATGAACGCTTCCAAACAGCGCTGCAAATCTTCCGGTCGATCGCGCGTGCAAACCGCTACAGTGGCGATCGGCAATGCCTCCATCGGCCCCCGCTCATCCCATTCTAGAGTGTCGTAGAGCCAGTTTTTCCAAAGGTTATCCCCCGCAGCATCCATCAGTGTTTCCCGCAATTGAGAGCCCTCAATGCGACCTCCGACTACCGAAACTTGAGCGCTCGCGATCGGCTTTCCGTGCAGTCTAATTAAAACCAAGGCTTTGCTGTAACGTTCCTCAACCGCAATTTCTGGCGGGAGTTTGGAGATTTCCAGGTCGAGAATAGCTGTTGCCATTTTAGATTTTAGATTTTAGATTTTAGATTGCCAAAAAATCCTAGAGTCTCCGTATTTTACCGGATGTATTTTAGCCAAAATTGTTGTAGGGGATAGCTACTTATCAATGCCATACTTGCCGATCGCCGATGCGCGAATCAAACATAAAGCCTCATATTTATGATTGCTGTTATTTATTTTTACTTTCGATTACCCGCTGATGTCAAGTTTTTTGTCTAAATAATTTTTGTCGCCGACAGCGATTGCTCGTCGAGCATTATCTCAATGGTGAGTGTCATTGGCGGCCAGGGCTACCAAATTTTGCAATTAATGCCAAATCAAAAAAACCCGATTTTTTATTAAGAAAACCGAGTTTTGGCGATCGATCCTGATTTCAGCGTTAATTGCGATCGGCTACTATTCTCAAAAAAATATCAAACAATCAAACACCTTCGCAATTCAAACTTTCGCGAGTAGTAGTTCTAGTCAAAGAATTCCAACTATCCAACTGGGCCGAACTCCGGTGACAAAGCATGGCCCTCACCCCTTCGTCAAGTCCGCGAACCCCAGTAAAATCCGCACCTTCAATGCTAGTAACATGATCGAAACTAGCATTAGTCAAATCAGCAGCTCGAAAATCAACACCCTGCAATTCCGCACCATTTAACCGCGCATCCCGCAAGCAAGCACCAGTCAAAAAAGCCCTCCGCAAATTAGCGCCGCTCAAACCCGCACCTTGCAGATTAGCACCAGTCAAATCAGCCCCGCTTAAATAAGCGCCCAACAAATTAGCACCCCTCAAATCCACAAACCGCAAATTAGCTGTATTTAAAAAAGCCCCAGTCAAAATAGCTCCAGGCCCCACAGCGCCGCAATTTTTGAATCTAAAACCCGACGGCCAAACTGTCAGCGAATCGTAGATAGCAACTTGCAATTTCGAGCCGCTCAAATCAGCCTCGCTCAGATTAGCATTCTGCAAAGAAGCCCTGCACAAACAACTGTTTTGCAAAGCAGCCGACTGCAAAATCGCCCCCTGCAAATTAGCACCCCGCAAATCCGCCTCAACCAGATTAGCACCGCTCAAATCTGCACCGCACAGGTTAACACCAATCAAACTAGCACCCGCGAGGTTAGCACCGTTAAGCTTAGCACCGCTCAAATCGCGATCGTACAAATCAACCCCACTCAAATCAACCCCCGCCAAACTCTGCCCCGACTTCACAGCAGCCAGTAAACTCTCCGAATCGAAATTTGTGCGATCGATCGTTAAATTAACCATTTCTTTAAAAAAAATACCTCAATCCAACTGATTATACCTTGACCAGAACCCCTCCCGACATCCCTCACGCCATTTTCGATTTTTGATTTTTAATTTTCAATTCCGAATCATTTACCGAATGTCGGTTATCAGCACAAGCCAGCAGTTATCTTCTTTTTGGCTGCTGGAATTACTAAACTTTACAATCAAACATTCTCAAATTTAGTAAAATCGAGAAAACCGGATTGCCAAAAAATCAGCAGAGGTCACAAACACCATGAAAATCAAACCGCCAATGACAATGATGGACTTCTTTCGCAAAAGCGAAGGAACCTGGTTTTCGCAGCGTTCAGTCCATCACTTCGACGCAGCCGCAGACGAGTCAGGCGAATCAAATCTCATCATTCAAATCATGGAAAAAGACCACCCCAAAATTCAAGAAATTTGCGAAAACCAAGCAGTAAATCCAGCACTAGCCGTCGGTGGAGCTATATTCATGTGGCAGACAACCCTCGATGCCAAAGACAAAGAACCCAACCCAAATTACGCAGCAATTCTAGTAGATATTCCCGATCGCCACAATCCCCAATCAGGAAAATTCCTCCGCAACCAAGGTTATGTCGAAGGAATCCCAGTTATCGGGAGATACAATTTTGCAACCGATGGAGTATTGACAATCGACACCGAATATGAAAAAAATCAAGGTCAAGAACGCTGCTGGTTTATCACCGACGATTTTCGCGTCCGCGTCAGCACAGTACGCATGATGAACGGCATCAATCTTATGACTTACAGTTCAGAACGCCGCTGCGTCGCACCAGCAGATTTGCAGCAAATCATTCAACAACAGCAACAACTCATCACTCATTAATCAGCAGTCGCATCTTGTCCGACTGAATAATTCTTACATATTCAAAGATTTGTAGTATTTGTAGGGTGCGTCGCCATTAAAAATCCGTACATCCAATTAACAATCTCAGGGCGACGCACCTTACATCAATTTCATAAAGTAGCGCTAGACATTACCCCCCCAACCCCCCTTACTAAGGGGGGCTAAGACTTCATCTGTACCACATCTTTAGAAAATGGTATTATACCAATGAAATAAAGTAGCGCTAGACATTACCCCCCCGATGCCTTGGGAGGGCTAAGACTTCATCTATACCACATCTTTAGAAAAATGGTATTACATCATATTTGAGAAAACAAGCCCAAACATTATCCAATTTCAACCGCAGATTTTTATTTAACAGCGTTCATCAAACTTAGTATAAAAACTACCATATTTAATCCAGTATTGCTTGAGTTCGTGCTGAGGAGCGTGCAAACTCGCCTTAGCTTGATATAGAATAACTTTTCGGTGATTGCCAATCCAAACCTTATTAATCGGATGAACGCAAATAAAAGTTCCGCCCAAACTCTCAATGCACTCCCCAAAACTTTCAATAGTAGGATATTCTAGAGTTTCAAATATAAAAAAATTTCCCGAACAAATCAGATGCCGGCTCCGAATCCAGCACTCCATCTTTTTTCTAGCTAAGGGCGGTAGCATAATATTTTAAACATTCAAATTTCCTCATATTACTAAGGAGACTGCAGGCACTTCACAGGCAAAACTTTCGACTTTATCAAACAGCAAAGGCCCTTCAGTCGAACCCCAGACTTGCTCGCCAGTATTAACATCCATTCCTCGGTCTAAACTTGTCCAAGTATGCTCTGTCAATTCCACATCACTGACTAAATAAGTCTCGCATCCCTTGCGATTAATCAAACACTTCTGCCCGGGTTCTACGCTTCCTCGAAACATTTCGCCATCTCTCTTAAATACCATCGAACAGTTATAGCGCCGTTCAATACTATCCGGCGCAATCGTCCTCAGAATATCTAATTCTCGTCCTGCACCTGCATAAAGCATACCATCTTTTAGGCCGTAATTTTCTATATAAATTTGATTTTCTTGTTCGACAAGTCGGTGAATGCCTTGACGGTAAGGATTCCACACATCGTAGTCATAAACTTGTTCGGAATAAAAACCAATGCCGCCAAAAAACTCAAAGGGTAAAGGCCGAAACAAAACCCGAATGTGAGCGTAGCTTTGCGGATTGGCAATTGATTGCTTTTGGTTGCTGAAATGCCCGGCCATCAAGTTAGCTAGGGCGATAAGTTCACTTGTCATTGGGGAATTGGGAATTGGGAATTGGGAATTGGGAATTGGGAATTGGGAATTGGGAATTGGGAATTGTTGACTGTTGACTGTTAGCTGTTAGCTGTTAGTTGTTATTTGTTATTTGTTATTGGGAATTGAGAATTGGGCTCTAGCGTTGTGGAGGGATTGGGAATTCTTAACAAGTAACCAATAAGCTGTCGGACAAATAAACATTGTATGTTCAGGGCGGGCAGGATTCCCAACCCCTACTCCCCACAAGAAGGGGATTTTTTTTGACATTCAATTTAAATGCCGCAACAGCTTAACCAATAACCAATAACCAATAACTAATAACTAATAACCAACTCCCAACAACTACTGACTAATGACTGATGACTGATGACTAATGACCACTGACTAATGACTAATGACTAATGACTAATGACTAATGACTAATTAGTGGACAAACAGCGGATTTCTGATGAAAAAGAAGCGGTGGTAACGCCTGTGCCGTCGCTTGTTTTGATTAGGGAGACGCGGAAGCGCAAATTGGGAGTACCGAACCAGATGCGCTCTTCTGCTGCGGCTCGATCGTACTCTGTAATTAAAATAAAAGTTCCGTCCTCTGTCAACTGGTAGCGGCCAACGGCAGGCACTGTCTCAGCATACCCGCGATCGCGCAGCAGTTTCCCCTCGGACGGATTTTGGGGATTTGGCACGGGTACGAGCACGCAACTGCCTTCTAGTACCTCTTTTTCGTCCCAATCCGACTCGCCCTCCCAACTCATCCGAAAAGGATGAGCAGCAGTAGCAGGATCGATGTTGTACGATCGACAAAGCTCAACTACTTCTGCATCGTCCGCATTCAGCGCTACAATGTCAATTCTAGAACGAACTTCTTCAAAGTGACTGAATGCTAAATGGTGAGCGCTGCGCTGCGATCGCCATTTGCCAATTGAACGATCGATAAATTCACTTAACTGCATCTGCTAATTGGTAATTTGTAATTTTAAATCAGTTATCGGTAATTTGTAATTTGCAATCGGTTATCAGTAATTAGCTATTAGTTATTGAAGACAACCAACAACCAATAACCAACAACCAATAACCAATAACTACCGATAGATGACTGCTCTAAGCAACCTCAGTAATGCTGAGGATTTTGCCCCCACTTTTATTGATGTACTGAATGTTCTCAGACAACTGGCTGTAACCCACTTCATAAGTTACATTGCTCACCCTTCTCCGAGAGCCGCTACCCTTGACAGCCGAGATCCGAAAACGCTTGCCAGTATTGCTGTAAGCACCAAAACCGCTAGCAGGAGCTTTGATTTTTGTGCCGAGATTAGCAGCTACATCGGTAATCAATTTTGCCTTATTGCTCGCATCGCTGGTAGCATCGCCGCGGTACAAAGCAAACATCCGATTGAAACCAACATTTTTCTTGCCAACTTGGCTGCGAGTGCTGCGGGCATAGGGAACAGTATTTTCGCCAAAACTTGAATTGTACTCGTTGCTATCGAGATAAGAGTCTATTTCAGCGTCGTATCCTTGCTCGTTATAAGTGATAACGTGTTCGGAAATCTCCGATTGATCGGCAGGTGCGCGGCCCAACAAATGCTTAGAATTGAGTTCGATAAACCGATAGGGGGAACTCGATTCAAAAAAGAGCGATCGATACAAATCCGATTTTGCTACTAAGTTTACAAAACCCTTGACGGTGATATCGCCATTTCGCAACAGCGATTCTGCACTGGTAAGTCGATCGCACTCCATCAAGTGTGCGTTACCCAAGACTTGTTTGTAAACAGCCCGAATCACTGTCTGCAAATCATCTTCTGTAGCATTTGCTCGCAGTTCCACCGGTGTCGATTCTACAGCCCATAAAGACATTTGATTTTCTCCTAATTTTCTATTGCTTTGGTTGTTATAATTAGTTCGATCGTTCGCAAGGCCAGTTCTCCGAGCTTGAAAACTTGCATTCCGAGCGATCGAACCGTTTTGATTGCGAGGTATCGGCAACGACATAACTGGTAATTGGTAACTCGCAACTCATCAAAAGTTGCACGCTTCGATGCGTAATTCCTCTTTTTCATTGGTAATTTCTCAAGTTTGAATTCATGATTCATCCTTTTTCTTTACCCTTCGCAATTACCCTTCGCAATTACCAATTATCCATTACCACTTATCCAATTTCAGTGATGCTGACTATTCGGCCGCTCGTGCGATTAATCCGCTGAATTTGGGGACTCATTCTGTTACCGGGAACAATATATTCCACAGTGCTGCGGCGGCGGGGTTGGTTGTATTTAGCACCTTGCACCACAATCTTAAACATTTTTTCAGTCGCGTCAGCATAACCGCTACGTCCTCCAGACATCGGAGGTACAATCTTGCTGGTGCTGTTAGTTGCCACAGCATAGGTTAGCTGAGAGTCCTTATTTGTGTCTGTTTCGGCAGGGCCGCGGAACAAAGCAAAAATCCGGTTGTAGCCTACTTGTTTTTGACCGATTTGGCTGACAGCAGCGCGGTAGAAAGGTACAGTATTTTCGCCGAAGTTTTGTTGATATTCTTGGCTGTCAAGATAAGAATCAATTTCCGCGTCGTAACCGTGCTCGTTGTACAGGCGAACGTGTTCGGAAATCTCGGCTTGATCTTGAGGTGCTCGACCTAATAAATGCTTGAAATTGAGTTCTACAAACCGATAGGGAGAAGCTGTTTCAAAAAAACGGGCGCGGTACATTTCCGATTTGGCGATCGCCCGCACGAAGTCGCGCACCGAAATGCTACCATCGCACAACTGAGATTCTGCACTCGTCAAACGCTCGCTTTCCATCACGTAAGCGTTGCCCAAAACCTGCCGGTAGGCTGCTCGAATCGCGACTTGCAACTCTTCCAAACCGCTCGCCGGCCACAGCTCAACTGGTGCGCCAGAAAAAGCTTCTATTCCGAATTTTACTGCTGGTGCTGTACTGACCATTTTTACTTTTCCCCCTTCCTATTCTGTTGATAAAAACCTTTGAAAATCTGCTTTTCTACTCTGTTAAATTCCGCGAGTAGATTGCATCCAAAACAACTGTAAGGCGCGCACTGCGTACCTTACCCAGTCTGCGTTGCATCTGCAATCAACCTAGGGTTCGCAATACGCACCTTACTCAAACATTTTGCTGTTTCCTAGCTCACCGGTGTGATGCTAGCAATCACGCCGCCCATTTGGTGAATCCGCTGGTACTCTTGCGATAATTTGTCAAAAGGTACTAGATAGACTTGGTTGCTGCGGCGGAATTTCGAGACGCGGTTGACCACATTCGATCGATAAGCCGTAACTTCGATCCGGTATACCTTGCCTTCTTCGCCAGCCCCGGCTCCGTGACGAGTCCGAGCGCCGACGGGCGAGTCTTGGAACGCCCAGCCGTCGGAACCGCCCGAAGGAGCGATTACAGCTAGGGGCGTTTCTTGAATTACGTGCTTGTACAATTTGGGACTGTTACCAGCCAAACTGCCCTTCAGGTCGCTGCTGGAAGCACCGCGCAGCAGTTGGAACATATAGGTAAAACCAACCATGTTCTTGCCCGTTTGGGTTTTGTAGCCGCGGTAATACGGTACTGTGTCTTCCCCGTAAGCATTTTGGTATTCGTCGCTGTCGATGTAGGAATCGATATCAGCTTCAAAGCCGCTTGCATCGAGGATATTGCTGTGATGCTTCGTTTCTTCGTAGCCCTCTGGCGCTCTACCTAACAGGTGCTTGAAAGTCAGCTCCGTATAGCGGTAGCGCGGACAAACGTCAAAAAAGCGCGATCGGTAAAGTTCCGATTTCGCTACTTGGCGCACGAACTCGCGGACGCTGATTTCACCGCGTTTGAGCTGCGATTCGGGAACAGAAAGCCGTTCGCTCTCCATTACGTAAGCATTGCCCAAAACTTGTCGGTACACTGCTTGAATTACGGTGGCGGCTTCCTCATCCGAGCGTCCGGGCCACAACTGAATAGGGTCTGTGTCTTCAAATAGGGCGACGCCCAATTGAGATGCAGGTCCAAAAGTCATTTAAACTCTCTCCTGGATAGCCACAAGGTTTGCTGAGAAAAATGTATCAAAACTTTTACAAAGAAACCGATCGAACTCATAAACTCCCTATCTGCCCTGACAGCAGCAGTTAGCTAGCGCGAGTCTGGTTCTCTAAGTTTTTCTTATTGGACTATACACCGCCCTCAAAAGCCGAGAGATGAAGATTTGTAAAGTTTTGTCAACATCTTGGGGCTGCTGAATTAAAATCTTCTCATAAAAAAGACTAGCTTTTAGCAGGCGCAAATTGTGAAAAAAGATTTAAAACTCAGAATACAAGATCGAGTTGGCTGCTCTTACAAGGTGCAATAAAATGTAACTTTTGATGCCGGAACCACTAGCATTAAGTTTGTCGAAAGGCCAAAACCCAAGGGTCGCTGCCTTCGGAAAATTGCTTTCAGGGCGCTGCATCAAATCTTAAAGTTCTATTACTTTCCTTGCACGGGAGCCGGAGCCTTCGAGCCAACATTAAACTCTAGGGCTATTGGACGACGCGCGATCGACCTGGTTTTGTGTCGGGCAAAGTATTTTAGTTTGTCAAAGCTGGTCGATCGCGCGTCGGTATCTGAACTCGATCGAAATAAATGCAGTCTCCGCCAATATTTTAGCTCTGGCGATACTGCAAGTTGTGCGCTAAACAGGGATACTAAACTCAGTGATGGATCTCGATTGTTTACCTTACGGCGCAGGCCACGCACAGGAAGGAGTCTGTTTGCTAGTCCGCATGGGGCCCCACCGCATTTTACTTGACTGCGGTGTAGAGGATGTCTCGCCCCTGTCAGCGGCACTAGATCGATCGCTCCCAGCCGATTTTGTGGTGTGCACCCACGCCCACTCCGACCACGCCAGAGGTTTGCTAGCGCTTCACCAGTCTTTCCCGCACTTGCCAATTTACGCCAGCGAAGTCACAGCGCGACTGCTACCGCTCAACTGGCCGGAACAATCTCAGCAGCCGGAGTCCCGTTTCTGTCAGGGACTGCCCTGGCAGTCGTCGATCGAACTGTGCCCCGGACTGAGCGTGCAGTTGTTCCCCTCGGGCCATTTGCCCGGAGCGGCCGCTGTACTGCTGACCTATACAGCCCCCCACCGCACCTACACCCTCGTTTACACCGGCGACTTTTTCCTGTCCAATTCTCGTTTGGTGGAAGGTTTGCCGCTGGGAGAACTCCGAGGCATGAAGCCCGACGTATTAATTGTCGAAGGCAGTTACGGCACGGCGCGCCACCCTCACCGCCGACAACTGGAAAATCAATTAGCCGATCGCATCCACCGGGCGATCGCCGACGGGTACTCGGTACTGCTGCCCTCGCCGGCGATCGGTTTGGGCCAAGAACTGCTGATGCTGCTCCGCAGCCACCACTATTTCACAGGCCGCGACTTGGATATTTGGGTAGACGGCACTGTCGCTGACGGCTGCGACGCTTATCTGGAAATGCTGCCCCAATTTCCCACGGCTGTCCAAAATTTTGCCCTGCACCAACCTTTGTTTTGGGACGAAAGGGTGAAACCCCGCGTCCGCCGACTGTCTGCCGAAGGGCGCGCCGGATTGGGTTCTACACCTTGTATTGTGATTACTGACCGCATTGCCCATTTGAATTTGTATGTTGCCGATCGGACAAATCCTTGGATTTTGCTCGCACCTCAAAAACCCGGATATCCCCTCAAAGACTGGCTGCCCAACTGGCCCGAATCAGGAGTCAGAAGCATCGAAACTTATTTGCTAGCCGAACACTGCGACGGCCCGGGAACTACCCAGCTCATCCACAACTTGCGTCCCCAGCACGTAATTTTGGTGCACGGTTCCCCCGCCTATTTGGCTGATTTGGCTAACTTAGACGAGCTCCGCAACCGCTATCAGTTGCACACTCCGGCGACGGGTACGATCGTTGAATTGCCGATCGGGGAAATGTTTTTGCAGCCCGCGATCCCGGAAACTAACTATGAAGGAGAACTCAGCGAATTAGGCACAGAGGTAGCAATTAGCTTGCCGAGTCCGATTACAGCCGATCCTCGGTGGGCCAATTTTGCCGACACCGGTTTAGTAGAAGCCCGCTGGCAAGGCGAAGAACTGGTACTGCGCGGTATTTCCCAGCGGGAACTGCTTTTTCAAGGCAGCCCCGTTGCCACCAACCTCGAATGCTGCGGCAATTGCCAGCACTACCGCGGCCAGCGCTGTTGGAACCAGTCCAGTCCTTTGTTTGGCTTTAAAGTTACTCCCGACGGTTACTGTCCGGTGTTTGAATCGATACCGGAGTCCGAACTTTTCCTAGATGGGGAAACAGAAGGCGATTGAAATACAAATTACGCGCTTTCCCTCATCCCTCCTGCCTTCTGCCGAGTGCCTTCAGCCGATCCCAACGATAAATATTCGCGCCGACTTACTTACAGATAGCTAGCAATACGATCGCACTCCAACACAAACGCTTTTTTACTCTGATTAAATCTGGTTTTTTGCCTAATTCTTCCAGAAAAAAGGGAGAAAAGTCGTTTTCTTTTCCCCCAAATCTTCTTTGTGCCTCAAGCGCGAGAGCGAAACTAATCTAAATTCGAGTCCGGGTAGTGATTGCGAATTTGTTCGGCTTCGGGACAATCGTCAGAAACTAGGGGTTCGCAGTTAGTTCTCGACACCGAAGCCAACTTCTGGGACACAGCTCCAATACTTTCTAGACGCACCATTTCTTCCCAGGAGCTAATTTCGTCTTCTTCATCGGTTTCGTAGCGCAACGTGACTAGATCCCCTTCAATATCTAGGATACGAGCGCGCTCTATCCAACGTTGCTGATCTCGAAGAAAAATAGAAACCTCACGACCATCACAACAGAGTTGATAGATTTTGCGCTGTAGCATTTGTCAGTTCTCCTGCGCAGTGTAACTTGCTTAAAATATGGGCTGTTTACCTTGACATTCTCCCCAACCTCAAGGCGTGGGGATTCTCGATTCAAATAGCTTTCAGCAAGCACGGCTTGTCTGATATTGCCTAGCCCGATAGTTGATGCCCCAACCTATTTGAGATTTTTGGGATTTTATAGAGTTGAGACCGGATTTTGACATCTGGCGAATCAACAATACATAACTTATCATGAAAGCCGTCCGACAAGGACTGGATTCCTATCCCAATTTTTCTGTAACGTATTTTGAGTTTTAAATCGGAAGGCACAGCCATATTGACTGACCAGTTTCACGTTTTCTGAAACTTCAACACCGATTGGTGTTATTGAATTTGATTGTACCACTAAATCTATCCAGTACGCCATTTATCCGATCGCAGATTTTGCAGCCGCCGGCATCTCTCGCTAGAGGCATTTGCCCGAATACATCGCAGAATCTGGACTGGAGGGAACAATGGCTAAAGAAACCCTCGCTACCGACACTCACTTTTTAGTCAGAAGTCAGGTTGAGATTTAATTTGACGGTAATTACTTGGCTGACAATTTCTTCCAACAGTCCGGAATCTTTTGAGGTCGCAGTCTGAAACTGTTGATTTTGCGCGGGTTGCGGGATTGCCCTCAAACGCCCAAACCCTTACTATATAGTAGTCAATCCCAAACAATCTGGAGTATTGTCTTCAATAGATCGATCGAAAAAATATACTATTTGAAAATGCTCTGTGCGCTCGTAGAGTATTGGTGCGCTTCCTCAAGCACCGCCAAACCGCTCTCAAGTAGTGAGTGACTGAGAATCAGTGGGTTTGGCGGTGCTGTCGTCATCTCGATCGCTGGGCTGACCCGCCACTAACCGAGTACGATATGGTGGGGGAATCATCCGGTTCTAGTTGAGCCAGCAGAAATCGAGATTTCCACAGCGAGTTAGTCTGTGTTTGTTGTCGCTCTGTTTTGTCGCTGTTTGAGCTATCCGTCGAACAGTTGACAGCAGCAGACAAGCACTACTAACTCGCTAAGAGATAGCCAGTCTCAGTTCATTAAAGAACAAGGCTATCTAGGTAATGATACCTCGCTTTCGTTGCCCGAAGTCTGGGCATACCTCTAAAGCTAATCAACCGCAGAAAAAGCTAATTTTCCGCTGTGAATGCTTTGGGTATGAACTTGATGCCGAACTCGCCGTCGGCAGAAATATCGCACTCAGAACGCTGCTTTTCCGGCAAAACTCGACGAGTACGGGGATATTGTCAGCACTCCCTAAGGTGTCGGACAGGGCGCGAGCAAAAGCTGAAACCCTTTCGAGATTTTCAATTTTGTTGGTTGCGGTGGAGTTCAGGTGCAAGCCCGCACCGTGCAGCGGCACTCCGCCTGCGGTGGCTGGTAGTTGACCACAAATTTGAGTCATCGCTCGATGCGTTAAGGAGAATAATTTATGGTATATGCAGAAAATTGGTCGCAGCCGTCTATGTTGGATCTAGCGCGATCGGGCAACTTTCAAGCCCTGAATTACTGGATTGACAGCTTGCTCAGACCCGAAGGGATTTATGCCCGCGTCGAACAAGCTCAGGCCGGCTGCGTCCAAATCTTAGTAGAATTCCAGCGGGAATTTGCGCCGGATACCACATTACTGGGGAGCACTCTCCGGGAAAGCTTAGTCAAATTTATTTGTCACCAAGTCTGGAGACTCAACTCGCCAGCGGTAGAAGGGGTGCGAATTCACGCGCGGTTGGCGGGAGAACCAGAGATTCTCTGGAAACAGTCAGTGCGAATTGTGACTCCGGCAAATCGGCGGCAGCGGCGCGATCGTTCCCTATTGGTCATAGATTGGGTTAAATTTAAAACGTATCGTTCTCTGCTGTTGGTGGGTTCGGCACTTGCTTCATTTGTTTTAGGGTGTTGGGTGAGCTACCACGAGGCTCTGGCTATCCGGTTAGCATCCCCAGTCTCGCCTTACCAGCAAGCTGCGGTAATGTCGGGGCCGCCTCCCAAACGTCCAGATGCGGTGCAAGCTGCTTTAGAAGTAGTACCCGTAGTGAAACAAAAGCAGGTTGCTAATCCCTACGATCCCACCGTAACGCTGATGTTCGGAGGAAATGTGAATCTATCGGATGCGATCGCATCTGCCGGTAACGATTATCATTGGGCTTTCGCCAATATGGACGAGTACCGGCAAGCAGATGTTTCGATGGTTAATTTAGAAAATCCCCTGACTAGCTCTACCTTGACTAAGAGCAAAAAACAATTAAATTTTAAAGCAGATCCAGAATCGGTGAAAGTATTAACTTCAGGAGGAGTGGATATTGTCAATCTGGCAAACAGCCACGCTATGGATTACGAGGAACCGGGGCTGGTGGAGACTATAAATACTCTAAATAATGCTGGAATTGGGCATCTGGGAGCCGGTAGAAATATTAAAGAAGCTAGGCGTCCAGATATTATTGAGGTTAAGGGTCAGCGGATTGCTTACCTCGGTTATTACGATGCTGACCTCAACGCGGCCGACCAAGGGAAAGCGGGTACTAACCCCCGCCGCAACAATCGCGTGGCAGAGGATATTCGAGCGATCAGGGGTCAGGTAGACTGGATTATTGTTAATTACCACTGGGGAGTTGAATTGGCAGATTATCCGGGAGACTGGCAGATTGATTTGGCTCGGTTCACGATCGACCAAGGAGCAGATTTGGTAGTGGGACACCACCCCCATGTCCTCCAAGGTGCAGAAGTTTACAAGGGCCGCCCGATTGTTTACTCGCTGGGTAATTTTATATTCGGCGCGAATGCTCGCAGCGATTACGATACCGCAGTCCTGAAAGTATCGCTCAAAGACAGGAGTATGAAGGTAGAATTTCTGCCTGTGGAGGTGAAAAAGTTTCAGCCGAAGGTGGTAAATGGGGCGGCGGGCGATCGAATTCTCAAACACGTGGAGCAAATTTCTAGTATTTTCGATCGGCCAATGCGATCTTCTGTAGTTCTAGAGGCCCCGATCGACCCAGGAATCAGACCAAAAACTCCAAACTCGACCTTGTACCCCGCCAAAAGCGGTATCTCCGCGCCCAGGCTTGATTCCCCAGTCCCGGCCGGTGAAAGCAATCTGTCAAACCCCGGACAACCCAAACCTACTCCGATTTTGCCAGCTTTGCCTGCTGCGCCCAAACAGCCTGACAACTCGTCATTTTTTGAGAATGGGACGGGGCCTGCAATTGAATCGAACCCGCCTCCGACTCGAGATTTGCCACAGCGCATCTACCGGGATCAACCTCAAAAGCCGAGCCGGGAACCAGATCCGTTTGCTCGAGAGCCATTCATTAAAGAACCGTTTATTTCGCCCCCACCTCCGAGCCTAGGAGAGAGCCCCCAAAGCTATCTTTCCCCGAGTCGGGATCTATCTTTCAAGGTTGGACTCAAACAGCAGCCGACAAACAGGCTCGTTCCACGCACAGTCGGCAACCCCTCCGGGCCGCGGCTCGTCCTGCCTCCTATAGCTAGCATTGGTTAGCAGGTGGGATCGGAGCTTTTGATGCAGGGGCCCGAAAGGGCGGTAATGGGCGAACGGCAACATACCAGCGACCAATTATTAACGACCGATTGATTTACTAACAACCAATGATCGACGACCTACTACCGATGACAAATGTGTTTGCGATCGAGCTGAAGCAAAAGCAGTACAAAACCTATATCCTCTCCGACGAAACCGCTAACTCTGCTCTAGAAGTTGTGCCGGAACGGGGCGGTATTGCCATTAGCTGGCTGGTTGAAGGCAAAGAAATGTTCTACTTGGACGCGGAACGGTTCGCCAATCCCGATCTGACTGTACGCGGCGGGATTCCCATCCTGTTTCCCATCTGCAGCAATCTCCCCGACAATACCTACACGCACAAAGGAGTTGAGCGCAAGCTCAAACAGCACGGCTTTGCTCGCGATTTGCCTTGGACGGCGACGGAACAAGTCACGGATGGTTGCGCGGCTATTACCCTGGTGCTTAACAGCGACGAGAAGACTCAGGCTGTTTATCCCTTTGATTTCCAAGTAGCTTTTACTTATCAAATTAAAGGCAATTCTTTGGAAATTGTGCAGGAATACACCAACATGGGTACTGAACCCATGCCTTTTTCTAGCGGCTTGCACCCTTACTTTTTAGCTCCAGACAAGACAAATCTGCGCTTTGAGATTCCAGGGATGCAATACAGAGATCAGAAGACCCACTCCAAGGGTTATTTCACGGGGGTTTTCGATCCGGCGCTGGATGAAATTCATGTTTCGTTTGATGAACTCACGGGTCTTGCTGCAATTGTTACTGACGCGGCCCGCAACTTGCGGCTCACCCTCAGTTACAGTTCCAGCTACGGGAAGTTGGTATTCTGGATGGTCGAAGGCAAGGATTTTTACTGTCTGGAACCTTGGACGGCTCCTCGAAATGCCCTCAACACAGGCGAACACTTGATTTATTTGCAGCCGGGAGCGACTTGTCAGATGCTGGTTCGCATGACTGCAACTTTTTTTTGAAAAAACACTTGCTATTTGAATTGATGGGTGCTACTATTAGAAATTGTCTGCGGTAACAATGTTTTGACGGGTCGCTAGCTCAGCGGTAGAGCATTCGGCTTTTAACCGATTGGTCTCGGGTTCAAATCCCGGGCGACCCATAAAAAATCTATAATTTTGAGTTTTGAGTAGAATGCTCGAAACTCGAAATTTTACTTTTTGAGCTTTTAAGTAGAAAATTGGAAAGTTAATGCGCGATCGGCTACAAATTGTCTTAAGATTATCGTAAGAATTGAGCTTGTCTAAAATTCACGGCCCAGAAACACAAATAACTAGGAGGAATATCTATGGCGCTTGTACCTATGCGACTGCTGCTCGACCACGCGGCTGAAAACGGTTACGGCCTACCGGCTTACAACGTCAACAACATGGAGCAAATCCAAGCCATCATGCGCGCTGCTGACGAAACCAACAGCCCCGTGATCCTGCAAGCTTCTCGCGGCGCTCGCTCCTACGCTGGCGAAAATTTCCTGCGCCACTTGATTTTGGCAGCAGTTGAAACCTATCCTCACATTCCCATTTCCATGCACCAAGACCACGGCAATGCCCCCGGCACTTGCTATTCTGCCATGCGCCAAGGTTTCACGAGCGTGATGATGGACGGTTCTCTGGAAGCGGATGCTAAGACTCCCGCCAGCTACGAGTACAACGTTGAAGTTACTCGCGAAGTGGTGAAAGTGGCTCATTCGATCGGCGTTAGCGTTGAAGGCGAACTGGGTTGCTTGGGTTCTCTGGAAACAGGAATGGGCGAAGCAGAAGACGGCCACGGCTTTGAAGGTGCGCTTTCCCACGATCAATTGCTCACAGATCCCGAGCAAGCTGTTGATTTCGTCGAACAAACCGGCGTTGATGCTCTGGCAGTGGCAATTGGCACTTCCCACGGCGCTTACAAGTTCACTCGCAAGCCGACTGGCGAAATTTTGGCAATCAGCCGCATTGAAGAAATTCACCGCCGCTTGCCAAATACTCACTTGGTGATGCACGGTTCTTCTTCTGTGCCCCAAGAATTGCTGGAAATCATCAACAAAAACGGCGGCAAAATCCGCGAAACCTACGGCGTACCTGTGGAAGAAATCCAAAAGGGTATTAAGTGCGGCGTTCGCAAAATCAACATCGATACTGACAACCGTTTGGCGATTACCGCTGCGGTGCGCGAAGCTTTGTTTGCTAAGCCCGAGGAATTCGATCCGCGCCACTTCTTGAAGCCGTCGATCAAGTATATGCAGAAGGTTTGTAGCGATCGCTACAACTCTTTCGGTTGCGCCGGTCAAGGTACAAAGATCAAGCAAGTTTCTTTGGACGATTTCGCAGCTAAGTATGCTAAGGGCGAATTGAGCTCTTCTGCTAAGAAGACTGTGGCTGTTTAAGAATTTTAGGTTTGAGATTTTAGATTTGTCTGAAGTCTAAAGTTTGGATTGCCGGGTAGCTGCGAAGTTGCCCGGTTTTTGTTTTTGGACAGAAACCGATAAGAGTTGTTATTGGTTCAGAAAATGGTACGATCGGGGGCGCATATAGCCTTTCTCTAAAAGGTGAGGTACCTGTTTTGCCATGAAAAGCTTGACAATGTAAGGGTTGCAGCATACCTCGGCATACCTCATCTTTCGCTTGAAAGGCTATAAGTTACTTGGAAGGACGCACAACGCGAATCAGTTTGCCTTGCAAAGATTCTGCTGCTGTAATCGCAATGTGGATTCGGTTAGCCAGAGCTTCCCAATCGCGATCGTTCGTACAGGCTATAATACCGGCATGACGGGGCTGTATGCGGTGCAGCCGAAAGAAATCTTTTCGGTTCTCGGTAATGACTGCACGTTCCTCGCTAGTTGCGAAAGCTAACACATCTGGGTCAGGAATTTTCTGATTCGCTCTGCCTGCTTCTTGGACAGTCAAAACATCGTGTCCCAAAACCCGCAGCAATTCTACAACCGGATAGGGGTATTGCTCGTCGGCATAGAGGCGTGCCATCTGCTACAAATCCTCGTCCATTACTTCATCGTTTTCCATAATTTCTGTTTCAATTTCGTCGGGAAAAGCTTCGGCATAGGCCCAAGCGTTAGCAATATCAGTAGCAGAGAGAGATAGATAGCTTGTGAGTAAATCGGCTTCGCTATAGCCAATGCGACGAGCTTCGACAAGTCCCCAAACGGTGATGCGAGTTCCTGCAATGCAGGCACTCCCACCACAGACATCAGGCGTTTTTTCAATACCGCGCCCCAGGGTGATTTTGCCCTGAGATAGGAGTTGAACAACTTGAGCTTTTTCGTCGTCAGAGAGTGCCAGCAGTTGAGGCTCTAATTCTTTCAGCGTCATGGCAAACAATGGAATTGCGACTACTGATTATTCTATCTAATTTATATCTCTTAGTCTCTTAGAGAGGGACTTCGTTTGTATCGTTGGGGGTGAAAATCAAATGACAAACGAAGTACATTCGATTTTGCACCCCTAAAGCGGTTTCAAGCGCCGAGTCTTATTGTGGCATATTGCCTCAGTACAGGTGAAATAGTGTAAAATTTTGCTTGTTGTTCTATAAAGCAGCGCCGCGATAAAGATTGCAGCGCATTTACCAAATCTGAGGCGGGAATTTGGCTATTTTCTAGCAATTGGGTGAGGTTAATTGCATCGCTTGCTTTGGCTAATAAGGAGATTACTTGTTTTTCTAGTTCGGATAGGCGGCTAAATTGCTGCTGTAAAACATCTTTCAAATCTTCGGGCAACAATATGGTATCATTTGGTAATAACTGATTGACGCAGCCTCCCAATTCTTGAATCAGAGTCGCCACGCTTTTTAACCAGAGGGGATTGCCTTGGTAGCGATGAATGAGTATTTCAATGTTATCACTTTCTGCTAACCCATAATCTATCAGAATTTTCCGTCCCGCTGCGATGTCTAAACCTTTGAGTTGTAAGGTGCGAATGGAAGTATTTTGGCTTTTAACTTGAGTCACTTCTCTGGGTTCCAACCAATTAACATCAAGCAGCTTTGATGGGATAATTTTTCTATTTGTTTGAATAAAGTGCGATATTCTTCGCATTCAGGTTTATATTTGCCTGCCAATTCGCCGCTACAAAAAAGGTTATGAACGTCATCTAATATTATTAAACAGCGATGGTTTTGTATATACTTAATTAACGGTAAGGGTTTCTGGTTGGTTGGGGATGAATCTTGTTTTTGTGAGTTAGAAAAAAGCTGTATTAGGTTAGATTGAAATTTATCTATGGTGGGGAATTCGTCTAGGGTGTACCAAGCGGTGTACTCAAACTCGTGTTTGATTTGTTGTACGAGTTGTACTGCTAGGGTGGTTTTGCCGATGCCGCTGATACCGGTGAGGGTGATGAGGTGGCTGTTTTGTTGTAGAATCCAGTTGGTGAGGGTGTCGAGAGAGGAAGTGCGATCGAAGAAATCACCCAACTCGGGCATTTCGCTTAAATCTTGATGTGATATTTCTTGATTGGGTAGGTGTGAGTTTGGTTGATCTGGCGGGTGTCTACCTTCTCCGCAGGTGTTGAAACTACCAGTCACTACAACGTCTTTTGCAAAGTTTAAAACATTAGAGTTTTGTAACCTCTCCATTGCCGATTGAAAATTCGATTTACTGACATCTTCTCCTAACTCTTTTGAAAGTATCTGCCATAATTCCGATCCAATTTCCCTGATGCGACTTTCGGAACAGTCAAAATTCTTGGCTATTTGCTTGTAGGTCTCGCGTTGTAGAGTTCCCCGCAGTACGGCTGCTTGTAAATCGTCAAGGTGCTGACCTGTTTTCTCGAAAACTATGCGATCGGCGAGGTTTAACATTTCTTTAAGATTCATCTGGCAGGGAGATGCGAGAGTTTTGTGTATTGTAGCTCACAACTGCCAACATTTTCGTACATTTTCGTACATTGTTGTACAAACTTAGATTAAAGTTAAAGTAAAAGCGAGGGAGAATTGGCGGCAAAATAGAACTTTTTTGGGCTAGACAAACTTTGAATTTATTAAGATAATGGAACAAGTATTAAAAGGATAAATTAATTTATGAATTGGGAAAATATTGCCAGTAAAGCGGGTGAAAAAGTTGTAGAAAATGTTGTAGAAAACACTCTGGGAATTAATGGAAATACAGTCAAAACAGTCAAAGCGGTTGCAGAAACTGGTGCTGCGGTAGGTGCGGCTGCCAGTGCTGCTACAGGGTTGACTGTTGCAGCAACGTCAGGAGCAGGAATTACTTCGGGTCTAGCTGCAGCAGGTGGTGTGGTTGGTGGTGGTATGGCGGCTGCTCCTGCGGTATTAGCAGCAGGCCCTGCTTATCTGGGGGCAAAAATAATGAATGAAACTTTGTTCAAAGAGCAATCGAACTTGTCTGAGGAAGAGAATGATGCTCGTGCAGCGGCAAGAACAGCTACAAACATTGGGGCTGTTGCTGGTTTAGCTGGTGCTGGTGCTGTAACGGTAGCTGGCGGTGCTTCTGGTGCTGCAATTATGGGCACCCTTGCTGGTATCGGTGGCGTTGTCGGGGGAGGCGCGATCGCTGGTACTGCCATAGTTGCTGCTGCACCTGTTGCGGCGGCGGCTGCTATTGGATACGGAATATATAAACTGTTTGGAGGTAAAGGGAAAGATAGTTAGTTCAGTTTGGCTTTGAAAGTCTAATTAATCTGAAGTTTAGCGGAACATTTAATTATGATGGATGAGATAGTCAATAAGTTAGCTGGTCTAGGAGTTGCTGGTTTAGTCTTAGTTGGGCTTGTTGCAACCTCTTCTTATGCAGGAGCCGTAGCAATTACAACTTCGTTAGCTTTTTTAGGTGGTCCTTTTGGCATGATTGGTGGCGCAGTTGCTCTCACCTTGATTGCAGGCGTTTCAAGCATGATTGCAAAGGTTGGGGTTGAGACTTTAGCAAAGGCTGTAGTTCAGGAACTCAAGAAGAGTGGCAGATCTGAGAGCTCTATCATTCAAGAAATCAATAATTTTCCAATGATTACTCAAGGTCTACGTTCCCAACTACGTGAATATGTCCGCCTAGTATAAAAGGAATAAGTGTGATTGCTGCTCTCCATTAGTGCGATCGTCTTTTTTTGTAGGTTGGGTTGACGCTGGTGTCACCCAACCTCTTTTTTTACTTACAATCTTATCCATTTCCACCATCTCAAAGGGCGACGATCGCACGGAGAGTGATCGCCCATAACGCATCGAGAGCGATCGCATTTCTCTTTTACAAATCAAGATTCCAACTGCTTAGGGAAAATAACGATAAAATTCCCGACGATGTAGAACACGCATCACTTCTATAACATCTTCATTAACTTCTATTCCAATACGGTAATCGCCGATGCGGATGCGATAGCGACCCGCGTAACCTCTCATGGCTTTAATGTCAGAAATCTCCTCCAAGGTGTTGATTGCTTCTAGTGTGGTAAAAGCCCGATCCTAGATGCGTTGGTATGATGTCGAACTCTTGAGTTTTTTCAAGTCTTTTAGAAAAGCCTGACGGGATTCAACTTCCAAGATAATTATTCCTCAAGATAAGCTAAGGCTTGCGAGCGATTTAGCAAGGGAGTATTAACAGCTTCATCCATTGCTTTGTTCATGCAATAATCTTCTACCGCACCCGCAAGTCGATCGACAGAAACTTCTTCATTAGGTAGTAGTAGTTGTCGCCATAGCTCAATAGGAATCACCACAGCGCTTACATCTCCGTCTTTGTTCGTAAGATATTCAATATTTAACGTTGTTTCCATGTCATACTCCCGAAACTTCCTGCAATTCTAGCTTACCTGAGAGTGCTGTGGCAATATCTGGTTTAGGATAAAATATCAAGTAAACATTGGTAGCGATCGCCCCATAACGCATCAAGAGCGATCGATGTCTGCAACCAAAAGCATCAAGGTTAGTTTTAACTCACTGCAAATTCTGTGAACTGACGCATATAAGGTGGATGAAACCCAACCACAATGTCCGACTTCGGCACAGCTATATCAACCAGCTCTTGCCCTAAATCGATTTCTGTTCCATTCTGCTGAATCCAGATTTTGCCATCCTTAATATCGAGATGTATAGGACAACCGTAAACTCGCTGTTTGTTATCCCAACCCACTCGAACAACTTGATAATGATTGTGTTCTGTGTCAAAAACAACTTGCACATCCAATTCTCCATAAGAAGGCTTGTATGCAGCATATTTCGTGAGAACTTGTTTGATACAATCCCGATATTTGTCTACTTTTTCCATAAAGCTATCACCTCTTCTTCTACGTCATAGACCAATAATTTGAACTGGTAATCTTCCACAACAGCAGTTGTAAATCTCCCTTGAATAAATCGTTATACGCCGTCAAAGGAATTGCCAAAAATAGCTGACGTTGGGGGTATTTAAACTTTAGTGCTGACATAAAGCCCTGATGACAAACAACTACAATTATACTGGCGTTAATTGAGATGTGTGAGTGCAATAGTCATTAGAAACACACAAGGAATGTCCGCATCCCTATCTATCGAAAGCTTACCACCATTTCGCAAACCCCCAAAATTTTGCGGATATCCTCATGAATTGCTGAGCATGGGGTAAATCTCTTCAGTGGTGCGATCGCTCTTCACACCAAATACCAAACAATGCGATACTTGCATCAAGAGCGATCGCCCCCTTGCGTTCTTCGTCTCTGCTTAATTACTGCGGCCCAATTCCCTTCAAAAACTCCAGTCTTGCCTCAATCCTTGAAGGCATTAAAACGCAACGCACCAACAATTCTAAATCTAATTCCGGCAACAAATCACTTTTAGAAAGTAGCTCATAATCATTCTCGCGCAGCCCATACACAGCCAACTGATTATTTTTCCAAAACCAGACTTCTGGAATGCGAAGTCGCAGATATTTAGCTAGTTTATTTGTACTCCCGCTAGTCATCGTTACTTCTACTGCTAAATCGGGATGCTCCTTTTTTTCACCTATATAATAAGACTCATCAGGCTCAAATGAGACATCTTTGGCTCGATTTCTGCGAGTTGCGCTTCCTACAGGGATAAAGTTAATCCCTTTCTCGAAAAAGTAAAGTGCTATAAATATAGCCAAAATACTTTTTATCTCCTCATGTGCTTCGCCCAATGTCATAAACTCGATCCACCCATCAAGATAAGTTATCCGCAAACCAGAAGAGTTTGCCATCAAAGACTCTATAGCCTCAAATTGCTCCCAACTATAATAGCCGGGGAGAATTAATCGCTGTTCCCCAAGCGTAACTATTTCTTCTAAAACTTGTGCAGTCACAGCTATCACCATCCTATTTTAAATATTGCTAGCCCCTACCCAGTAAAAACTAGGCAGGGGCATTCTTTCACATTCTAACTTAATGAACTAGCTCGATCGCTCTTTTAGTCAACGCCTCAGCAGTCAACCCGTTAAACGCCATCAACTCACCCGCACTAGCAGTAGTTTCCCCCCGCTTCCAAGCGAAAGTATCGCGCGGGCAATTGCTGCGGAGCATCACCGGCTCCAACATCCCAGAAGCACCGCCTGTTACGCCAATCAAGGCATCTCCACCAAACATTTTGGCAAAATTCTCATCGCTCAAAAAGCCGCCGTCAGCTTCCGAACAAGTATCCCAAGCAACATCGCTTGGACGGTACAAACGGCGGGGATTCACAACCGAAACAATCCGCACTCCAATCCCTTCGGTTTCCAAAAATGTTGCGGCTTCAAACACTGGCATTAAACTCATGTCGCCGACAACAGCAAACACAACTTTCTTGCTTCCCCCTTGATTTTGGGATGCTTGCGGAGAATCAATTTCGTGCAGCACTATTGCACCATCTTGTAATGCTTGGCGAGTCTGTGCAAAAGTAGTGCGAATTGGCAGCGGCGACTTGCTCGCAGTAATCACAACTCCCTTATTTTTAGCACTCAAAGCCCACTCGTAACAAGCTTGAATGCTGTTAGCATCCGGTGGAAACAAAGGAAACACATTTCCATTCCGCATCATGGCGGCAAAATAAGCCTCAATCTCCGGGCGTTGGTGCGTCCAACCGTTGCGGCCTTGCTCCAATGCACCCGCTGTAAATAAGGTGACAGTAGCCGGAGTTGGACGGCGCAATTCTGCCATCGCTTGGGTAACAGTTTGCCAAATTGGTAAACCGTTAACGGCAAAAGATTCGTAGGAACACCACAAACTCCGCCCTCCAAACAGCGACAAACCTACTGCCAAACCCGCGCAAGCATCTTCGCTCAAAGGTTCGTAAACTTGACCGTTTGGCGATTGATTGTAGAGGTCATCTGTTGTCGGGTGAATGATTTTCAGAGCTTGGTTGATGTTGGCAATTGCCGATGCTTCATTGCCGTCAGCATTGGTGACAAGAAAAGTCCGATCGCACTCGCCGACTTTCGCTACCAAACGTCCCATTGCAGTTGTCGAAATCTTCGAGTCTCCGCCAACCGCAAATTCTTCTAAAGGCAATTCGCCCAAATCTGCCAGCGGCAATGTAAACTCAGTAACAACTGTTTTCGCTGCTGGGCCGCCGCCCGCACGCTCGCAATTTGTCCGCACCAACTCCCAAGCAGCCACCGTCAAAGCGCGCTCTTTTAAGGCACTGATAATGTGCGGAGCATCCAGCGTATCTTTTGGATAAAGGTTGTGAGATTTCGAGCCGCGCGCGTGCACTCCGGCACCTTTCAACTGTTTGATAATAAACGCAGTTAATTTGCCTCCGAGAGCTGATTTTGCCGCTTTGTCAACTCCTTGTAAAACAGCTTTTGTAAATGCCATGCGCTGTTCGAGGGAAAAAGCAGTGCTGTCAACATAATCTCCCGGTTGATTTTTGTCGTCAAATTCCTTAGCATCGACTAAGATAACTTCTTCAAAACCGTTTCCTTGCCAATAAGCAATCATTTCAGCATTAGTTTTAGTCGAAACCATGCTGTGATGTTCTTGGGAAAATCC
Source organism: Tychonema sp. LEGE 07203 (assembly GCF_015207285.1). Lineage (GTDB taxonomy): Bacteria > Cyanobacteriota > Cyanobacteriia > Cyanobacteriales > Microcoleaceae > Microcoleus. Next base: position 16,754 of record NZ_JADEXD010000017.1, on the reverse strand, counting down.
GTTCCAAACTAACACTGGTAAAAAGTTAGTAGCCTTGGGATAAGCAGTGTGGAAATGTCCCATGCTGCTCATGGGATAGGGTTCGCCCATGCCGCCGTCGCCCATTGTGAAAGCAAACAGTTTTCCGGGATGCAAAAGCGCTCCCGCCATTGCAAAATGCTGCCCTTGTCCGAGGGGGCCAGCAGGTGCTAAAAGGCCGGGAATGAAACCGGAAAGATGTCCTAATAAACCGTCTTTTTCGCGGAATTTATCGCGCACTTGCTGTACGTTGACAATTCCCATGTCTTCTAAAGATCGATCGAGAAACATGGCACTGTAAAATCCCGGCGCGTGGTGTCCCACTTCGGTGACAATGTTCTTGTGTCCGAGCATCACCAACGCGGCATAAGCCTCGGCTTGGCTGGCAAAACCGCCCGGATGTCCCGATGCCTTGCTGGCGGTGACTTGCAGCGTCAGGTAGCGCAGGGCATCTGCTCCCAGCATTGTTTGAAAGACGGCGGCGGGATCGGCGGGATCGGCGATCGACTTGCTTCCGCTGGCGATCGCGGGTGCTTTCCCGTAAGTCTCAAAACCCGGCACTGTTTCGGAGAAATACTGGATTCCTTCGCAAAAACTGGGGATGGCTGACGTTGCCTTCGACGTAGTTGCAGTCATGCTTGATACCTGAAAAATTTGGATTAGATTAATTTAACAGTAATTTTATAACTTATTTGTTGCAAAAGATCGTTATTTCTGTTATTGGCAATTATAAATCATTCAAATATATCAATTTTTTAGATGAGTGCGCCCGAAATTTCCACAAGCAAATCAGCGCGATTTGGCCGAAAAAATATCGCCGAGCAGATTTATTGCACGAGTCTTGGAGCGCTATGAAAACCGCAGATTTCAGGCAGATAAACACAAATAAACGCAGATGTTTTTCCAGATTGTTTCTAAATTTTGCCAGCAGTCTATTACAAATTAGGGTTCGCTAACATCTAGCCCCAGCCGTTCCCCAACATTAATATAAACGGGAGTGCTGCTTTCAAAAAGAGAAGGTCTCGCCTTCTGATTTGCCAGCCACACAAAGAAACTGCTGAGTGCTGGAGCCGGATCTTGATCGCGGCGCAGCGTGTAGATCAAGCCTTCGCAGGGCCCGTTAACGCGGCTGCTGGTGCAAATCACTTTTTGATTGTTGACAGTGCCGACAGTGACATAATTTAGCTGTTTGTTGCGGCTGTAATTTTCCAGGCGCTGAGTGACTTGTTTGCAGCGAGTCAGAGGATCGTAGCCAGAATCCGAAAAGAAATTAGAATTCCAGCGAATCCAAGGCTCCCTAAACCCTTGCGGATTTTGATACACAGTCATCGGTTCGCCGGTGGAGGTATCGCAGACAAAGCCTCCTGCCCCCAGATTCGATCGACTTTGGCTGGGGCTGCGCTGGATCGAAATATTGCTGAGAATATCAAACCCGTTAGGTAAGGTTTGCGATCGCAACCTCATAAAAGAATCGATCGGGATTGCTGCATTCAACCCTGTTTTAATTTCCTCAATTTGACCGTTCCACTGGCTGAGCACCGTACCCACAGTATCACCCTGACCGTGAATTCCCACAACAGTGCCATCAGCATCAAATACAGGCCCGCCGCTCATGCCGCGCCTGGTGACAGCTTGATATCGCAGTCCGTATCCGGATGATGCGCGATCGAGACGAGAAGAAACAATACCAGCAGTAAATTCGAGTTTTCTTTCATACCAAGAAGCGATGGGCAGTGGATAGCCAGCAACGTAAATAGTAGAACCGACTACAGCACGTTTTGATTCGCCAATTGGCGCTACTGGATAATTGTCTCGGCTGTAAAACTGGATCAGAGCTAAGTCTATATCGCGGTCGTTTTTCGGCAGCCGCTGTATTCTGATTGCTCTATAATTTTTTTCTAAATGAGTGCGAATGCTGTATTCTTGGGCGAGGCTGGCAACAACGTGATTCGCCGTCAGAACCGTATAAATATTGCCTTGTTTTGCAATAATTACTCCCGAACCGCTAGTAGCAAAACCCAGCGTATTGTTAACTTCGACGGTGCTCAACGTTGCTACCCGGGCAATTTCTTCCGCTGTTTTGGCATAAGCAGCATATTGTTGGCCGACAATTGCTGTCGCCGTTATTGCACCGGTCAAGATGATTGTCAGCGCCCCGAACCGCGAACTCCACAAATTCATCGCTAACTCCCCAGACATGACGAGACGAACTGCAAATATATACCGATCGGAATTCCGCAACTGGATTTAACCATTTTTTCCAATAATTCTCGCGTCGGCGCGCTTCCATCTTCAAAAGTATAGACCTCAAAACCGAGATGTCGATCGTTGCCCCGATCGTTAATTGCCACCAAGAAACCTTTGCCCTTAAAAATCCGGCGGCGGTTCACGGCAATTTTAACGTTATTTGCATACCGCAAGCTATAGCCTTGACAAAAAGATTTTGGCAGCAGCAAATTTACAAAACCCCGCGCTACTGCCCACACCTCAGCACCGGCAGGGAATCCGGCGGCGGCGACTGTCCCACCGCAGGGCGTAGGAACTGCTGTCGATCGATCTGTTAACCGCAGATTTCAAGCGTACAAACACCGATCGACACAGATGTATTCAATCTTGAAAATTGCCCAACCATTAATACCAATGGAATAAAGTAGTGCTAGATATTACCCCCCCCCAACCCCCCCGATGCCTTGGGGGGGGGCTAAAACTTCATCCATGCCACATCTTTAGAAAAATGGTATAAGCAAGGCTGGAGGATGGCGAAAAAATCGGCTATTGCGCCGCATCATCCGTGCTTTCCCCTAGTTTTTCCCTTACGTCAATGTAAGGAATGTTACGGGTTTCATCAAAAGACGGCATCCCGACATATCCTTGACGCCAAGCTAACAAATTATATAAAGAGCCGATCGGGTCTTGGCCGGGTCTGAGAGTATAAATCAAATTTTGACACAAACCGTTGACTTGATTCGCCGTGCAGATGACGTTTTGGCCGTTCATCCGGCCTGCTGTAATGTACTTGAGCACCCGGTTGCGGCGATAGGTTTCGAGGCGCTGGCTGACTAATTGACACCGAGTTTGTGGATTGTAGCCAGAACCGGAAAAATAATCGGAATTCCACTCAATCCAAGGCTCTACCGCACCTTTAGAGTTTTGGTACACCGTTACCGGTGCGCCCCTGACGGTACTGCACGAAAATCCCTTTTCCCTGGTTGAACTCCAGCCGTAACCAGGCTCAAAAGGCACTGTCACGCTGCTGAGGGCGATCGCGCTTGCCGCCAAAACCTTCGTCAATAATTGCTGTTTCATGATGATGTTCTCACTATTTTTGATGGAATTCGGTAGAAAAATCACCAAATATTGCGATCGCACCCTGAATGCGCCAGAGGCTGGCTGCTAAATTATCTTGTTCGCGACTGGCACGTTTGCTGGTGCCAAATCCGGCTTAAATACCCGCTTTATTTCTTAGTCCGCCTCGGCGGAGGAAAGTTTGTACAGTCGAAGTTTCAATCACCGAATCATCACGGATTTTTAATGCGGATTTTGTTTTGCAACTGCACCGAAAGCTCAGTTATGCCATTCCGAAGCCCTCGTAAAATACGCGCAACCGTCGAAAATATGTCCTCATTACTACTAATCAAGGTCAAGGTTTCGCCAACCGGAAAAAGGCTTTTTAAATCTGACGCGATCGAGCGATTTGCAAGGCTGCATCACACCGCCGATCGGTTATTCGAGCTGACTGGCAGTCTAGGGTTACGAGCTTAATCTGGCGAGATACCGAGCCTGCACCAGCGTTGCCAGCATCAAGTGCCTTGCCCGTTTACGTGAAATCACACTAAAATCAAGGTATTAATCAGAACTCTTAACTTGTTTTCGCCTCAGTATTGCGGATGCCGGGAAATACTCATAAGTGAGTGTAATCAGGGAGTAAGTGCTTTCTACCAGAAAAATTCACCCTCCACACACAGACGTTTAGTTGAGTATTAGAAACTATGAACCGTATTTGCAAACAGTTCGGGTATTTAGCCGCTGGATTAATTTTGATGGGCGGTAGCAGTTGTTCCACCTATGATGCAGCGAACTTAACCGTAAATCAGAGCCAATCCCGAACGGGTGCCGATCGATTCGGAGACATACAGCTAACGGGAAATCAACTTGAGGAGCGATCGACTCAAACAGCTCCGGCCTCTAACTTTATTTCTCCTGTTTTAGCCAGTGGAGTAGCATCACAAAATACTGTCACCGTTAAAGTTTATAAGGTAAACAATCTCTGTCAAACTCTGAGCCCGGAAACAGTAACAGGCCCCGACAATCAGTTAATGTCATCCGTTGTTAATGAAGTGTTAAAACAGCAGATTTTCGATAGTCTCGGTTTGGTTGGCTATCGGCTGACGATCGATCGCGACCTCGGAATAGCTACCCTCGATCTGCGAGCCTTCGGGAATTCCCGGCAGAAATTGCAAAATCTGTCAAGCTGTCAAATGCTAGGTTTGTTTGGAGGCGTGCGCCAAACTTTAACCAGTTATGCTCCTTGGCAAATCAAAACAGTGCGTTTTACAGAACTCGGACAGGACATTGTGAGCACCGTTCGAGAATAACCTCTTAAAATTATTGCAGAGGGTATAAACCCGGTTTCTGCAGCAGTCCTATTTGTGTTCTCCAAGTCCTTTAACAAGCACTACCGCAATTTCTATGACCTTACCAGACGGCCCCAAAAACCCCCGCTTCGTGCAGCTAATTCAATGGATAGCCGATCCGCTGACATACATGGATGTCAGCGCCAAAAAGTACGGGGAGATTTTCACGACTCGGTGGGGAAACCTCCAACCATTCGTAATGATCCACAACCCGCAAGCGATCCAGGAAATGCTAAACAGCAAAGCCCTTGAGGCTCCAGGCGATATCAACGGTATTCTCAAACCCTTGCTGGGAGAACAATCGATGATTGTGATCTCTGGAGAAAAGCACAAACGCCAGCGCCAATTATTGATGCCGCCCTTTCACGGCGAACGGATGCGTAATTACGCTCAGCAAATTTGCGATATTACTCGAGATGTTGCCAGCAAGTGGACGGTCGATCGACCTTTTGTCGCCCGCACCGCCATGCAAGAAATCACCATGCGGGTAATTTTGCAAGTAGTCTTCGGACTGGATGAAGGGCCGCGGCTGCAGCAACTGTCCCCGCTGCTGGCTTCAATTATCGATACAACAGGCTCTCCGCTGCGATCGAGTATGCTATTTCTGCCTTGGATGCAGCAAGATTGGGGCGCTTGGAGTCCTTGGGGACGGATGAAGCAGCAGCAGCGGAAAATTCAGCAACTGATGGACGCGGAAATTGCCGAACGCAGACAGCAACCAGACAGCAACCGCACCGACATTCTCAGCTTAATGATGGCCGCCCGCGACGAAAACGGCGAACCGATGACGAATGAAGAATTGCGCGACGAGTTGATGACGCTGCTGTTTGCAGGCCACGAAACCACAGCAACGGCCCTAGCTTGGGCATTTTACTGGATTCACAGCTTGCCCTCAGTGCGCCAGAAACTGCTGCAAGAATTGGACAGTTTGGGCGAAAATCCAGATCCGATGGATATTTCCCGCTTGCCCTACCTGAGTGCGGTTTGTCAAGAGACACTCAGAATTTATCCCGTGGGAATGCTGACCTTTCCGCGAGTGGTGCGAGAGCCCGTGGAACTGATGGGACATCAACTCGAACCGGGTACGGTGGTTTTCGGCTCGATTTATTTAACCCACAGGCGGGAGGATTTGTATCCAGAACCGCTGCAATTTAAGCCGGAACGGTTTTTGGAGAGGCAATTCTCGCCCTACGAGTATTTGCCCTTTGGAGGCGGCAGCCGCCGCTGTATCGGCTTGGCGCTGGCGCAGTTGGAGATGAAACTGGTGCTGGCAACCATTTTGCGCGATTTCGACTTGGTATTGGCCGAGAAAAAGCCGGTACAGGCCAAACGCCGAGGGGTGACTTTAGGGCCGGGCGGTGGCGTGCGGATGGCTCTGCTGGGGCGGCGGATGCGGCAGTCAAAGCCTGAACCTGTGGTTAGTGGGGTTTGAAGTTGTAGCACCCGCTACATAAAAACCGCTAGAATCCTTAACCTGCAACCATCACCCGCTCTCAAGTTTCAAATTTTCAGTCTAAAATGGTATGAGCCTTGCAAACATACCTTAAAAGCAAAAGTGGGTGATTGCAATAGCCCTCTTGATATCTCGAAAGCTTGGCTGCCATACTTTAGAAACATATGCATACCCTGTTATTCAGCAAGGTCGGAAGCGTGTTGGCATTGCCAGCAATCTTCCGGCCTCTTTATTTTTTTGGGCTAATTGAGCTATTGGACTTTGTGATGCAGCAGCGCCAAAGAAGCGATTTTTTTCGTACTTGAGATCGTCTGGGACGGATGGGCTGACGGAAACCGGTTTTTTTGCCAAAAGACTTCGCGGCCGCCCGCAAATCAGGTAAAAACCCGGTTTCTTTGATGGGAGTGCATCCAGGACACCCCCATCTAGAGGTTTTGTCTCTAATTGAAATAGAATCAGAGAGCAAGTTTAAGGAATTACTAAGGAATAATTAATAACTTGTTAAATAATCTCCTCGGATCCGAATCTCAATCTTCAGTTTTCAGAAATTCTGATACCGATACCGACTTCGGCAAACTCTCGATATCTTGAATTTCGCTTTCGTGAGCAAAGAATTCGACTTCTTTGTCGTCAATCTCGATCCGATAGCTAGCGGTAGCAGTTACAATCCGCCGCTTTTTTTTATCTTCTATTAAAACCCAACACACCACAGGTCTTACCCACCTTTCAACGTGCTGGCTTTGCTTTGTACTCCCAAAGGCATACCAGCCTTTAGCTTCAATAATTTGCAGCACTTTAAAATCGTTACTTGCCATAAATATCTCGATCGCGTTAACTTGACAATTATTCTTAGATAAAACAGCACGCTTGCTAAACAGGGTAAAGCTTTGGGACTGGCAAGCCGGACTTGACAACCCGTTTTTTAGTCGCTGTCCCAGCGGTTTAGCAGGGCAGGGTATGCGCTGTTGGCCGCTAAATTTAGGGCGATGTCTTTGTACTCTCCTGCACTTGCAGCCAAGTATTTATACTGTGTCATTGAAAAATAGTTTTGCAGCAGCCCAAACAGCAGCCCGCCAGACGTTAGTTAAGTGCATTTAAATGGATGCCAACTGCTTATAGCGCCTGGTTGGTAGATCGATCGGCATACATACAATACTGTTCAAACTTTTTGCTGCAATCAACAGTCATGTTTGCCCGATCGGGTAAAACGCAACTAGAGATTGCCGTTTTCAATTCTAGGCCTCGGTGTGCCTAATTCCCAATTAATTGTATGGTTTAGTTGATAACTGCCAAACTGTCGATCGCACAAAACAGCCGTGTCTAACTCTTCGATTAACGTCACCGTTAAACTGTTCGCCGCCTTCGGTGAAGCCTACGGAGTTTCGGAAATTACTGTAGAACTTCCTCCCGAAACCCCAGTGTCTCAAATTCTCGAAAGATCGATCGCCCAATATCCTCAATTACAACAGTGGCGCGATCGCACCCGCTTCGGTGTCAACCTAGAATTCGTCTCTCCCGACACCATCCTGCAAGACGGCGACGAAGTTGTACTCATCCCCCCCGTCAGCGGTGGATAATCCGATTTTGGATTTTGGATTTTGGATTTTCGATTGAAGAATTGGGAAAGCCCCCGCCGTGAATTCAGAAACCGGGTTTCTAGCGATATTTCTAGTGAATCAACCCAAAATCTCGTAGAAACCCGGTTTCTCGCCCCCGCCGTGAATTCAGAAACCGGGTTTCTAGCGATATTTCTAGTGAATCAACCCAAAATCTCGTAGAAACCCGGTTTCTCGCCCCCGCGCCTCAACCCTGTAGTTTTGTAGTTTTGAGTCACCAAGCAAAAAAAACTTTATAAAGTTTTGAAATTAGTTTTGCAGCCAAATCATTCTTGAGTTCGGTTAAACAAGAGATTTTTCCTCTGAACCAACACTATTCTGCAGAGCCTAGAAACTTCTCTGAGAAAGAGATTGAAGACTATCCAACCACCTGCAGTTTCGGACAAAACACTGCTGCAAAATTAATCCCGACCAAAAAAGTCGGGTATGGTTGACGGGGTAGATCCACCGTGCTAATCTGTCCTAAGAATTAGAAAACATCGCAAAACTAGAGAGTTGAGCTATGACCCAAGCGACCAGAACCCAATCCACAGCAGCAACCTTCACAGCCCTCAAATGTAAAGAATGCGGCGAAGAGTACGAACTCCAAGCCAAGCACGTCTGCGATTGCTGTTTTGGCCCGCTTGAGGTCAAGTACGACTACGAAGCAATCCGCCGCCGCGTCACTCGCCAAACTATCCAAGCAGGCCCCAACTCGATCTGGCGCTACCGCGAATTTTTACCCGTCGCTACAGATAACGTCATCGATGTCGGCACCGGCATGACTCCTTTAGTAAAATCCCACCGCTTGGCCCGCCGCCTCGGTCTAAAAAATCTTTATATTAAAAACGATGCCGTCAATATGCCCACTCTCAGCTTTAAGGACAGAGTGGTGTCAGTCGCCCTCAGCAGAGCGAGAGAATTGGGTTTCACAACGGTATCCTGTGCCAGCACTGGCAACTTAGCTAACTCCACCGCTGCGATCGCCGCCCACGCCGGCCTCGACTGTGTAGTTTTCATCCCCTCCGACTTAGAATCAGGCAAAGTCCTCGGCACTCTGATTTACAATCCAACTGTAATGGCAGTTCACGGCAACTACGACCAAGTTAACCGCCTGTGCTGCGAAGTCGCCAATACACACGGCTGGGGATTTGTCAACATTAACTTGCGCCCCTACTACTCCGAAGGCTCGAAAACTCTCGGCTACGAAGTTGCCGAACAGCTAGGCTGGCAGTTGCCAGATCACATCGTCGCTCCCCTCGCTTCCGGCTCTTTGTTCACAAAAATCTACAAAGGCTTTAATGAATTTATCGAAGTCGGTTTGGTTGATGAGAAGAAAGTTCGGTTCAGCGGCGCTCAAGCTGACGGCTGTTCGCCGATCGCCCAAGCATACCGCGAAGGTCGCGATTTTGTAACGCCAGTCAAACCGAATACTATTGCTAAATCGATCGCGATCGGCAATCCAGCCGACGGTATGTACGCCTTGGAAATCGCCCGCAAAACTAACGGCAACATCGAATCCGTCAGCGACACCGAAATCATCGAAGGCATGAAACTGCTAGCCGAAACCGAAGGCATATTCACCGAAACCGCTGGCGGCACGACGATCGCAGTCTTGAAGAAACTTGTAGAAGCAGGTAAAATCAACCCCGACGAAACCACCGTCGCCTACATCACCGGCAACGGTTTGAAGACTCAGGAAGCCGTCCAAGGCTACATCGGCGAACCCATCACCCTCGAACCGAAATTAGAAGCCTTCGAGCGCGCCCTAGAACGCGCCCGCACGCTCGAACGCTTAGAATGGCAGCAAGTTTCGGTTTAATTATTAGTCATTGGTTATTGGTTATTGGTTATTGGTTATTGGTTATTGGGCTCAAAAACTGACAACTAACAACCAACAACTAACAACCAACAACTAACAACTAACAACTAACAACTAACCACTGACAACTAACCATGACTGTTAAAGTTTTAATTCCCACTCCCCTGCAAAAATTCACCAACAATCAAGCCACTATCGAATGTGGCGGCGGCAATATTTCTGAGTTGATTGAATCCCTCGAATCAAATTGTCCCGGTATCAAAAAAAGCTTGTGCGATGAAAAGGGAGAACCCCGCAGGTTTTTGAATTTCTACGTCAATAGCGAAGATATCCGCTTTTTGGACGGCTCAAAAACAGCCCTCCAAGATGGCGATGAAGTGAGTATTGTTCCAGCAGTTGCTGGTGGTTGATTTTTGCTACCGCAGATGCTGGCAGATTAACACAAATGGACGCAGATAGAAGAATTAACGACTATCTGCGTTTTTTTGCGTTCGTCTGTCTGCGGTTGAAAAATAAATCCCTGGATTTACCAGGGATTGTTAATTCTAGGAGACAGTGGAAGCGACCTTGGCTGCAGTCCGGGGGCGACGACGACCTGTTACTTTATTCACAGGAACTGGCGCTGGCGGCGGCGTTGGTGCTGATGTCGGTGATGAACCTAATAGTTTGGGTGCTTCTATAGAACCTGGTGTTACTTCTGCTGGTTCCCGCCGCACAAATGATGCTCCTTCGGGAATTTGCATCAGGAATACTAGCATGGGATTGCTTTGAAGTTCCCGGCGCAGCACTCGTCCAATTGCTCGTTCTATTTGCGTTTGCACTCCTGCCCAGTCTACGTCAACTCCTGATTCGGTAGTTCCAGAAGGCGTGACGAATTCTGACCAGCGATCGCTCAAAACTGTGTCTATCGTTTGAGCGATCGACTGTTGTAATAGTGCGCGATCGGCTGATGTGACTACACCTTTCAAGTGTATTTCTGGCTTGGCAACTAATTTGCCTTCTGCATTCAACGCCGCAGCTACTGTTACCGCGCCATCTCCGGCTAACTGCTGGCGTTCTTTGAGGATATTCGCCTTGACAACGCCCGATCGAGAAGCATCTACTAATTCAATTCCTGAAGGTACAGTACCAGCAACTCGGATCGAATTTTCTGTTAGTTCTACGACATCGCCGTTGTCAATAATCACCATATTGCTCGCGGGAATGCCCATGCTTTGAGCTGTTTTGGAGTGCTGAATCAGCATCCGGTGTTCTCCGTGTACCGGCAAGAAGAACTTGGGACGGGTCATGTTGATCATTAACTTTTGGTCTTCCTGACAGCCGTGTCCGGAAACGTGAATGCCTTTGTCGCGCCCGTAAACTACGTTTGCTCCCAGCATCATCAGTTTGTCGATCGTGTTTACCACTGCGATCGTATTTCCCGGAATCGGATTAGCCGAGAAAATAACTGTATCGCCTTTTCTGATTTTCAGTTCGTGATGTTCGCCGTTAGCAATGCGAGTCATCGCCGCCATCGGTTCGCCTTGGGAACCCGTAGTCAAAATCAAAATTTTGTCTTCTGGCAAATTGCGGATTTCTTTGAGCGGTTTGAAAATACTATCTTCGCATTTGATGTAGCCGAGATTGCGGCAGTGAGCGATGACGTTAAGCATCGATCGACCCACCACTCCGACGTACCGATTGTTTTTCTTAGCCAAGTCCAAAATAATTTGCAATCGGTGTACCGACGAAGCAAAAGTCGTGATCATTATCCGTCCCGTTGCTTGAGCGATAATTCTGTCTAAATTCGGAGCAACAGAACGTTCTGAAGCAGTAAAACCAGGAACTTCCGAGTTAGTAGAATCGCTGATCAAACACAGCACCCCTCTCTCCCCGTATTCCGCCAGCTTTTGCAAATCGAAATGCTCGCCGTCTACAGGAGTGTGGTCAATTTTAAAGTCTCCGGTGTGGATGATAATTCCGACTGGAGTGTGAATTGCCACCGTGAAACTGTCGGCCATCGAGTGAGTGTTGCGAATGTATTCGACTAAGAAATTCTTGCCAATTCTTACCGTGTCGCGGGGTCTAACTGTCCTCAATTCGGTGCGGTGGGAAACTCCGGCTTCTTCCAATTTTCCGGCTAGCAAAGCCATCGCCAAACGCGGGCCGTAAATGACGGGAATTTCAAATTCTTTGAGGTGATAAGGGATGCCCCCAATGTGGTCTTCGTGACCGTGAGTCACGATCATACCTTTAATTTTGTGGCTGTTTTCCCGCAGGTAAGTCATGTCTGGGAGGACAATATTTACGCCGTGCATTCCATCTGTCGGGAAGGCTAAACCTGCATCTAAAAGAATTATTTCGTCGCCGTACTCGAACACACAGGTGTTTTTGCCGATTTCGTGGAGCCCGCCGAGGGGAATAACTTTTAGAGCCGATGCAGTTGTATTCTTGATCATGCGTATCCTTTGTTAGTTATTTTTGAGTGTTAACTGTTGACTGTTGACTGTTGACTGTTGACTGTTGACTGTTGACTGTCGTCTGTCGCCTACTGTCTTTTGTCTGTTTTCTACTGTCTTTTGTCGTCTGCTGTTCGTTGATGGGGGCGGTTTTTTCCCAGATATTTGTGAAAAACTCCCCTACGGGTTTTACTCTCCCGTACAGTCAGTTGTCTTTTGCCTTCAATCTTTAATTCTCAGTATTTAATCCTTCACTATTAGCTACTTACCAAAAGTTAATGACTGATGACTGAGGACTAATGACTAATGACTCATTACAACTAATATTCAGTTGTCTGAAAACTCGTTCTCGCCTATCTAGTCGGACTAGCTGATACTGCGGCTAGCTTATCCAGTACGTCCTTTAACTTTTGAGTTATCTCAACGGGCGGATCGCACAGGGGCGGACGGGTGGAACCTACATCCCAGCCTTGAAGTTTGAGAGCTGCCTTGACGGGAATGGGATTTGTGGTGAGAAAAAGAGCTTTAAACAGGTCAAAAAGTTGCAAGTGAATCTGGGTAGCGACTTGAACTTGACCGGCCTCGAAAGCTGCGATCATCTGTTGCAGTTGCTCTCCTACCAGGTGGCTGGCTACGCTAACTACACCAGATCCTCCTACTGCCAACATTGGTAAAGTTAGGGAATCATCTCCAGCATAGATGGCAAATTCAGGCGGTGTCAAGCGTCGGATTTGGCTGGCTTGATCCAAGTTGCCACTTGCTTCTTTTACGGCCGCAATGTTGGGGATTTGGGCCAGTCGAGCTACTGTTTCCGGCAACATATTTTGGCCTGTACGACCGGGGATGTTATATAACATTATAGGCAATTCTGGTGCAGATTGCGCGATCGTCCGAAAATGATTGTACAAACCTTCTTGTGGCGGTTTGTTGTAATAAGGAACCACCTGCAAACAACCATCCAGCCCTAGTTTCGCTGCTTTTTTCGTAGCTGCGACTGCTTCTGAAGTAGAATTCGAGCCGGCTCCTGCGATTACCAAAGCTTTACCGGAGACTGCCTTTTGCACCACCTGAAATAATTCGTATTCTTCATCCCAGCTCATAGTGGGAGACTCGCCGGTAGTTCCGCACACTACCAAGCTGTCCGTACCGCGTTCTGCTAAATGAACTGCCAACCGTTCTGCTACTGCATAGTTAACGCTGCCGTCTTCCTTAAACGGCGTAATCATTGCAGTCAGAACCCGTCCAAACTTTACCACACTTTCTCCGATTTTAGACTGTTGATTTTTGATTTTAAATTTTTGATTTCAGATGAAAGGTTGATCTAAAATCCCCAATTTAAATTTCCCCGTTGCCCGAATTTGCGCTAATTAGAAGCCGCCGCCGCAGGGACTCCCAGCAAATCTTTTTGGGCCAGCAACTCAGCTATCTGCACCGCATTTAAAGCCGCCCCTTTGCGAATTTGATCGCCGCACACCCAAATCTCCAACCCGCAGGGGTGAGAAATATCTTGGCGAATCCTGCCGACTAACACGTCATCTTTACCGCTGGCTTCTGATGGCATCGGGAAATAATTAGCTTGCCAGTCTTCTACCAGCTTAACCCCGATCGCCCCCTTTAAGATTTCCCTAGCCTCGATCGGACTAAAAGGCTCTGCAAACTCTAGATTAATCGCCTCCGAATGGGCGCGGAGTACGGGAACCCGCACGCAAGTTGCAGTAATTTTGATTTCGTCCGTACCAAAAATCTTCCGAGTTTCGTTTACCATTTTCATTTCTTCCTCACAATACCCCAAATCGTTAATCGGCGTATTGTGCGGAAACAAATTAAAAGCTAAAGGGTAGGGAAATATATCAGTTTTGGGAGTTTCCCCTGCCAAAATTGCTCTTGCTTGAGCTTTCATTTCCTCCATTGCCCTCGCCCCCGCGCCGCTGGCAGACTGGTAAGTCGCTACAACGATGCGCTTTACTGGCCTAACTTTGTGAAGCGGCCAAACGGCAACTGCCATCAAAATCGTGGTGCAGTTGGGATTGGCGATAATCCCCCGGTGAGATGCCGCCGCTTGGGGATTGACTTCGGGAACCACTAGCGGTACGGTCGCATCCATGCGGAAAGCGCTGGAGTTGTCAATTACTACTGCCCCGGCGGCCACGGCTTTGGGGGCCCACAGTTTAGAAGTAGAGCCGCCGGCGGAGGCGAGCACTATGTCTACATTATCAAAGGCTCGCGCCGAAACTGCTTCGACCGGCAGCATCTCGCCGCCAAACGGCAAAGTTGTGCCTGCTGAGCGCTCGGAAGCCAACAGCTTCAATTCAGAAATGGGAAAATTCCGGCTGTACAGGAGTTCTAGCAACTCGGCACCCACTGCGCCCGTGGCTCCTAAAATAGCAACTCGATAAGATTGAGACAAATTAGTGTCCTCCACAAATTAGAGCTTAAACGATCGAAATCCAAAATTTAAATAATCGCAATACTGAATATCAAACTTAATTAATCGGATGCGACATCAGGGGTGCGAGCCGGTGGCAAGGGTGCAGTCAACCACAGCGGTCGATCGCACTCAATCCCAGTTTAGCATCTTTCGCCGTTAGCGAAGCTTGCAGCTATGGGATCGTCTTGCGATCGACCAAGCACCAGCCCCGATACGTGCGGCATCTATTGACTTTGACCGTGCGAATTTCAAAGGTGGTACAAGCCCCAGGCTTGATCCGTGGAATCAATCGGGAGCATCTAAAATCTCAAATCCTCAAGCCCCCGAATTTATCCGTGGGGTAAATCCAAAATCTGAAATCTAAAATCGGCCGCCGCACCAAGGCAGATTGACATTGCAGGGCGATATGTGCTATGTTGCATCGGCGATTGCGGTGGACTTAAACTCCACATTCCTAGCAGGAAAAGCTAGTATCCTCAAACCAAAACTATTTGGCAAGATCCAAAAAAGTAGCCGGAAATGATTTGCAGTCTCATCCGGTCGAGGTGTTTGTAGTTGTGCCGCTACAAGTCAAAGCGCAGAAACTTAAAATGCAGGCAAAGTCAGATTTGTATGTATTCTATTAATTGTTAAATATCACAAAAGCCGATGAAAGTAACCCAGGAAAAACTTCCAGCTAGCCAAATTGGTTTGGAAATCGAAATTCCCTCAGAAAAGTCAAAACAAGCCTACGAGCAAGTAATTAAACAATTTGCTCGCGATATCAATATTCCTGGGTTCCGCAAAGGCAAAGTTCCCCGCAACATTTTGCTGCAGCGCCTGGGCCAGACTCGTTTGAAGGCGACGGCTTTGGAAAATTTGATTAACGACTCGCTGCAAAAAGCTCTCGAACAAGAAAAAATTCAGGCGATTGGCAGTTTTGAACTGCGTACCGAGTTTGAAGAATTGCTAGAAAAGTTCGATCCAGAACAGCCTCTGACTTTTTCGGCTAAGGTTGACGTACAACCAGAAGTGAAAATGAATCAGTACACCGGCTTGCAGCTTCAAGCAGAAGAAGCTAAGTACGACGAGGCTCAGGTGGATGAGGTACTGGCAAAATATCGATCGGACAAAGCAACTTTAATCCCCGTAGAAGGCCGGCCCGCTCAGTTGGGAGACGTAGCTTTGGTTGATTTCGCCGGCAGATTTGCCGAAGCACCCGAAGGCGAAACTCCGGCTGAAATTCCCGGCGGCGATGCAGAAGACTTTCAAGTAGAACTGTCAGCAGATCAGTTTGTACCGGGCTTTGTCGAAGGCATGATCGGGATGAATCCGGGAGAAACTAGAGAAGTTTCCCTGCAGTTCCCCGACGAGTACAGCAGCGAAGAATTAGCCGGAAAACCTGCAGTCTTTACGATTACCCTCAAAGAACTTAAGGAAAAAGAATTGCCGGAGTTGGACGACGACTTCGCTCAAGAAATCAGCGAGTTTGAAACTTTAGCAGAGCTGCGCGAATCCCTCGAAACTCGGTTTAAAGCAGACCAAGAAAACAAGACATCAGCTAATAAGGAAAAAGCTATATCAGCAGCACTGGTGCAGCTAATAGAAGTGGAAATTCCCGAAACAATGGTCGATCGCGAAATCGATTACTTGCTGAACCAACAAGCCGTCCAATTGAAAAATTACGGCATAGATATCAACCAACTCTTTACCGAAGAAAATATGGCCCCGATGCGGGAACGCTCCCGCCCGGAAGCAATCGAGCGCCTCAAGCAGACTTTAGCTCTGGCAGAAATAGCCAAGCTGGAATCTCTATCTGTTGAACCAGCAGAAGTAGCAGCAGAGGTAGCAAAAGTCAGAAAGCAGTTTCCCAAAGGAGATTTTGACCCCCAAAGGTTGCAGGAATTTGTAGCAGAAGACTTGCTCAAACAAAAAACTCTGAAATGGTTGGAAGAAAAAGGGACAATCGAACTCGTACCTGAAGGCTCTCTGACTCCCGAAGAAACAGAAGCAGAAGCAGAAGCAGACTCTGAAATTTCTGAAGAAGCAGCCACGAGCGTCGTTGATGTGGAAGTAGTAGGCCAAGAGTAAAACCTTCTAGTTCACTTGCCAAAAACTACAAGGGCAGGGTGCAAGCTTGCACCCGATCCTGACAAAGAAACCCGGTTTATGTGTAGGTTTCTCGCCACTCAACCAAGATTTTGCCAAGAAACCGGGTTTCTGTTCGCGGGGGCTAGAAACCCGGTTTCTGACCCTGATTTGGCGGATAAAATCCAGATTTTTCGTTGAGAAAGCCGGTTTCTGCGTAAGTCCTAGCTAAGTTTTATACAGGTTTGGGGCGCGCTAGAAACTAAAAACAGCGACGACGGATCGCTAAGTGTTTTAAC
>NZ_JADEXD010000225.1 GCF_015207285.1 Tychonema sp. LEGE 07203 | reverse complement strand
TAGCTGCTGTTGATCTGAGGGTGTCATTTTTTTACCTCATCTTTTTTTAGGTTTTTACTGGCTTTTTTATTTTAGCCTTTTTTTAGAGATTTGCAAAAGTGAGATGCACCCGGTTATTCTTTCGGCGGGTTGCGATGATTTTATGCGGAAACCGTTCCGGGAAGAGGATATCTTTGTGGCAATGGGCAAACATTTAGGAGTACGCTATATTTATGAAGATCCAACAGCAGTCAGTGCGTCAGGTGTAGGTGACTCAAGTCAGGAGGTGCTGACACCGGAGGATCTCGGCTCTCTTTCCCCCGATTGGATGGCTCAATTCAAGCAAAATATTTTGAGTGTGGACATGGAGGCGATCGCCAGTTCGATCGCACAAATTCGCACTGTCAACCCCTCTCTCGCCGACACGCTCGAAAATTGCATTAATAATTTTGAATATGACAGAATTTTGAACACCATATCTCGCAGCGAACAACAGTAAATACCCAATGACTTCAATTTTCCCAAACACCAATCAAGCTAATATTTTAGTAGTAGACGACACGCCCGAAAACCTGCGGCTGCTGGCAGGAATTTTGAGCGAAAAAGGCTATCGAGTTCGCCCGGTTCCCAACGGCAAACTAGCAGTTTCTGCCGCTCAAAAAATCCCCCCGGATCTAGTGCTGCTAGACATTATGATGCCCGATATGGACGGCTATGAAGTTTGTCAGCAGCTCAAAAATTCTGAAAGCACAAAAGATATTCCGGTAATTTTTATCAGTGCGATTAATGACGTGATGGATAAAGTCAAAGCTTTTGAAGTTGGGGGAGTGGACTTTATCACCAAACCGTTTCAGGTTGAAGAAGTTTTAGCCCGGATCGAAACTCATTTGAAAATTTGTTCGCTGCAACAAACTTTGCAAGAAAAAAATCAAGATTTGGCAACTGCGATCCACCAACTGCAAGCAACCCAAGAGCAGTTGATTCAATCGGAAAAAATGGCTGCACTCGGACAACTGATTGCAGGCATTGCCCACGAAATCAATACCCCGCTGGGCATTATAGGTTCATCTATTGATAATATTACTAATTTTTGGGATGAAAACTTACTAAAGATGCCTGAACTTTTTCAAGAGTTTTCTGAAGAAAGCCAAGCTTATTTTTTAAATTTGCTTTACAGAGCTACCCATCAAGAAAAATCATTTACTAGCAAAGAAAAGCGCAAGTTCAAGCAGAAATTGATTGGTTATTTGGTGGCAGAATCTGTGAAAGATCCTGAAGAAGTTGCCGATACTTTAGTTGACATGGAAATTTACGAGGATATAGAACAGTTGTTGCCACTTTTTAAATTGCCGGATTGGGAAGTAGTTTTCAATACTGCTTATCAGTTTGCCAGCTTTAAAAAAAGTATTAGCCTGATCCAAAGAGCGACAGCTAAGTCCGGGAAAATAGTATTTGCGTTGAAAACCTACGCTCATTTTGATAGCAAGCAAGAAAAAGTCTTGGCAAACTTGCACGACGGCATTGAAACGGTGTTAACTCTTTATCAAAATCAACTTAAACACGGTATAGAAGTAGTTAAAGATTATGGAAATATACCCAAAATAGTTTGCTATCCCGATGACTTAAATCAAGTTTGGACGAATCTCATTCACAACGCCCTGCAAGCAATGGATTATAAAGGTATTTTGAGTATAGAAACTCAGCAGCAAGAGGCAAATATTCTGCTCAAATTTACTGATAGCGGCAAAGGCATTCCCCCAGAAGTTATTCCCAAAATTTTTCAGCCATTTTTTACGACTAAATCTGCGGGTGAAGGTAGCGGTTTGGGATTGGATATTGTGACAAAAATTGTTAAGAAACATGAAGGCACAATTGCTGTAGATTCTGTGCCGGGGCAGACAACTTTTACAGTATCGCTGCCAATATCTTAAATAAAACTTATACCTGTTTGAAAAAAATGCAAATGTAAGCGCGGATTCCCAACTTTTATGCGATGAATGATTCCCAACAAATCTCTCCATAAATGCCATTTTTGAACGGGCATTCTGCCTGTTACACAATGATTTTGGGAGAGGTTTAATAGAAAATGCCCAATGCTCCAATCGAAAATGGTATAAGATGGGGATAGATAGCTTTTACGATCGCCCGAAATTAATCACTTAGAAACAAGTCATGTCGGCGGTAAACTCACTAAAATCAAAGCAGCTATTAAACCTATGAGTAAGCCTGTAATCCTTTGCGTTGACGACGAACCCGATATCTTGAATACTCTCAAGATGCAGCTCAAGAATGAATTTAAAGATGATTACTTTTACGAATTAGCTGAAAGTGGTGATGAAGCTTTAGATTTACTTGAGGATTTTCAAGAACAAGCTCAGGTAATTGTGGTTGTTTCTGATTGGCTGATGCCGGGAATTAAAGGTGACGAACTTTTAATTAGAGTTCACCAAAAATATCCTAAAATTATTACGGTGATGTTGACGGGACAAGCGGATGCAGCGGCAGTCGATCGGGCGGTAAAAGAAGCTGATTTGTACTGCTGTTTGTACAAACCGTGGAGCAGCAAAGAGTTAATAGAGACGATCAAATCTGGGCTGGCTAAGTTATGAAAAAACCTGTGATTGTTTGTATCGACGACGAACCTGATGTTTTGAACAGTTTAAAGATTGAACTGAAAAAGGCGATCGGGGATAGTTGTATTATTGAAACGGCGGAAGGGGGGGAAGATGCTTTAGAGTTGCTGGCAGATTTGCAGGCTGATGAATACGAGATTGCTTTGGTGCTTTCCGATTATATTATGCCGGATATTAAAGGGGACGAACTGCTCAAGCAAATTCACGAACGCTCGCCGGATACGCTGACGATTATGCTGACGGGGCAAGCAGATTTGGAGGCTCTGAGCAATGCTATAAAGTATGCTAAGCTGTATCGTTATATCCCTAAGCCTTGGCAAAATGAAGATTTGAAATTAACGGTAGTAGAAGCGGTTCACAGTTATTTGCAAGACCAAAAATTAACAGATGAAATCCTAAAAAGGCAACAAATAAATGAGGAGTTGAAGCTAGTAAATGCGGCGCTGTCTGCGAGTGAAAGCCGCCTGAATCAATTTTTAGAAGTTTTGCCAGTGGGGGTGTGCGTTTACAATGCCGACGGCTCGATCGCCTATTTCAACCAGACAGCGCAGGATTTGCTGGGTGCAGACACGATCTTGGAAAGCACGGCGGAACAATTAGCTGCAACTTATCAACTTTATGTGGCGAATACCGATGAGCTTTACCCGCCGGATAATTTGCCAATTTTGCGCGCCCTCAAAGGAGAATTTGTCCGGGCTGACGATGTAGAAATCCGTCAAGATGGCAAAATAATTGCGATCGAGATCAATACCACGCCGATTTTTGACGCTAGCGGAAATATTACCTATGCGATCGCAGTTTTTCAAGATATTAGCAATCGCAAACAAGCCGAAAAAATACTGGCAGACTACCAGCACACCTTAGAAGTCCAAATTGAAGAACGTACAAAACAACTGCAACAAGCCGCCTTAGCTGCTGAAGCAGCAAACAAAGCTAAAAGCACGTTTTTAGCCAACATGAGCCACGAGTTGCGAACCCCTCTCAATTCCATACTCGGGTTTGCACAAATTATGCAACCCAGCCCCAATCTTACTGTCGAAAATCGAGAAAATCTCAGAATTATTCACCGCAGCGGCGAACACTTGCTGACGCTGATCAATCAAGCCTTAGACTTGTCAAAAATCGAAGCGGGACGGATGGCGATCGTGCCGAAAAACTTCGACCTCTACCGCTTGCTTGACGACTTGCAAGATATGTTTCTCATCCGCGCACAAAGTCAAGAATTGCAATTGCTGTTCGAGCGGGAGGCAGAGGTTCCCCAGTACGTGCTAACTGACGATGTTAAACTGCGGCAAGTGCTGATAAATCTGCTCAGCAACGCCATTAAATTTACGCAGACTGGCGGCATAGTCTTAAGAGTTAGAAAGTTAGAGAAAACGGGAATAATTGATCTGTTAGATCGTCCGAAAGTCATGTTTGATACCGCAACAAGTATTCGGGATTTTGCGATTGCTGCTAGGGAATTGGCAGCGGTTGAATTGCTAGAAAATGCTGAAAGTTTAACTGTGGATCGGATGGTTTTCCTTCAGTTTGAAGTAGAAGATACAGGAGTCGGCATTGCTCCAGAAGAAGTGGGCAATGTTTTCCAGGCATTCGTGCAGACAGCTTCCGGTCAAAAAGCTCAGAAAGGCACGGGTTTAGGATTGACGATCAGCCGTCAATTTGTCCGCTTGATGGGAGGAGAAATTGTGGTAGAAAGTCAACTGGAAATTGGTACTACTTTTAAATTTGAGATTCCAGTCGGTGCGGCTAATGCGGCTGATATTTCCGAACCGCCAATTAACCTGGAAGTTACGGGGTTGGAACCAAATCAACCCTGCTACCGGATTTTAATTGTGGACGATCGCGAAGACAACCGCCAACTTTTAGTCAAAATGCTTTCTCCTTTGGGTTTCGCGCTGCAACAAGCCGCTAACGGCAGCGAAGCAGTAGAAATCTGGGAAAATTGGCAGCCGCATTTAATTTTGATGGATGTGCGAATGCCAGTGATGGACGGCTACGAAGCTACTAAAGAAATTAGAACCCGAATACAGCAGAGAGAGCAAGAGCAGCAAGGCAACGCTCAAATGAGTGTTTCTGAGTTTGAATGCCCGGTTCCGAAGATTATTGCTTTGACTGCTAGTACAATTGAAGGCAGGCGATCGTTTGCTTTATTAGTCGGCTGCGACGATTTTATTAGCAAACCTTTCCGTAAAAATGATATATTTGATACCCTCAACCAACACTTGGGGGTTAAATATCTCTACTCTAACTCAATTGATTTCATGTCAAAGGGCGATCGTCGCGATCTATGTGACTCCCCATCTAATGTTGAGCTTGCTTATTTGCCCGAACTTCCCGCAGAATGGATAGAGAAAATGAAGCAGGTAATCCGGAGTGCTGATTTTGACTTAATTTCCACGACAATCGAGGAAATAAGGGATGCTCATCCTGAATTTGCCGAAATCCTCCAGGATCATCTCGATAATTTTGATTACCAGAAAATTCTCAATTTAATTGCTGAGGCGGAGGAATCAGATAATGCAGATAAAGGCGAAACAAACTGAAAACTATCAAGCAGATATTTTAGTAGTTGACGATACGCCAGATAATCTGCGTTTGTTGATTAGACTTCTCCAAAAAAATGGTTATAAAGTTAGACCTGTTACTAATGGTTTTTCTGCTATAGATGCAATTCAATCTAGCGTACCAGATTTGATTTTGCTCGATATTATGATGCCGGATATTGACGGCTACGAACTCTGCAAGCAATTGAAATCCCAACCGAAATTCAAAGAAATTCCTATTATTTTTCTCAGCGCGCTAGAAGAAGGAATAAATAAGGCACAAGCTTTTGAGGTGGGCGGGGCAGATTATATCACAAAACCTTTTCAGGTGAAAGAGGTATTGGCGCGAGTCAGCAATCAACTTACTGTGCGTTCCTTGCAAATGCAGTTGCAAGAAAAAAATCAAATATTGACAGATCAAAATGTCCAGTTGCACCAGGAAATTGCCGAACGCCACCAGGTTGAAATGGAAACGAAGTTGCTGCTGAAAGCTACTCAAGCTATTAGCCAATCTGAGAATTTTGAGTCGGCTATAGATGTGATTTTAGGTTTGATTTGTCAAACTATTGAATGGAATCTGGGCGAAGCTTGGATTCCTGGCAGTGATGGGGTTTTAAAATGCGCTACAGGCAGGTACGTCAGCGACTCGATTTTTGCCCAATTCCGACAGACAAGCTGGCAGTTAACTTTTGCTGCTGGTGCGGGACTTCCGGGGAGGATTTGGCAGTCGCAGCAGTCTGAATGGATCGAGGATATTTCTATTGCACCGGAACAAGTTTTTTTGCAATCGGAAATTGCGGTGAATGTGGGATTGAAAGCGGCTTTTGGCGTGCCAATTTTGGCGGACAACCAAGTGTTAGCTATTTTGATTTTTTATCGGGAGAAAGTTCTGGAATGTCAGCCGCGCTTGTTGGAATTGGTTCGTGCGGTTGCTACGCAGCTCGGTTCGCTGATTCAGCGGAAACAAGCTGAAGCTGCGCTGAAATTGCAGCAGGAGCAAACAGAGAAATTGCTGCTGAATATTTTACCGAAACGTATTGCTGAGCGCTTGCAAAGAGAGCAAAAGTTGATAGCGGATCATTTTGATGACGTGAGCGTATTATTTGCTGATTTGGTGGGTTTTACAGAGTTTTCTGCTCAGAAAAGTCCGACGCAGTTGGTAGAAATTTTGAACGCGATTTTCTCGGAGTTCGATATGCTGTCTGAGTCGCGCGGGTTGGAAAAGATTAAGACGATCGGGGATGCTTATATGGTGGTTGGGGGTTTGCCGACGGCGCGGGAGGATCACTCTGAGGCGATCGCACTTTTAGCTTTGGAGATGCAGGCAGCTTTGAGAAGGTTTAATGCTAAAGTTGGAGAAAGTTTTGAATTGCGGATCGGAATTCACAGCGGTTCGGTGGTGGCGGGAATTATTGGGATTAGCAAATTTAGCTACGATTTGTGGGGCGATACTGTGAATGTTGCGTCTAGGATGGAGTCGAACGGATTGCCGGGTAAAATTCAAGTGACGGCGACAACTTACGAGGGTTTGAAAGATCGGTTTGTTTTTGAAGAACGGGGTGAAATTTCGGTGAAAGGTAAAGGAACAATGTTAACTTATTGGTTGATTGAATAACAAAGTAAAGTTTTTTGATTTTTTGAGGTCAATTTCAATTAATATTAAAATTAGATCGAATTTGTACTTTCAGGAGGGTTAATCCTTTGCAGACAGTTGAAACAAAATCGCCGACAGCGTTAAAAAGAGTCCTAGTTATTTTAATATCACTGCTAGCAGTAGCGGTACTGTCGATCGCTGCTTTTATCCTGATCCCTGGAGAAAAAACAATGTTTGCTGGAAAAAGACCCAATAATATCGGTATTGTGTCAGGAAAACTCGCGGCGTGCCCTGCTTCCCCCAACTGCGTCAGCAGCTTCAGTCAAGATGCCGAACACCAAATTGAGCCTTTGGCCTACACTTCGTCGCCTACAGAAGCAATGGCCAAGCTCAAAGGGGCGATCGAGTCGTCGGGGAAAACTAAAATTATCACCGCAACTGATAATTACCTCTATGCGGAGTTCACCAGTGCTTTGATGGGGTTTGTCGATGACGTGGAATTTTTGGTAGATGATGGCGCAAAAGTCATCCACGTGCGATCGGCTTCGCGTCTGGGACAGTCTGATTTAGGAGTTAACCGCAAACGGATAGAAAGTATCAGAGCTCAGCTCAATCAACTCTAAAGTTAAAAAATCTAGCTTTCCCGAAGCCCCTCTTCCGCAAGATGAGGGGCTTTGATGTTTGTACTTCTAGTCAAGAATTATTAACAGTAGGGACGGGGCAATGGGGTTTCCGGCGCTTTAGGGA
>NZ_JADEXD010000224.1 GCF_015207285.1 Tychonema sp. LEGE 07203 | reverse complement strand
TTTTTTACATAATCCACTACTCTTTTTCTCAAATCAATACTGTAAGACATTTTCCTAGCGGGTTCACTATTTTTATTAATTTTACCTCATTTTTAAATAGTATCATACTTATTTGAAATGACTATAAGTTTTCCTTTACTATGAATTTTAAGCTAATCAGCATTTAAATTTTACTTTAATAAATCCTCAAACTCTTGTGGGATGGGCTTCTAGCCCGTCCCGAATATGGAATGTTTATTTTCGCGAAAGCTTACCCATTTTCCGCCTGACTTTTCATCAACTTTTGCACGCTGGCCAAAGCCCGATTTAATTCGTAATTCTTTCTTTCTGAATTGTGCAAAAAAGCCTGCTGTTCTTCTTCAATCATTAACACATCCTGCCGCACCAAACCATCTAATAACTTTTGAGCCGCACCGAATAAACTATTTTTAATAAACCTGCGAAACCAAACAGGCAATTTGTGCAGCCGCCAAAACGCATTTAATGAGGTAAAATGAATTAAATAAGCGCGAGTTTCTGTCTCGCTTACCGGACAAACTAAGCAGTAAATCTTAAAGTCGCTTCCCAAGGTTGAAACCCAGTGCGGGTAAACGTAACTCACCTCTAGCGGTTCCGGGTGCAGCTTCCGCAGAGATTTAAAAAACAACTGAGAAATTGACCAGATTTTATCTATTTTGTAATAACTTTGCGCCTGGTAGCGGGCGGTTACTTGATGCGCGTCTTCTGTTAAAGTATCTAATACTGGATTTGCCCAAGCTTGCAAGTCTTCGTGCAAGTGTCCGTGGTACATATCCATCAAGTTTTCAATTAAAAATGAATAGTGTGCTTGACAGTCGATGACTGAAACTGTGGCAATATAATTGAGATGTTCCCACTCTGGTAAGTCTAATAAATCTGTTGTTTCGGCTTGGGTTGCATCGCCGGGAAACAGCCAGATAAAACCGTTTTGTTCTTTGACTGGATAGGAGCGAATTTTGCAGTTAGGTAGCTTTTGATTTTCTGCTAAATAATCGACTTCGGCGCATTCTCCGCTGGCATTTAACCGCCATCCGTGGTAAGCGCATTCGATTAAATCGCCTTTGATTTTGCCGTGGCTGAGTTTGACTTGCCGGTGCGGGCACCTATCTTCTAAAGCGTTGATTTTGCCTGCACTGTCGCGGAAAAGTACGATCGCCCGATTCCAGATTTTTGCAGCTACCGGCCCAGTTTGCACCTCTGTACTGCGGGCGATTGCATACCACCGATCGCAATTAATGCTCAACTCGCGGATGTGAGTTTTTTGTTGGCTTCCAGATACTGATTTTACCCCGTTGTTTTGCATTACAGATTTTCCCAAATTACGCCCATCAAACAACCCAATCTTACAAAATAACAGCCGGGAAAGTAACGACTGTAAATTTTTTTAAATCTCCCTTCTGACAAATACCTGTCGCTGGCTAAATGCTTCAACCAGCTTGGCGACAATCTAAATTTTAATAATCTTGAAGCATTGCGAAATCCGTATTTGGAACAGTCGGGCATAAAATCTCTCGCTGCACCTAGTATGTAGCTTATTGTAGCAGGTGTTTCGACTTCCGAGACATGATCTAAAAAAACGACTTTTCCGCGCGGATTTAATATTTTTTTAATTGATTGGAGTGTGCTGGGGAGATGTTTGAGGTGGTGAAAGGTGGAGTCACTAACTATTAAATCAAATTGGCGATCGACCTTTAAATGACTGGCATCCATTTGGATGTATTCGATGTTGGGGGACGAGCGTTTCTGACGGGCGATATCCAGCATTTTTGGTGACAAATCTATTGCCACTACCCGATCGTAATACTTAGCTAATTCCCCAGCCAAAATCCCCGAACCGCAGCCAATATCTAATGCTGTACCTTTAGAGGACGACAGGTTTTTAATAAAGAAATCGTTCTGGCTTTGCAAGGTGGCAGCAAAATCGTATTCAGTTGCAAAAGCATCAAACATTACAGATTTAGTGCGAAATTTCCAGTTAGTTTTCAGCATCTATTATTGCTTTATACTCGTTCAATAGTTTAACCGCAGATGCACCCAGATCGACGCTGATGATTTTTTTCTTTTCAAGCTGTGCCTTTTGGGTTCAGCGAAACCGCGCCCACAAACCGTAACTCATCTGAATTCCTGCTAATATTACCAACTCTCCTCAGCAAGGCGATCGCTCTTAATCCTCTAATCAAGGTGTTGGTAGTGAAAAATTTAGTGCTCGCCTTAAAAATCAGAAGACTTGCATTCCTCACTACAAACCACTTTTAGCGGACACAAC
The DNA here is from genome assembly GCF_015207285.1 of Tychonema sp. LEGE 07203. GTDB lineage: Bacteria > Cyanobacteriota > Cyanobacteriia > Cyanobacteriales > Microcoleaceae > Microcoleus. The sequence continues at coordinate 5,298 of NZ_JADEXD010000224.1, read as the reverse complement.
ATAAAATCCGCCCCGCTGCAAACCTTAGATTTTCAGTATGCCTTCGGGATTCACCGTCAAGAGCGATCGCCTCTGCAAACCCTCCTGGTATAAGATAGCATTAGCAGCCAACAAACCGCTGCTCACAGCCCTTTCCATTAAACCGCAAGGAAACGGCATTTTTACCCAATCTCCGGCAAACAAAAGATTGGGTACAGCGCAGCTAGTATCTGGGCGTTCCGCATAACTACCGGGCGGATAACCGGAGAAATTCTTTTGATTTACCAATTCCCGGTGCAGCAGAGTCGCCGCTTTTAATTCGGGTACAATTTCATACAATTCTTCCTCGAAAGTAGCGAGCAAAACTTCCTGGTTGGGGAATTCCTTCTCCTTGTAACAGTAAGCGTGCAGTTCCACTACGCTACCGCCAGTTTTCTGATTCCACTCGATGAACTGATCTTGAATTTTGTGGTAAAGCGTGATGCTGTCGGTTAGTTTGTAGCCGGAAAGCGAACTAAAATGGCTGTGTTCCCAGGGGAATTCGCGATCGAACCAAAAACGGCCAACCGCAAACGGATCGGCTATTTTCAAGTCTTCAATTCGGCTCTGCACCTGCGGATTTACCTCACCGCTGGCTAAACTAAACAAATGCTGCATCCCCGGAACATCCGCCGCAAAAACATAATAATCAGCCTGCAATGTTTCTGCCAACTTTGGCTGCTGCGATTTGTTAACCGCTGCTGCCAACTGTACCTCACCTGCTTTTTCATCCACTACCTTAAATCTGGGTAAATCCCGCTGAGCAGGCCCGCTCACAACTCGCCCCTCAGCATCAAAAACTGCTCCGTGACAAGGACAGTGAAATTGACCGTCGTTTTGTTTCATAACAGTGCAGCCTTGGTGAGTGCAGCTCAGAGAAATTGCTTCTTTTCCTCCGGGTGCAGCGGCAAATACGCTGTCCCCAGCGCCGAAATATTCCGTAGAGTTGCTGTCAGTTAATTCCGCGTTTCGTTTCACCCAAAAAGGAACTTTACTTTGCAGGTCTCCCGACTGATAACTGAGAGAATCAATCCTGCCGTTTTCCCAGTGAATGTTGCTAACTGCAACATCTGTTAATACTTTGCCACCTTTGCTTTCAATGACTCTGGCAATCGGCTGCACCAAACTCGTGCCCATATCTTGCCGCGTGCCGTTGAAGGCCAAACCTTCGGGATTTCCGAAAAAGTAAAAGTGGAAAAATTGCATTAATTCTCCCACGCTCAATTTGTCGGGAGCGTTGAGGCTGGATTTGGCAAAAGGCAAAAAATACAAGTCGTAAAGTCCGCGCGGAAATTCACCTTTTACCCAGTCAGCAACTGATATGTTGTCCAGGCGATCGAAACTTTTTTGAGTTTGAAAGCCGCCAATTTCTCGAAACACTTGCCAGTGAGCGGGTTTTGTCAGGTTGATTCCCCACTTGAGCCGATTCGGAGAAGATATCGCCAGGTCAACTATATTCCAGGGGAAAGCTGAATGGTTGGGACGGAAAACTTCTGGTTGGTATTTTCCGTCTCGAAAGACGACGGCGTAGGATTCCAAAGATACAAAGTTATCGGTAATTTCTAGTTCTTCAACTACACTTTTGAGGTTGTAGTATTGGGGAAAAAAACCGTGAAAACCGTGTTCCATCATGAAGGTTTCGTTCCCGACTTGTATCGGCCAACTAGCTATTTTACCTCCGAGTTGGGGCGATTTTTCTAGTAGCGTTACGGCGAAACCCCGCTGGCACAGTTCGTAAGCACAAGCGAGCCCTGCTAAGCCTGCACCTACAACTGCAACGGTTTTGCGGTTATTCAGCATTCGCGGCAAGTCAAGAGAATCTTGCACAAAAACGGCGGGTTCTGGCTTGGAAAATCGAGAATAGCCCAGCAGCCCGCCGGCAGCACCGACTCCGAGGAATTTGAGGACGGTTCTTCGAGAAATTGGTTGGGATAGCGGTGGATTGGTGGATTGACTCATCAGCGGTACGCGATAACGGGCTTTAAACACAAAAACGGCATAAGGCATATATGATAGACCGAAATCATGCTATGTGAAGAAATACGAAGAGACATTTCCCGATCGGATCGCCTTTGAGACGGGCAAAAACGCATACCCTGCCAGGTACTCCTGCGGTGGTTCCAAATTTTAGACGGAAGTTGAAGCTTCCAGATTTAATGCTGCAAGTAAATCTCTGATGCTTCAATTGACTGTTATCTGTTATCTGTTATCTGTTGACTGTTGACTGTTATCTGTTGACTGTTGACTGTTATTTGTTATCTGTTGACTGTTGACTGTTGACTGTTGAGTGAGAAGGGTTGAATTTTTCAAAATTAGCCAGAATTATTTCATTTGTTCGAGAGTCCGATAGGGGTTTTTTAACCTCTGTTTTATAGCGAAATTCCTCTTTTATAGAACTAAAATTACTCGCAATTTCTGTCAGATTTCACAGTCGGTTTTAACTGACAGAAGAGCACCTGTGGCAAAAACCGGGTTTCTGACCGCAAATTTAGCATCACAACCTATATCTCTCGTTCAGAAACCCGGTTTTTAAGAGCTTGTTGAGAATGGTTCAAGATGTCAGTTTTAACTGAAATATTGCACCATTCTCAATTACTTGTTTGGGAACAGGGTCTCCGGTCTTTTCCGCAAAAACAATCATTTTTTGTGGAACGGGCCGGAGAACCCGTTCTTAATAATGGTATAATGGGCATCTTGCCCGTTATTAACTCTTGTGCAAAATGTGAGTTTTAACCGATTATTGCTATAATACGGTGGTTGCAAACCCTGTCGCACTGTCGGTAAAACGTGCGGTCTAGTTGACAGCAATATCCTATAAAATAAGCCGTATCTACATAAAAATTTTCTCAAAAACTCGCAACTAATGAAGACAAAAAAGTATAAAAGTTGGTTGATATTAGCAGGACTGACAGCAATTTTATGCTGCTTGCAAGTGCCTGTTTCTGCTAGGATTGCCGGGGCGATCGCCCCTCAAACCAACACCCAACTAATCGCCGCCCAAAATCAGCAGTCGGCTGGACTCTACCGCCAAGCTTGCGACAGTTTGCTCTCTGTTTTAGGAATTGCCAACTTCAACTGCCAAACCTTAATCGACAATCAACTGTCTCCGACCGAAAAAACAACTATTGAAAACTTTCCCAACACCGAAATTGTGGCATCGGGATTGAGAACTTTAGGCGATGTGCTGCGATTGACAGGTGCTTTTAAAAATTCGGAAATTATATTAAACCGCAGTTTGATAATAGCACAAAATTTGCGGAGCGATCGCACCCTCAGCGCCGTTTATCTCAGTTTGGGAAATACCCAGCGGGCAATGGGCAAGCGGCAAGAAGATATTAGGAATAATGCTGAGGCTAATTATCGCAAAGCTTTGGATTTTTACGAAAGGGCGATCGCCCTTGCTTCCCCAACCGAACAGTTACAAGCTAAACTAAATAAACTCAGCCTGCTTGTCGAAACTCAACCCGACTCAGATATCGGCAATTTATGGCAAGAAATCAAGTCAACAGTTGACAATTTGCCCGTCACTACTGAATCTATCTACGCCCGCATCGACTTTGCCGCCAGCTTGACTTGTTTGAAAGTGCAAACAAGGGATTTCGACATCGAGAAAATCTTACTACCTTTGCCGCCCGCAGTCAAACACTGTGCTGTTACAGCCAAAACTAAAACCGCAGCCAACCCAGAATTAATTTATGTTGCAAAACTATTGGCATCCGCAGCAAAAGATGCTAGAAAATTAGGCAATTTGCGAGCAGAATCCTATGCTAAAGGCAGTCTCGGCGAATTGTACGAAATCACCGGACAATTGTCCGATGCCAAACAATTAACTGCTGAAGCTTTGGGCATTGCACAGTCAATCCAGGCGGCGGATATTGCCTATCGGTGGCAGTGGCAATTAGGAAGATTGACGGTAAAAAGTAAGGGGGAGAAAATAAGGGCGATCGCAGCTTATCAAGCATCAGTTCAAACCATCCAATCTGTGCGAAAAGATTTAATTGCCGTCAATCCAAACGTGCAGTTTTCATTCCGAGACAACGCCGAACCAGTTTACCGGGAGCTCGTAGATTTACTGGTAACAACAGATGGGAAATCTCAACCAAACCAAGATAATCTCCAACAAGCAATTCAAGAAATAGACGCGCTGCAACTAGCAGAAATAGAAAACTTTTTGCGGTGCAATTTGTTGGAAACCGTAGCAATCAATCGCATACCAGACGATCGAGCCGCCCTAATTTATCCAATTATCTTAGAAAACAAAATAGCAATTATTTTTCAAGTAGCAGGAAAGCCGCTGACATATTACGAAACTCCTGTGGATCGCCAAACAGTAGAAACTACTCTGCAAAAACTGCGATCGAACTTGGCTGAGAAAGGGAAAACTCCTCAAGCCATAGCTGAATCGGAAAAGGTTTACAAATGGTTGATTGAGCCTTTGGAAGCGGAACTAGCAAAAAACACTCAGATTGAAACATTAGTATTTGTGTTAGATGGCAGCTTGCGAAACATTCCAATGGCAGTGCTTTACAATCGGAAAACACAGAAGTATTTAGTACAAGATAAATATGCGATCGCCGTTTCCCCGCAACTCACACTTTTTGCACCTCAACCGTTGCCAAACAGATTAAAAGTCTTTACCGGCGGGATAGGTGAAGCGCAAAATATAGAAGGTAAAAACTTTGAAATCATTCAGAAGTTAAAAGAAGAATTAGAAGGAATAGGCACAAAAGTACCAGCCAGTAAACCCCTGCTAGAGACAAACTTTACGAAAGCCAACATTCAAAATCAACTTCAAAGAGGCAACTTTTCCGCAGTACACATCAAGACTCACGGTCAATTCAGTTCCGATCCAGAGGAAACATATATTGTCGCTTACAAACAGTTGCTAAAAGGTCAAGATATCGCCAACTTAATCGAAACAGAAACTCCGCAGCAGTCAAGCAATATTGAACTGCTAGTTTTGAGTGCTTGTCAGACAGCATCAGGAGACAACCGAGCAGTTTTAGGACTTGCGGGAATTGCCGTGCGTGCGGGGGCTCGCAGCACGTTATCAACCTTGTGGGAAGCCGAGGATGCACCCAATACGGAACTGATGTTAAAGTTTTACGAAGAACTTGCAAAACCCGGAACAACTAGGGCAAAAGCCCTGCATATCGCTCAGCAATCGCTGTTGGAAAGATATCAGGCGGTTAAGACTTGGGGAACATATATTTTAGTCGGGAATTGGCTGTAGATAATGATTTATAGCATTTCTCAGAAAGATGAGGTGCTGTCGGGGAT
>NZ_JADEXD010000016.1 GCF_015207285.1 Tychonema sp. LEGE 07203 | reverse complement strand
CCCCAACCCTCCCCTTACTAAGGGGAGGGAGTAAGAAATTTACAAATGATTTATAATTGCTATAACAACTAACAACCAACACCTAAAAAACAACAAATAACAATAATCAATAACAAATAACCAACAACCAATAACCAATAACCAATAACCAATAACCAATAACAACTAACAACTAACAACTAACTATTTGCTTTTGGGTAAAACACATCGCAATCCCTTTTTCGTAGTAAGCCGCCTCGTTAATAAAAATTGGATATACCGTCGATTTACCTTCATAGAAGACCGACTCGCCCTCAAAGGTTAAAAACATCGGATCGCCGGGATTTAGGGCTTGATAATCTCTAAATTGTAGCTGAGGATGAATCATTGCCTGAATTTCTCCGTTGTTGTTTCTCGGATAGTCGATCGCCCCGATGGTATGATAAACAGTCATGGGATTTGTTGCAGCAGGCATTGTGCCTTGATTGTAGCTTTCTACGCAGTCTAAAATTGTGCCGACAACCTGCTCGGTTTGCTGAAATAAAGAGGCATCTAATACGCCTTGTGGCACTGCACCAACCTCCAGCGTACCGCCTAATTCGGAAATCGATCGCAGCAAAGGACTATCATAATTGTTAGTTGCCGAAACCAGCAGCTTGAGGTGGGGATAGACAGAGGTTAAATAAGCTGCTAGTTGCAGGTTAAAAGGATGCTGGCTGGCGAGAATAAATGTTAGCCCCATGTTGGATGTGGTGCTGTGCAAATCGATAATTAAGCTTTGCTGCGGAGTGGTTTTTGAGCTAAAAATGTGGTAGATTTCTTTGGCCCGCTGCGCTTCGTAGGTGGAGAGGTGGGGATTTTGTAAATCTTGCTGTCGAAAGCAGCGGTTGAGGTCGATATCGACGTAGCGTCTGCCAATTTCGGAAGCTTTGGGATTGGCTAGCAGGGCGATTGTTTCAAAAGTCGATCGCCCAATTGACTGTGGTGCGCGATCGAACTTCTTCACCAGGTAAATGCCTGTGAGTTCGTTTCCGTGGGTTCCTCCCACTATGGCAACACGTTTTATTGGATTCATAAACAAAAAACTCCCTATCCCAAGCCTACCATCATTTGTCATCATTTGGTAACAAAGACCTCAGAAACCAGGGTTCTTGATATTTTTTGTCACTCAACCAAAGATTCGTAGAAACCCGGTTTCTTGGCCCCCTGCGAAAATCTCAGAAACCGGGTTTCTTTCTACATTTTTCGTCACCCAACCAAAGACTCGAAGAAACCCGGTTTCTTGGCCTTGATGCGAAAATCTCAGAAACCGGGTTTCTTTCTACATTTCTCGTCACCCAACCAAAGACTCGAAGAAACCCGGTTTCTTTGCCTCGATGCGTAAACCTCAGAAACCGGGTTTCTTTCTACATTTCTCGTCACCCAACCAAAGACTCGAAGAAACCCGGTTTCTCGGCCTCGATGCGAAAATCTCAGAAACCGGGTTTCTTTCTGTATTTCTCGTCACCCAACCAAAGACTCGAAGAAACCCGGTTTCTCGGCCTCGATGCGTAAACCTCGGTTTATTTGCCCCCTGCGAAAATCTCAGAAACCGGGTTTCTTTCTACATTTTTCGTCACCCAACCAAAGACTCGTAGAAACCCGGTTTCTTGGCCTCGATGGGTAGACATGATACGATCTAAAATTAAGGTAGTTAGGGCGATCGCCCCTACAGCCAAAATCCCGGTATTGCCATGCGTAAAATTGTACTCTTCATTGCATCTAGTTTAGACGGTTATATCGCGCGATCGAATGGCGAGATTGACTGGCTGTATACAGACCAAAATTACGGCTATACTAAATTCTTAGATAGCATCGATACAGTCCTCATGGGTCGCAAAACCTACGAACAAGTTCTAACTTTTGGCGAGTATCCCTACCAAGAAAAAAAAAGTTATGTTTTTACTAAAAATCTAGATTTCACAGCAACTTCTGATGTGGAAGTAGTAACACAATTAGAGAGTTTTGTCAATGATTTGCGTTTGATAGAGGGCAAAAATATTTGGTTGGTGGGAGGCTCTTTGCTGATTCGCGATTTCCTGAACAAAAATCTTGTAAACGAGTTAATTCTCTCAGTGCACCCGCTGATTTTGGGCGAAGGAATTCCTTTATTTGCTAATCCCAATACTACAGCTTTGCAGCTAACTGGATGTCAGACTTACAGTTCTGGTATGGTTCAGCTATCCTATGATGTGGCGGCTTGAGGGCGCGCTTTGTTGTTAAGCTGATGATAAAATATTTTTGCTGCTGGCTGCTATTAATATCTGTTTTCTGGGTGGCGCTGCCGGCTGAGGCATCTGTTTGCCGAAATTATCAAGGGCGCGAGATTTGCATTGTCGATATCAAACGCAGTGCAAAAAATTATTGGGAGTACAGGGTAATTCTGAGTGTGGATCGAGTTAAACAGCCTCTGGAAGTTTACAATTGTCGCGATCGCACTACGGTTAAGAAAGATGGCACTGTTTTGGCGTTTGGACAAAACAACCTTGGTGAAATAGTCTGCAGTTTTTTTGACCGAAAATAGTTTTGCTCATCGATCGATCTCATTTTCCTCTAATCGGGAGTATCTATAGCAATCCTAAATCATTTGCATAGTTCTTGTAGGGGCAATCCCACGCCCGGTTGCCCAATCTCTCGGAGGGCGGGCACGGGGGCACCGCCCCTACATATCTGCATGAATGATGCGAGGATTGCTATATAATATTGGTTCGTAGTGCGGGATGAATTCTGCATTACGAACCAATAGCGGGAACACTAATGCGTTTTTAAGCACATTAGTGAATATTTTTGGCGCTTAAACTTTGGCCAGACGATCGCCATTGGGAAGATGTTCTATCTCAGCAGCCTCTTGACTGTAAGAGTTCTCGCCCGCAGCGCCGTAATAGTCTCGATACCATTCTACAAACTTATGGATGCCTTGGGCGATCGGCGTACTGGGCTTAAATCCTACATCCTGCATCAAATCACTTACATCTGCATAGGTAGAAAGTACGTCACCGGGCTGCATTGGCAAAAAATTCTTAACGGCTGTTTTCCCCGTTGCTTTTTCAATAACTTCGATAAAAGTCAACAATTCCACAGGGGAATGATTGCCAATATTATAAATCTTGTAGGGAGCCGTAGTGGCAGAATTTTGGGCGATCGATTGAGGCGGTTTTGCCATAACTCGCACAACTCCTTCAATTACATCGTCAATGTAAGTGAAATCGCGCTGCATTTTGCCGAAGTTGTAAACGTCGATGGGTTTGTTTTCGGCGATCGCCTTGACGAATTTGAAATAAGCCATATCCGGTCTTCCCCAAGGGCCGTATACTGTAAAAAAGCGCAATCCCGTAATCGGCAAACCGTACAAATGGCTGTAGGAATGAGCCATCAGTTCATTAGCTTTTTTGGTGGCGGCGTAAAGGGAAATCGGATGATCGACGTTATCGGTAACTGCAAAGGGAACTTTAGTATTAGCACCGTAAACAGAACTGGAAGAAGCAAAAACTAAATGCTCGATTTTGCTGTGGCGACAGCCTTCTAAAATGTTGATAAATCCTGTCAGGTTGCTGTCTGCGTAGGCGTGAGGATTTTCCAGCGAGTAGCGAACGCCCGGTTGACCGGCGAGGTGAACGACGCGGTCAAATTTTTGGTCTTGGAAAAGTTGGGATATGCTAGGGCGATCGCTCAAATCTAAATATTCAAAAGTAAATTGCGAATGCGTCTGGAGTTGAGCTAAACGCGCTTTTTTGAGGTTGACATCGTAATAGTCATTTAAGTTATCAATGCCGTAAACTTGTTGCCCTTGGGATAGCAATCTTTGGGCTAAATGATAGCCGATAAAACCTGCTGCACCAGTTACTAAAATTTTCATAAAAACATTCGGTAAGTAGGAAAATCGGTCACAAAGCGTACTGAGAGGGAAATGACTCGTGCGACTTACCATACAACATATCGCAAGTATGTCACTATTCAACATCTGCTGGGAAAGCTAGAAAATCCCCGTAGGGTGCGGATTCATATCAATTCCTCTCTTCATCGTCCTGTATTCATTTCTCTCTGTGTTCTCTGTGTTCTAGTAAGGTTAAATCATTCCGATTCAACCGGAAACGATATCACCGACAATCTGTCCAGAAAGCTGGGAAATCTCACTTATCCGCACCATACACATACCTTAAACAGTTGACATAGGTCGCGTGACGTTTTTGATACCATTTCTCTAAAATCATGCAATACTCTTTGACCCCCCCTAGCCCCCCCGCGAGTTCGGGGGGGGACAAGAATACTGTTGCATTATTTTTTGAAATTGGTATGAGATGGGGATTTACACCTCAGCCTAAAAACATTCTGCGTAAACCATTGCTTTTTTAATTTGAATAATTGGAATGATTTAACCGCAGAGAACGCAGAACACGCAGAGGAAGAGAAGATAAGAGTGAGATGAAGCGAAGCAATGGCGGAAATTAAGCGATTGCTTCGTTTCACTGGCAATGACAAACTATTTATTACACATCCTGCGTTAAAATTTGCCGTCTACTGCAGAGACGCAGCGTTCGCAAATTGCCGGATGTTCGATCGACTCTCCGACGTGGGTTGAGTAGTTCCAGCAGCGATCGCACTTTTGGCCGTCTGCTTTGACTACACCAATCGCCAACTCTGGAGACTGGTAGCTGTACGGCAATTCTTGCAGGATTGCATTCGATTCGATCAGTTCAACTTCTGATGTGATGAACAAATAGCGCAATTCGTCTACACCGTTGCTACCACTTGCAGAATGATGGTGTACAGCTACTTCAGCAGGAGTTTCTGCTTTGGGTGCCACACTTAATTCTGCTTTCGGGATTGCAGGTATTTCTGCAAAACTTTGTTGGGCTGCGGATGTTTGCGGCTGTGTTGGTACAAGCGCTGTCTCTAGTACGGGTGCTAGTACGATCGCCTGTGTTTCTACAAGCACAAGCGCAGTTGTTTGTCCCAGCACATCGGCTGTCAGGGAATCAATTGTTTGTCCAATTTCTTGACGGTTTTCTGCAAACAGCAAGTGACGGAAAGCAAACCAGATTGTAAATAAGATACCGATGACTTTAAAGAAGACTTCCAAGAGAGGAATTTGATTCATCGTATCCAAAACTGCCAGGGTTACTCTACCCGTTACCAATACAGAAGCTAACAAGCCGAGCGTTACCAGAATTTTTTGGTATTCTGTGATAAAGTTGCCCGCGTATTCAGGCAAATCAGCAATAAACTGGGCGCTGCGATCTAACACTTGCTGCAAATCTAAAGCCGATTCTTCTGGGGTAGAATACTCTACAATCTCAGAACCTGCATCGCGCTTAGCGACTGTTTGTTGCTCAACACTAACAGTCTTTATTGTCAAGGTTTTTGCAACACTTGCAGCTTTTGCTTCCTGTCGATCTTGTACTGCTTTTGCTTTCTCCTCTGCGGCTAGTTCGATCGCTGCATTTTGCGATCGCACATAATCCACCAATTCTTCGCTGCTAGGATTCAAAGCTTGCAGTTGCTGTCTTTTTTCGACATTGGGAACGTACAATAAAACCTTAGCTTCCAAAGAAGAGCCGATCGCCTTTTCAGTCCTGGCTTTTTCCAACACCTTGTTAACTTCGCCGCGTACTTGTCGCAAATATTGCCAGCGCGCCGCCAATTCTGGATTGTGCCACGAAGCGTCAACTTGCACCCAACCAGCTTCAAATACTGACTTGTAGGGAGTTGGATAGGGAAGGTACTGCCAAATATCCTCAGCCATGTGACACAACACAGGTGCGATCGCCCTTGCCAAATTCTCCACAGCGATCGCAATTACCGTCTGACAACTGCGGCGGCGCTGGGCATCTGTCGCGCTGATATAAAGTCGATCCTTGGCAATATCCAGATAGAAATTAGACAAATCCACCGTGCAGAAATTCTGCACTGTTTGGAAGAATCGGGAAAATTGGAAGTTTTCAAAAGCATCTTGAACTTCCGCAAAAACTTCGCCCATTCTGTGCAGCATATAGCGATCGAGTTCCGGCAAATCCTCGTAAGCTACAGCATCTTTTGCCGGATCGAAGTCGTGCAAATTTCCCAGCAAAAACTTAGCTGTATTGCGAATTTTCCGGTAAACATCCGATTGCTGTTTGAGGATGTTTTTGCCCAACGGCACATCGGCAGAATAGTCTACCGAAGACACCCACAACCGCAAAACATCTGCCCCGTATTCCTTAATTACGACGGCCGGATCGACGACATTGCCTTCAGATTTGCTCATCTTGCGGCCTTTTTCATCCAGCACAAAACCGTGAGTCAAAACTGTTTTGTAAGGAGCGATGCCGTTGGTTGCTACACTGGTTAGCAAGCTGGATTGAAACCAGCCGCGGTGTTGGTCTGAACCTTCCAAATAGATATCAGCAGGATAGTTCAATTCCGATCGCCCTTTGACAACTGCAGCCCAGGAAGAACCCGAGTCAAACCACACATCCATCGTGTCAGTTCCCTTGCGGTAACTGCGGCCATTGTTGCGGTAAGATTCTGGCAGCAATTCGGCGATCGGCAATTCCCACCAAGCATCCGAACCCTTCTCGGCAAAGATGGCTTGGACGCGGGCGATCGTTTCTTCATTTAACAGCGGTTCGTTGGTTTCTTCGTCGTAGAATACCGGAATGGGAACGCCCCAAGTCCGCTGGCGAGAGATGCACCAATCCGCTCGATCGCCCACCATTGCAGTGATTCTATTTTCACCTTGGGCGGGAATCCAATTCACATTAGAAATGGCTTTTAATGCTTCATCTCGGAACCCTTCCACCGACGCAAACCACTGTTCCGTCGCCCGAAAAATTGTCGGCTTTTTCGTGCGCCAATCGTAAGGATAGGAGTGAGGATAAGCTTCCTCTTTAATCAAACAATTTGCCTTTTCCAATGCCTCAATCACCGCGCTATTGCCGTTTCCGAGGACATTTAAACCTGCAAACTCTCCGGCTTCGGCGGTGAAATTTCCGTTTTCATCTACGGGAGTTAAAATTGGTAAACCGCAGCGTTTTCCGACGATAAAGTCTTCTTGTCCGTGGCCTGGTGCGGTGTGCACCAATCCGGTTCCTGAGTCAGCGGTAATGTAGTCGCCGCCGGCAACGATCGGGCTTTCGCGATCGAACAGCGGATGTTTGTAGGTGCAGCCTTCTAATTCTTTACCGGGGAAAGTAGCAAGTATTTTTAATTTTGTGTTGAAAGTTGCCGAAAGTCGATCGACCGCATCGACAGCGACTAACATAAATTGTTGTGCGATGTGGGAATTTGCCGGCGGTTCCACCACTGCATACATCAGTTCGGGATTGACTGCGATCGCCAAGTTTGCCGGAATTGTCCAAGGGGTAGTCGTCCAAATCGCGGCCCAGAGGCTCGGCATATAGCGCTGTAGGGGCGGTGCCCCCGTGCCCGCCTTCTTCGATTGCAAAGATTTTGACAATTTTCTCACATGAAAGCCGACGTAGATGCTGCGCGAGACGTGGCCTTCGGGATATTCCAATTCTGCTTCGGCGAGGGCTGTTTTCGAGCTCGGACTCCAGTGCACGGGTTTAAAGCCGCGGTAGATGTAGCCTTTGAGCACCATTTGACCGAAAACGCCGATTTGGGCGGCTTCGTATTCGGGTTTCATGGTTAAGTAGGGGTGTTTCCAGTCGCCCCAAATGCCGTAGCGCTGGAAGGAATCGCGCTGCTGTTCCATTGTTTTTTCGGCGAAGGCGGCGGCTTTGGTGCGGAGTTCGATCGGGGTAAGATTGAGCCTTTCGTCCGATTTCATGTTCTGCAAGACTTTAAGTTCGATCGGCAATCCGTGACAATCCCAACCGGGCACGTAGCGAACTTTTTTGCCGCGCAGCATTTGGTAGCGGTTGATAAAATCTTTAAGGATTTTGTTGAGGGCGTGGCCGATGTGAAGCTGTCCGTTAGCGTAGGGCGGGCCGTCGTGGAGGACGAACAAATCGCCTGGGTTATTTTCCGAAAGGCGATCGTAGATTTCTCGATCTGCCCAAAATTGTTGCAATTCCGGTTCGCGACGGGCGGCGTTAGCCCGCATATCAAACTTGGTTTTGGGCAGATTTACGGTGTCTTTGTAGGATTTTGCTTCCATTTTGGAGAAACGTTTTATGTAGTTAGTTGTTAGTAGTTAGCGGTTATTTGAGAGATGATATCAAGTCCGGTTAAATAATCATAATGAAGTTTGTAGTGATAACTTTAGTCGTCTCTCGTCCTTGAATGGCTGACAACCAGATATTCCAGTATAGGCGATCGACCGCACATTCGATCGAACCAAATCCGTAGAGAACCCTCTCTTCTCTCTGCGCCCTCTGCGGCCTCTGCGGTAAAAAATCATTCATAAATCGAGGTGGCGCGAATGACTCAGCCAGGGGACGATCGCGCCCAGTTCTTCAAAAAATGCTACGGTGCGATCGTGGTCGGACTGTTGGACTCTGTGTCAGGCCGCAGCCAGCGAGAAAAGTTCATACAAACAGTCCCAACCCGCGGCTAACGGCATTTCCCATACGATCGCACAATGAAGCATCCGGCACTTTATCTGTTTCCCGTTCCCATTTTTCCACGAGTTGGCGGCCTAGGGGCGTGAGGCGAAAACTGTCGGTAATCCCTTGTCCGTCTACTTCCCGCCGCAGTACGCCGACTTGAATCAGCCACAGCAGGGAGTTTTCGGCGGAGAGTTCGGATACGGGCGATCGGGTGTAACCGCTTTCGACACCGGAATTAGATGCGATCGCACTTAGGAAAACGCTGTTATCGCGGATCGTCTGAAAGAAGTGTAATTGAAAAGGGGAACAGCGGACGGCGCGATCGGCTCTTTTGACAGTGCGGCTGGGATAACTAATAGATTTAAACGCTTCGGATGGGATAAAAGTCATTCAAAAAACCTCTGAACAGGTACTATATTTTTAATTGTTACAGATCGCAGACACTCGTAGGGGTAGTGCGACCCCTACTCCCCGTGCCTACCCCCGATTCTTCGGGGCAACCACGGGGGGTTTGCCCCTACTTGAATTACACAATTTATTTACTTTACTAAGTTTATACTTATAATGACCGATATACTGAATAATATAAATAAGTTTATTGAATACGTTCGTACTTTGAAGGGAGACGAAAAAGGCGAGGCACAGGTATTTTGCGATCGCCTGTTTCAAGCCTTCGGTCATCTAGGCTACAAGGAAGCGGGAGCCGAACTAGAATTTCGAGTAAAGGCGAAGGGCAAAACTACGAAATTCGCCGATTTGCTGTGGAAACCCCGGTTGTTGCTGGAAATGAAAAAACGGGGCGAAAAACTGGAAAAACACTATCAACAAGCCTTTGAATATTGGCTGGAGCTAGTGCCACAACGTCCTAAATATGTAGTTCTTTGCAGCTTTGATGAATTTTGGATTTATGACTTCGATCTGCAACTGCGGGAACCTGTAGACCGCGTAAATCTCGAAGAGTTACCCCATCGCTTCACAGCCTTAAACTTTCTTTTCCCCGAAAATCGGCAGCCTTTATTCAATAACAACCAAATTGATGTAACGCGAACAGCGGCTGACAAAGTTGCTCTAGTTTTTAATCGCTTAGTAGAGCGCGGCGAAAAAGTAGAAACCGCTCAAAGGTTTATCCTTCAGTGTGTAGTAGCATTGTTTGCTGAAGATATCGATTTGTTGCCGCGCGGTTTATTCACCGAATTTTTAGGTGATTGCCAGATGAATCGAGTTAGTTCCTACGATTTGATTGGGGGATTATTTCGGCAAATGGGGAGCGATCGCCCCGCACCTAAAGACAGTCGCTATCGGGATGTATCCTATTTTAATGGCGGTATCTTCTCAGTTGTGGAACCCATCGCCCTGACTCGCAGCGAAATCGATCTGCTATTGGAGGCAGCAAAGGAACGGTGGTCAAAGGTAGAACCTGCGATTTTTGGTGCGTTGTTTGAGTCCAGTATGGGCAAAGAGGAACGTCATGCGTTGGGAGCGCACTATACCAGCGAGGCAGACATTCAAAAAGTGGTTTTGCCTACGATTATCCGCCCGTGGCGAGAACGGATTGAAGCGGCAAAGACGCTGAAAGATTTGTTAGCACTGCGACAAGAATTACTTGATTTCAAAGTTCTCGATCCAGCTTGCGGCAGCGGTAATTTTCTCTATGTTGCTTATCGGGAACTGAAGCGGTTAGAGGCACAATTGCTAACCAAAATCCATGATAATTTCTCTCGTGCTGCTAATGCGATAGGTACGATGTCCCTGGTGAAGACAAGCCAGTTTTACGGGATTGACATCAAACCGTTTGCCGTGGAATTGGCAAAAGTGACGCTGATGCTTGCCAAAAAGTTAGCTTTAGATGAAGAAAACCAGTTGCTTAATGTCGTACAAATGAACCTGCCACTGGAACTCGATCGGGCGTTACCTTTGGATAATCTCGATCGCAATATCCGCTGTGATGATGCTTTGTTTTGCGAGTGGGAACAAGTTAATGTAATTATTGGCAATCCTCCCTTTTTGGGTGGTAAGCAGATGCGCTTGGTTTTGGGTGATGAATATATCGATCGCATCTTTGCTAAATTTCCTGAAGTAAAAGATTCTGTGGATTTTTGCACCTATTGGTTCCGTCTTGCCCATCAACATTTAGGAGAAAATTGCCGCGCTGGTTTAGTCGCCACCAATTCCATTTCTCAGGGTAAAAGTCGTAAAGCTGCCCTAGATTACATTGCCCAAAATGGCGGCTGCATTTACGATGCCATCTCCACACAACCTTGGTCTGGTGAAGCTAAAGTACATATTAGCATTATCAACTGGCTCAAAACCCCTGATGCTCAAGAATTAACCTACCGTATCGATCACACAATTGTCTCAAACATTAACTCTTCTCTAAAAGCTGAAGTTGATGTTACCCAAGCAGTGCGACTGAAGACAAATTTGAATCGATGTTTTGCAGGTATAACTCCTGTAGGTACGGGCTTTATTGTGTCATTGGAGCAAGCAGAAGCATGGAATAAAGTGAATCCCAAAAATCGGGAAGTAATTCGTCCTTTTCTAGAAGGTAATGACCTCGTAGCCAACAACCCCTACAGAGGTCTAAAAAATTTAATTATCGACTTTAATGACATGAGTATTGAAGAGGCAAGTGAATATGTCCAGCCTTTTCAATGGGTTAAAATGAGAGTGAAACCAGAAAGAGATTTGAATCGTAGAAAGGTTTATCAAAAATACTGGTGGCAATTTGGAGAACGAAGACCCGCAATGCGTCAAGCCCTAAAATCGGTTTCTCAATACTTTGCAGTTACTCAGACCTCGAAATGGGCAATTTTTCTTCCTTGTCCTATTGAATGGCTACCTAATGCTAGAACGCGAGTTGTTACCTGCGACGACTTTTATATTTTGGGAATACTCACATCTCGACTTCATCAGATTTGGATGCACGCACAAAAATCTACACTAGAGGATCGAATTAGCTACACTCACAACACCTGTTTTGAAACATTTCCCTTTCCCCAAAATTGCCCAGAAAAAACTAAAACAGAAATTCGAGCAGCAATGCAGGTTCTCCATGACTACCGCACCGAGTATATGGAGCGCAAACAGTGCGGCATTACCCAATTATACAACGAGTTTTTTAATGAACCTGCCAGCCAACTCGCCAAACTCCACGCCGAATTAGACCAACTCGTTTGCAAAGCCTACGATATCAAAGCCAACCAAGACCCCTTAAAGTTTCTATTAGAATTAAACTTTGAAGTTGCACAGCGAGAAACTGAGGGATTACCGGTTGTCGCTCCCTGTTTGCGGCCTGTTGTATAAAATCCCAGTGAATTCATTACAGACGATTTTTTAATTTTTGTTGCAATAGCGATGGAGTTTGAGCTTTCAACTGGCGGGCAAATTCTGCATCGGCTTCGATTGCAGAGCGAATTTCATCTCGACGATCGTGATAATAGGCTAAAGCTGCATAGATATCAGATAAAGTAATACTCGGATAGTGATACAGAATTTCGTCTGGTGACATTCCCATTTGTTCGTGCCAAACAACTATATCCTGAACTCGGATGCGATGTCCGGCGATACGGGGTTTTCCCCCGCAGATTCCTGGGGTGATTTCGATATGTTCTTTAATGACGGCGATCGACATGGTAGGGAATTAATATAGGATGTGTCTTATATTTTAGGACAGGTTCGACGAGTTTGGCTGTAAAAGCGATTTTAGGCGATCGCTTTTTTGAGTTGCAAACACGACTACTCCAAATGTTGAAACAACCAACCAAGGAGCATAGGCTAGAATCGGAAAAACAAGCGGCTGAAGTTTAAATAAATATCACGAACAGGCAAGATGCCTGTTCCACAAAAAGTATATTTTCTTGTGGGGCGTTGCTCCTAGCCCGCCCCCAAAATTTAAAACCCGCCCAAAATCAATTAAAATACATTTATAAATCCCAAGAGAAACACAACTATGACATTACCAGTTGGGTGCGCCGCCCCTCAATTCAGCGCCAAAGACACAAACGGCAAAACAGTCTCCCTCTCCGACTTCAACGGTAAAACCGTAATCTTGTATTTCTACCCCAAAGACGACACCCCCGGCTGCACCAGACAAGCCCAAAGCTTCAAAGCAGCCCATGAAGAATACAAAGGCAAAGATATAGTAGTTCTCGGTGTCAGCCGCGACAACGAAGAATCGCACCAAAAGTTTACAGAGAAGTACGGTTTGCCTTTCCAGCTATTAGCAGATGTTGATGGCACAATTACCAAAGCTTACGATGTCGAAAAAGGTGATTATGCCAAGCGCGTCACCTTTGTTATCGACGGCACCGGCAAAATTATTCAGGTTTATGAAGGAGACAATCTGAAAGTTGACTCTCACGCTCAAGATATTCTTGTCACCATAGTTTAGTGAGGGGTCACGGGTACGGGGGGTTAACAACCTACTCTAACTATATTTGTTCCCCCAAAACTTGCACGACAAATGCGATCGAGCAGCCTAGATTGTCGTCAGGTGCGCGGTGCACAGCCTACAGTTAGATTTTGCCTGCAAATCCTATCAACCATTCAAAATTCATGCTTTAAAAGGCTTTCACCGCCCCTAGATTCAGTCGAGGGGCGGTTTTGTCAGCGATTAAGTCATTGTGTTTGATAAAATCAGAAGTTATCCTTGCTGTAGCTGAATAATTAAGTAGGTAGGCAGATAGAGAATGACAAACAACAACAGTATTTTCAGTTACTTAGGCCCCCAAGAAGTTGAGGCGAATCGAGCCGCTGTCTTAGTTGGCAGTTTTGACAAAAATCAAGTGGTGGCGATTTCAGCAGCAGAAGGCTCAAATCCCCTAAATGCTGAGATGAATTTATCTACAGGCATTTGGAACATCAGTTTAGAGAAAGGATTCGATCGCCCTGGAGCTCGCACGGTGCAGGTGAAGGCAACTGATAAGACTGGCAAAGTTATCGGCGAACAAACAATTAGCATCAAAGTTAATCCTGCTTCTAACACGCCCGATCGCTCTTTTACGTTAATTATTCTCCAATTTACCCGATTCAAAGTCGGAACAGTGCCCAGCAGCAGTCTCAACGAGCTGCAAAAAGCGGACGTACCAGCCGGAACAACTTATCAAATTACCGACTACGAGTTAGAAGACGGGCACCTGAATGTTAAATTAAATAATCCAATTTATCCGGTGGGGAATTCCGGCTTTTTTTACGAAAAGCACGCAGTCATCACAAACGGCGCAAAAATCATGATATTCGATCGCGCCCAATTACCCGCCCCGCCGCCTGGAATGATGTTGCTGTGGGTAAACAGAAAAACTTGGTTCAAGCGCAACCCGGCAGATTCTGCTACTTTAGCAGAAAATCAGAAAGTCCGATTTTATCAAGGAGAAACTTTCAATATTCTCGGCTACGCTTGCGTAGAAAATCATTTTCGCGTCACCTTAAACAGCCCGATTCCCAACTTTGTAAACTCAGGATTTTTGTACTCGCAACACGTCCAAATTTTGCAAGACGGGAGAGGAATTCAGTTTGATAGAAATGCAGTTACGATGACTGTTGTCAAAACTACTGTGTTTAAAAAGCGGCCGGTGAATGTGGCAAGCCTGCAACCGCAAGAAAAAATTACTTTGCCGGTGGGAATGATTTACGGAGTTTCTGCATTCTCTACAGAACAAGGTGATGTCAAAGTCTCGCTGACTGAAAATTTGCCTTCCTTTGGCAATACGGGTTTTGTTTTTCCCGATTTCGTGCAATTCAGTCGCGGGGGTAAATCTTTTAACCCTGCCCCGAATTTAACTTATCAAGGCCCGACAGAAGTTTTGGTAAATCAGGCGATCGTCCTCCGGGGTACTTTTGACAAGCAGGAAGCGGTAAAAGTTGATGTAATAGCTGAAGATAAATTTCCACTCACTGTTACCCTAAACCAACAAGCCGGCACTTGGCAAGTGAATTTGCCTAAAGGATTTAGCGTAGCAGGAGCTCGTTGGCTGAGGTTGCGCGCAACTAACAGCAAAGGCAATGTTACCGCCAGCCAAATAGTTTACATTACAGTCAGTTCCGATCCGCTGACTGTCGGACAAGGTTTGACCTTAAAGATAGTTTCTGCTACTTTTTTTAAGGTAGCTCCGGTTGATTCTTCCCGCCTCAACAATCAGCAAAAAGTTTTTGTCAAAGCAGGTCAAACTTTGACGGTGAGCAAGTACGGATTTGTTGACGGCCATCTCAAGGTGGTTCTGGATTCGGCAATTTTGCCGATCGGCACTTTTGGCTATTTTTACGAACCAGACGTTCAGTTGGCCAAAGGTACGAAAATTTTTAAATTCGATCTAGGCGACGTACCGAACAGCAGCGGGGGCGCTCAACTGTTGGTAACTAAAACAACTCTGATTAAAAGCCAACCAGTAGATTCATCCAAACTGCCGGCCAATGGAGTTGCTACTGTAATTTTAGGCAGCACCTACACCATCACTGGCTATGCGTGCGTTTTGGGACATTTCCGAGTAACTCTCGCCGAATCTATTCCCGGTTTCGGCAATGTCGGATTTATTTATTGGCAGTTCGTTAAAATCAAAAAGAACGGCAAAGAAGTTCCTTTTGACCCTGATGCTTTGACAATGACGATGCTGCAACCAAATGTGTTTAAAAAACGCCCGTTAGATGCTAGCAAACTAAGTGCTACTGAAAGAACTACACTGCCTTTAGGTAGAGTTTACGGCGTGGAAAGCTACGGTTTGGAAGGCAGTCACATCAAAGTTTCCCTGACTGAAGAACTGTCGAATTTTGGCAATACAGGTTATATTTTGCCGAATTTTGTTCAGTTCAAACGGGGAGATAAAATTTTCGATCCGGTTCCGAACAATGTGGAATTGAACGTGCCGTATTTCTCGCAGCGGGACAATCCGCGTTTTGATTGGTCTACTTGCAATGTAACTGCGATCGCCATGGTGTTTTATTATTACGGCGTTCGCTCTAAATGGGGCGGACAGTTGGAGGATGAGTTGTTGCAGTGGTGTTTCGACTATGCCGGCCAGGGTTCACAAACGGATCATAACGTGCTTTCCGCGCTGATTCAGGCTTACGGGTTCAAGACGAGTTTTAGTACGACTCGTAAGTGGGCGGATGTGCGATCCCAATTGTTGAATCGGCGGCCGGTAGTTTTAGCGGGAGATTTTACGGCGGCAGGTCACATTATCACTTTGATTGGCTACAATTCCCAGGGTTATATCGTGCAAGATCCTTGGGGAGATGCTCTCACTGGTTACAGCAATACTGAGGGAAGAAAGTTGATGTATCCCTACAGTTACGTCAATCAAGTTGCGGGGCCTGATGGGAATGTTTGGGCGCATTTTATCTCTCGATAATCTTTTGATATCAATTCCGGTTGCACCTGAGATATTGCACCATTTTCAATAAGCTTTTTCTGGGCGGGCTCTCCTGCCCAACCCCTACTCCCCACAAGAAAATGCAGTTGTTGTGGAACGGGCACGCGAGCCCGTTGCTGACAATGGTGCAAGATGTGAGTTGCACTCATACCGGAATTGTTGATTGTTGACTGTTGGCTGTTGACTCGATTTTATGATTCCGATGCAACCGGAAACGATATGGGCGATCGAGATTGCTCCCAGTCGATCGGCGTAGGGTTGGCAGTGCACTTGTCTCAATTTAAGACTGATGCACAAACTTTTGTCGGTGGCGGCCGACTGGCCGATCAAAAATATCCAAAACCCCAATTCTGGAAGAATTCGGGGTTCTAAGTGCCATCTTAAGTGTGTTGCAAACTTTTAATTTCAGCTAATCTTGACCTTAATTTTGCGTTTCGCCGCACCCATACCTAAAAAGCTCAATCCTACTAAAGTAGCGAACCAAGTAGAAGGTTCGGGTACGGCTTCAGGAGAGCTTGCTTCAAAGGAGCTTTTAATGGCGATCGCATCATTAGCGCATTCTGCAAACAAGTTAGCAATATAGCTCCCCGAAGGCATAGCAGATTTGTTGAAACTGAATCCGATTGTCTGAGAACCTACTGCATTAAATTGAGCGAAATTCAGACCGAGGGCGCTCAAAGTTGCTGGGGTTAAAAAGTTGATTTCTCCTACTTTTGTACCAGTAGAAATCGAGTTGAGAACTGTCCAGTCTCCTGTTTGTTCAAAATAGGGGTCTGTGGCAGCTAAATCGCCCATTGATGGAGTACCGCCTTGAGATGCAACTACGGTGTTGAATTGATTTAAATTGCTAAAGCCGGAGTTAGTTTGGGTGACGCTTTTAGCGGTGACATTGCTGTAAACGCCTGTTGTCGCCACGCCTGAGTCATTTCCTTCGGCAAAGCGAACGGCAAATAAGCTGCCGTTTGCGTTAGCTGTGTTGAAGTTTTGACCGGAAAAGTTGAAGAACAAATCGCCGTAGTTGATGTTGCCTCGGAGAGCTAGTGGGTCTGCATATCCTGCTAAACTTAGATTTGAGTTGATGGCGATGAAAGCTGTATCTGATGTTTCTTTGACGGCGATGCCGTAAAATTCAAATGCGCCGCCGCCGATTTGGGGCCCCGTCACGCCGTCGTTGAAGGAGTCGATCGCGTAATTCCAGCCGTTAGATAGCGTTGCTGCTGTACCCTTTTGTGGCTGCAGTGCGATGATTGCACAGAAAACAGCCACCGAGCAAGTTTTGTGGATACTGTTGTGAGTAGTGGCATTCATAAAATTCTCCTCGGAATCAGTTTCAAAAAAAATTAAGTCGGTTGATGGGGAGCATCTGTGTTTTGCTTTCACGCCCGCGAACTCTTGAACAACTCGCACGTTATACACGGGCTCTTCTGGGACGATCGCACTCGCACAAAAAAAATTTTTACCAACCCGGAGATGCTCCAGGCTCGATCGACTATTTTAGATTTTCAGTAAACCACAGATTCTGGCCGACTTTCTTAAAGTTTTAGTAAAGATTTCGCGGGCGATCGTCTAATATCAACTACATGACAAAAAATAACTAATACTAACTTTATTGACAGCAGCTTCATTGCTTCTAAAGAATCCATATTGTAAAATTGTAAATTAGACAGTTAGGAGTTTGGAAGTACGGTTTAGCTAAAATCTGCGCCATCTCAGTTAAGCTCATTCAATACTCCGACAATTTTTGGTTGACAAATTGCTATTTTTATAGTACCCAAGCTGGGAAATTGTGTCCAACTCAACTCGATCGAGGAATCGTCCTGGCGGATACAAAAGGTTACAATCAAAAATAGATTCTATTTCCATAACAATACAGTTTATAGCTTGAACTTCTCAGTGCCCAATAACAACACCTCAACTCAATCCTTCGACTTTGACTCAATTGACAGCGCCCTCGCAGACCTCAAAGCAGGTCGGATGCTTGTAGTAGTCGATGACGAAAACCGCGAAAACGAAGGCGACGTGATTTGTGCCGCCCAATTCGCCACCCCCGACAATATCAATTTCATGGCAGTGAACGCGCGGGGTTTGATTTGTCTGGCCTTGAGCGGGGACAGGCTCGATCGGCTCGAACTGCCCCTGATGGTCAGCAAAAACACCGATAACAATCAAACAGCCTTCACCGTCAGCATCGATGCAGTTAGCGGCGTCAGTACCGGCATCTCCGCCGAAGACCGGGCCCGCACCATCCAAGTTGCGATCCACCCGGACACCAAACCTCAAGACTTGCGCCGTCCCGGTCACATTTTCCCCCTGCGGGCGATCGACGGCGGCGTTCTCAAACGCGCCGGCCACACCGAGGCCTCCGTTGACCTCGCCAGACTCGCGGGCCTCTATCCCAGCGGCGCGATCTGCGAAATTCAAAACCCCGACGGTTCGATGGCCAGGTTGCCGGAATTAATCGAGTACGCCAAAACCCACAACCTCAAAATCATCAGCATTGCTGACTTAATTAGCTACCGACTCAAGCACGATCGATTTGTCCGCCGCGAAACAGTCGCCAAATTGCCCACTGAATTCGGCGATTTTATGATTTACGCCTACCGCGACACTCAAGACAATTCAGAACACGTTGCTATTGTCAAGGGCGACCCCGCAGAATTTAAGGACAAACCCGTGATGGTGCGAGTACATTCCGAATGTCTGACCGGCGACGCTTTGGGTTCCCTGCGCTGCGACTGTCGGATGCAACTGCAAGCGGCACTGAAAATGATCGAAAATGTCGGTTCTGGCATCATAGTTTACTTGCGCCAAGAAGGTCGGGGCATTGGATTGGTAAATAAACTAAAAGCTTACTCGCTGCAAGATTTGGGATACGATACCGTAGAAGCTAACGAGCGCTTGGGCTTTCCCGCCGATTTGCGAAACTACGGCGTTGGAGCGCAAATGCTCAACGATTTGGGAGTGAAAAAAATTCGGTTGATTACCAACAACCCGCGCAAAATTGCTGGTTTGAAAGGTTACGGCATTGAAGTTGCCGATCGCGTCCCCTTACTAATTGAAGCTACAGATTATAACTCGATTTATTTGGCAACAAAAGCCGAAAAACTCGGTCATATGCTGTTGCAAACTTATTTAGTAACAGTGGCGATTCAGTGGAACGACACGAAGGAAGAAGTCCGAGGGAAGAAGGAAGAAGGAAGAGATTCGAGGGAAGAAGGAACAGAAGAAGATTCTGCCATCCAAAATCGGTACGGACACCTCGAAAAACTGCGACAGTTGGCGGCGGGCCAAGACTTGCTGCTGCAAGAAGAAGCGCGGCCGGTGGGCATAGCTTTGTTTGGAGAAGGCTCTGTGATCGTTCACCTCGGCTTCGATCAAGCCGGACTCGCGGCCCCGGAATGGTACAAAGAGCAAAACCATCCTTATGTCAAGGCGATCGTCCAAATTCTCAGCGACCTCAGCACAGAGCCGAACTTGCAAACATTAGAATTCATGGTTTCTTCCGGTGGAGATCCGCTGAAAACCCTGCAAGTCCAGCTCGATCGAGAAACCTTCCCCCTCGAACAAGTCGCCTGGGCCTGCGCGAGGCTTCAACCCCAAAAAATTTATAGTTTTTCGGCTATTCCCGATTCAGGCCGCGGAATGTCAAGCTAGGTTCAGCATTAAAAAGAGCGAATCTGACATGGAAATGAACGTTGGTGACTTTCTGCACCGGCTCGACCTCCGGGGACAAGCGCTTAAAGGTGCTAACCTCGGCGGTGCGGAATTCCGGGGAGCCAACCTCAGAGGAAGCGACCTCCGAGAAACCAACCTCAAAGACGCTATTCTCAGGTATGCAGATTTGATTGAAGCCGATCTCACCCGCGCCAACCTCAGCGGCGCGGATTTAGCTGAGTCACTGCTCAATTTAGCCAACCTCACCAGAGCCGATTTGACCGGTGCTGTCCTGCGAGAAGCTACTCTGGTAGGAGCCGAACTCACTCAAGCCAATCTCAAAGGCGCAAGTTTGATCAAGGCCAATTTAGTTGGAGCAAATCTTCAACAAGCCAACTTCACCAGAGCCAACCTCAGCGGCGCGGATTTGCGCGGTTCTCAAATGACCGGCACCATTTTAGACAAATCCGTCTACAACAACCGGACTATCTTTCCCGACGAGATCGATCCAGCGGAATTGGGAGCAATTTTGCTCGCTCCCAATGCCTCGCTTCCGGGATTAAATCTGATTATGGTAGATTTGACCGGAGCGGATTTAAAGGGAGCCGATTTGCGGCGGACAAATTTATACAAAGCTATTTTATTTGGAGCAAAGCTCGATCGGGCAAACTTAGCAGGAGCCAACCTCAGCGGAGCAGACTTGAGGGAAGCCAGTTTGAGCGGTACCATTCTAGAAAAAGCTGTTTACAGCAACCAAACATTGTTTTCAGAAGGCATTGATCCCCGTCTGGGCGGAGCTTATTTAATTGCTCCCAATGTATTGCTGCAAGGGGTAAACTTAACCGGAGCAGACTTAAACGGGTCAGATTTAAGCGGAGCCAATTTGAGCAATTCTAACTTAAGTTCGGTCAATCTCAAAAATGTAGACCTCAGCAGAGCCAGCTTAAAAAAAGCTTATCTTAAAGGTGCAAACTTGGAGGGAACAGATTTAAGAGGAGCCGATTTAAGCGGCGCAATTTTGCACCAAGTAAACTTGAGTTCTGCTGACCTTCGGGGTGTAGACTTAACAAGAGCCGACCTCAGCGGCGCTAATTTAAGCGATGCCGATTTGAGAGAGACAGATTTCACCGGAGCTACTTTGCTGTTCGCTAACTTGAGCGGCGCAGACTTGAGAGGTGTAGACTTAACAAAAGCTGACCTCAGCGGCGCTAAATTAAACGAAGCTGACCTCAGAAAAGCAGATTTGATGAGAGTAAATTTGGAGGGAGCAGATTTAACTGAGGCAGACTTGAGCGACGCTCATTTATTCCGAGTTAATCTCAGAGGTGCTAACCTGAAAGGTGCTAACCTGAAGGGGGCAAATTTGAAGGGCGTATTTTTGACCGACGCTTATTTGAGCGAAACAGATTTGACCGATGTAGAGCTGAGTCCGAGTTTTTTTGAACCGCCATTCGCATCGGAATGGTAATTAGTTAGTTGGCAGTTGACAGGAAAGCAGTTGGTGGTTGGCAGTTGTTAGTTGCTCCGAAAGCAGTTGACAGGAAAGCATTGGGTATTTGACAGGAAAGCATTTGAGAGGAAAGCATTAGACATTTGGCATTAATAACTAACAATTAACAACTAACAACTACCAAATAACAATTAACAACTAAGAGGGCCCGCCCGCACCATCCACCGCCCCTACCACCTAACAATTAACAACTAAGAGGGCGGGCACTCTTGGCACCGCCCCTACCAACTAACAATCAACAACTAAGAGGGCGGGCACTCTTGACACCGCCCCTACCAACTAACAATCAACAACTAAGAGGGCGGGCACTCTTGGCACCGCCCCTACCAACTAACAATTAACAACTAACAACAGCCAACTAACAACTAACAACAGCCAACTGCTTTCCTGTCAACTAACAACTGCCAACTAACAACTGCCAACTAACAACTGCCAACTAACAACTGACAACTGACCAATGACTAATGACAAACCGTTAGGCTCTGTGATTCAAGGTTCCCTGAGCAAGGGATTAGAAGTGCGACTGCACGCTGATGTTTCGGTGGAAGAGATGAGGGTGGGGAAATTTTTAGTAGTACGGGGGGTGCGATCGCACTTTTTCTGTATGCTAACTGACGTGTCTCTGGGAACATCTAGCGGACGCATTTTATCCAACCCTCCCAACCCCAGCGACGATTTTCTGATCGCGGTGCTCGCAGGTAGCAGCACCTACGGTACGATCGAACTATCGCCGATGTTGATGCTGACAGCAGAACGAGAAAAACAGCAGGCAATTTTCGATCCCGCAGCTAACGGAGTCCCCGATAAAAAGTTGGCGTTAGGCAATTTGGGTTCTTTTGAGGCGCAAAGCGGGGCCGATATGGAGTTGCTGCCGGTCAAAACTATTCCCAGCCACTTTTCCCAGGTGTTTGATGCTAAAGAAAGCGATTTTAGAGCGGTTTTTGGCTGGGAAGATGACCCGTACCGCCGCAATTTTGCGATCGGCAAACCGATTGACATGGACGTTCCTGTGTGCTTGGATTTAGACCGATTTGTGGAACGCAGCAACGGAGTTTTTGGAAAGTCGGGAACGGGTAAATCTTTTCTGACGCGCTTGGTTTTGTCGGGAATTATTCGCAAGCAAGCTGCTGTCAATCTAATTTTTGATATGCACTCGGAGTACGGGTGGGAAGCGGTTTCCGAAGGAAAACAATTTAGCACTGTTAAAGGTTTGCGGCAGTTGTTTCCCGATAAAATTCAGATTTATACGCTAGATCCAGAATCGACAAAACGTCGGGGAGTTCGTGATGCTCAAGAGTTGTTTTTGAGTTTCGATCAAATTGAAGTGGAAGATATCTCGCTGGTGCAGCGGGAGTTGAATTTGTCGGAAGCTAGTATCGAAAATGCAATTATTTTGCGTAATGAGTTGGGAACTGGTTGGATCAATAAGTTGCTGGAAATGACCAACGAAGATATTTCAATGTTTTGTGAAGAGAAGCGGGGAAATAAATCTTCGATTATGGCTTTGCAGCGGAAATTAGAACGTTTGAACGATTTGAAATACATTCGCCAACGCTGTCCGAAAAATTATGTGACAGAAGTTTTGCAGTGTTTGGATAGCGGAAAAAATGTAGTGATTGAGTTTGGTTCGCACTCGGATTTGCTGTCGTATATGTTGGCTGCAAATGTGATTACTCGCCGCATTCACGCATCTTACGTGAAGAAAGCAGAGAAGTTTTTGCAGAGTAAGAATCCGTGCGATCGCCCGCAACCTTTGGTGATTACCATTGAGGAGGCTCACCGCTTTCTCGATCCGGCGATCGTGCGATCGACCATTTTCGGTACGATCGCCCGCGAAATGCGAAAATACTTTGTCACTCTGTTAATTGTAGACCAGCGTCCATCCGGCATCGACGGCGAGGTGATGTCGCAAGTCGGCACCCGGATCACGGCTTTGCTAAACGACGACAAAGACATTGATGCTATCTTTACCGGCGTTTCAGGAGGCCAAAGTTTGCGATCGGTTTTGGCAAAACTCGACTCGAAACAGCAAGCATTAGTTTTGGGGCACGCCGTACCGATGCCCGTAGTCGTGCAGACTCGCCCCTACGACGAGCAATTCTACAGAGAAATCGGGGATATTGACTGGCAAGAAATGCCTGACGAAGATGTATTTGCCGAGGCCGAAGCCGCTAAAATGGATCTGGGGTTTTAGTTGGGATGGGCGATATAAGTGTAAATACTTGGATATATAGCGAGGTGCGATCGCTTCAACGAACCTCAGACCAAGCTAGGTAAAGTTTTGTAACAAAAAACCAATATTTTGCATAAAATTTGTGGACTCACCCAGATAGATAAATAGAGATTCGGAAGTACCGCTACTGTTGCGGTCGATCGGGGCTAAGGGTGCATTAGGGCGTAAGGGGGTCTTATATCATGTCCGATGGAACGACAACAATAAGATTGGTTCGATCGTTCGGAATGCGAGTCCTTACAACCGAAGGACTCGCATTCCGAACGATCGAACCGTTTTTATGATGGGTAATCGACCGGACATGATATTACTCTTGAGTATACCGATTCGGAGTCTCGATTCAGCGATCGGATCGGCTTGTGGACTGACCTCAAAACTAGCTTTTGCCCGACCAACGTAAAGTTTTGTAACAAAATACGAGTATTTTGCATAAAATTTGTGGACTCACCCAGATAGATAAATAGAGCTTCGGCAGTACCGCTAATCTTGCGGGCGATCGGGGCTTGCGGGTGCAAACCGGGCGATCGGATCGGCTTGTGGACTGGCCTCAAAACTAGCTTCTGCCCGACCAACGTAAAGTTTTGTAACAAATACGAGTATTTTGCATAAAACTTGCGGGCTCACCCAGATAGATAAATAGAGGTCCAGGAGAACAAGGCTTTTCAATGCTTCCATTTTTTTATTATGAATAAAACTAATGGCTTAGTTGAGAGCAAATCTATTCACAGGTTCTGTATCCTAGGAAACTCTACAGGTTATTCCAACACTTGAAATGACCTTAAATAAACCACAGTCAATTTATTGGAGGTATTTAATATGGCAGATTCTATGTTTTACGACCAAGGCGGAGTCAGGATTACAAGAACTATCTTTGAGGTTCCCGGTACCCAATACCAAATCCGCAACATTAATTCCGTTAGGCTATTTGAAAAGAAACCAGAGCGGAATGGCCCGATCATTTGCATTGTTATTGGAGTTCTAACACTAGCTGCTGTAATTGGGATTTTCGTGATTGCTCTTGGGATTTGGTGGTGGAATTCTCAAAAACCTACATACACCATTATCATGAATACGAGTTCGGGAGACGTGGATGGGTACAATTCTCCAGATTTGGAGCAGGTTAGAGAGATTCAGTCAGCTTTAAACGCAGCAATGGCTCAATTGGCGTGAGGCATTACCCAATTCACGAAATGTAAATAGAGGTTCGCGAGAACCTAGATCAGCTAATAAAAATTAGGGAGGACAACCTCCTTTTCAACTCAGTTGCTTTTGATTAATCAAGGTCAGTTCAAGAAACTTGTACAGCAGAGTGAGGAGATATGGCTACATCACAAGAAATTGCAATACAGTTAGTTTCAAGACAGTTAATTAACGAAGGGATTGCTGGTTATTCTGAGGGAAACTACTCTGAAGCATTTGAGCTTTTTAATGAAGCTTTATCTAGAGATCCTGAACAAGGAATGGCATACTTTTATCGCGGTTTGATTTTTGCCATTATAAATAATTTTCAGGAAGCGCTCAAAGATTTTAATAGGGCAATAGAAATTCAACCAAAGGAGATTAGTCTCGATCGGATTTATGACTTACGGGGTAATTGTTATGAAGACCTAGGAGATAGACAAAAAGCGATTAAAGACTATGAAAAAGCAATTGAAATTAATCCCAGTCTCGTATCAGCACACCACCGCAGAGGTAGTATTCTGTCTATATGGGGGATGATGTCGAATGACACTAAAGTTGATACAACAGAGCGACTAACTTTGGCTGTAGAAGAATTTGACTTTGTAATACAATGTCAACCTGAAAATATCCATGTCTACGAACAGCGAGGTAGAACGCGATCGCTCCTATATGATGAGGTAGGAGCCATTGAAGACTTTAGTATTTGTATTCAACACAATCCAAACAATTATATAGCTTACAAAGAAAGAGCTCAGTCTTTTACGCAATTAGGGAGAAATAAAGATGCACTAAATGATTGGCAGGAAGTGCTAGAAATTTGTCTGGCCAAAGGCGATACAGAAGGCTGCGAAATTGCCAATTTCTATATAGAATCTTGCGAAAATCTACAGGATTCTCCTAAATCTCTAACAACATCACCAAAGCAGGAGTCAGAGTTTGATTTTGAAGCCAGAGAAATTGAAATACGTTCGGCTGATGCTAGCTCTAGCAGTCAGGCGACTTCTTACTTAAATTTGGGAGCTAAATTATATAACCAAGGAGAATTGACCGAGGCAATTTCTGTCTTACAACAAGCAATTCAACTCGATCCAAATTATGCAATGGCTTACTGTATATTGGGAATGGCTCTTCAAAGTTGCAGTTTATTGGATGAAGCTGTTAAAGTATTTACAAAAGCTATTGAAATCAATCCCAAAGACTCCTGTTTTTATGGTCATCTTGGCTTGCTTCTCGCTGATTTAGAGCGTTTACCTGAAGCTTTAGAAGTGCTTCAAAAATCTGTACATCTTAATACTGAGATGGTAGGCGTTTATCGACACATAGCAGATATCTTACAAGAACAAGGAAAGATCAGAGATGCAATTCAAGGGTATAAAAAAGCCATCATAATTGCCCCTGATACTGGGATATTATACAGTAGACTAGCTTCACTACTAAGTAAATACAAATACGATAAAAGTGAAGCTCTAGAAATGTTTTATAAGGCGGTAGAAGTCGAACCCGATGATCCTAGTGTCTACTTTCACTTGGCTTCATTTCTACATTATCAGGAACGCAAAGCCGAGGCATTATCTATATATAAAAAGGCTAAAAGGTTGTATGAAGCTAAAGGAGACAGCCAGGGAGTTTCTGCCTCAGAAAAATTAATAAATCTATTAAGTTAGTTTTTTTTGCTCATAGTGAACTAATATCCCCTACTTTGCCATGACGATTACCTCCAACCAAACAATGCAATATCAAGCAGAACTGGATTCATTGAATAACCTCCTTAAAACTAATCCCAATAATGGGCAAGTTTTACTTGAAAAAA
Source organism: Tychonema sp. LEGE 07203 (assembly GCF_015207285.1). GTDB lineage: Bacteria > Cyanobacteriota > Cyanobacteriia > Cyanobacteriales > Microcoleaceae > Microcoleus. The sequence goes on along the minus strand of NZ_JADEXD010000016.1, from coordinate 30,654 downwards.
GTCAGGTACTCATCAAACTCAAACTATATGAAGAGGCTGTCACAACTTTACGTCATTTAGTTTCAGTCGAGCCAACGAACCCCCAGCCTTGGCTGCTGCTTTCCACTGCACTTAAAGCACTTCAGCGAGATGAAGAGGCAACAGCAGCCCATAACCGATATCTAAAAATCAGTCCTCAAAAACCTAGTACACCAGATATCAACATTACATCCGGCAATAATAATGGTGTTGCTAATTTAGACAATCAAGCATTCCTAAATAATTACTGCTTGGCTTTATTTCACTTAGAATCCAGAAATCAAGAGCTGCTAAATGCACGGGAAGACTTGAAGTGGTACAACAATCAGTTAAATGAAGCCGATCGATTAGCAATACAATTTGACTTGAAGAGCGCCTCAAGCTTACCTGCTGTCAATTTGCCAGCCTTTAGTCAAGTTGCAAAAGAGCGAGTTGAGCTAGCGCTTGCTAAAGCCAGCAGCGAGGTAACAGAATATAAAAATATTCAGAACCAATTCAAAGAAACTCAAGATCGCCTGCAAAAACAGTTTGAAGATACTATGTCTCAGCTCCGCAGTAAGTTAGATTCAGATATTTCCGAACTGAAAAAAAAGCGGGAAATAATTGAGAATGCAATCCAGACAACTGCTAAGAATATTGATTCACTTCAAACAAAAAAGATGATAGAAATTTTATTAATAGTAGGTGCAGGTGTGGTGACAGCATTAATCTCCCAAAATCTCGTTGCAGTCATAATTATCATGCTAGTAATTTGGGGTATTAGTAGTAACTTGGTGATAGATTAGTCGCTGTAATTAAAGTTTAAATTTTGTAGTTGTTGTAATGTGAGAACAAAGAAATGGGAAATATCATTAATATTATCTCGTCCCTCAAACGCCTGACAAAAGAGCTACAAGAACTGCAACTAAAGGAATATGAGTTAAAACAGAGATTGCCAGAGGAAGAGGCTCAAATGAGACAAAAATTGCTTGAAGAAGAAACAAAGTTGAAGCAACTTATGCCTCACCAAGAGCTGCGCTTTAATAAGCTACTAGAAGGATCGAAAGCTAAAGCCGTAGTTGAGCTAGCAACAATTGCTTCCTACGCAAAACTAGCAAACCAAAAAGCTAACGAAGAAGCACCTCGGTTATTGAGAGAAGAGTGGACTCAGCAACAACAATTGCTGGCTGGTATGATGAGGCAAATTGACGGTATAACAACAGCTTCAGATGACAGCCCGTCACGTTTAATATCCCTACCTTGGAGCGATCGCCTTTGGACTCCCTCTAGTCAGGAAAAAAATAGCTATCGCCCTCAAATAAGTGGTTTAGCACCAGGGGTGTTACGGGTAGGAGAGTTGGAGCAATTACGGACGCTGCCACTCGAACAACTTCAGCCTCGTATAAACATTCCTGCTTTTGTGCCAATTCGCGCTCTATCAACCGATCCCGCCTCCCACACACCAGGGCACATCGCCATCTTCAGCAACAGTGCCGATTCTCGACAAGCTGCTGTGGAAGCAATTCAATCGATCGCACTAAGAGTCATCAGCACATTTCCTGTTAAAAAAGTTCGAGGGGTATTTATCGACCCCGTAGGGATGGGAAATAATTTTCCTTTTAAGAACTTACCAGAGGTAATTTCCGGCCCTAGAACCTACACTCGCAGCGATGATGTGCGGGAACAGTTGCGAGAACTGACCTTAAAAACTGAACAGGTCATTCAGAAATATTTAAGTACGGACTATCAAACAATTGAAGAATATAATGGTGCTAAATCATTTATCAAAGAACCATACCGCTATTTATTTGTTGCCGATTTTCCTACCAACTTTGATAACGCATCTTGGGAAGACTTAAAAAGCCTGTTGATTAATGGAGCAAGAGCAGGCGTGTACGTGGTTCTGCACATTGATGAAACTCTAGAAAGACCCCGAAACTTCAACTATGCAATTTTCAATAGTAGCTGCACTGTATTGCGTCCATCCGATCGCAATTATCAACGAAATCAGTTATTCTCGATGAATTTACCTAATAATCTTGCTTGTAAAATAATTCTCGATCGCCCCCCAGCTAACGAGCAGTTCAACCAAATAACAGAAGCAATCACCAAAGCCACCAAGGAAGTAAAAACAGAGACAATACCATTTACAGAGCTTTATCCTCCTAAAATGACTGAATGGTCTTTTGACAGTCGCGAAGAAATTCGAGCGCCAATCGGAATTACAGGTGCAACCGATTACATCGAATTTTGGATGGGCAACAATGAAGATGGAAAAGTAACAAGTCAAGGGTTGTTAGCAGGTAAGCCTGGGGCAGGAAAGAGCTACACGCTGCACGCTATCATCACCAGTTTGGCAATGAGATATTCGCCAGACGAACTAGAAATGTATCTCCTTGATTTCAAAGAAGGCGTTGAGTTTCAGATATATGTAGACCCAGAAAGGTCAGAAACGGCTAATCTAGATGGAGAGTTAAACGAAGCTAAGGCATTACCTCATGCCAAAGTTGTTTCAATTGAGAGCGATCGTGAATTTGGTTTAAGCGTGCTTAAATACATCCAGCGAGAACTAGAAGACCGCGGCAGCAAGTTTCGCGCCGCAGGTGTAAGCAGTCTCAAAGACTATCGCAATCGATCGCAAGAAAAAATGCCCCGCATTTTAGTCGTGATTGATGAGTTTCAATATATGTTTCAAGAAAATGATGATATTACGCGACAACTGAACATTATTTTTGATGACATCACGCGGCGCGGACGAGCTTTTGGCGTACATTTACTGATTGCATCTCAGTCGCCCAGCGTACCGAATATGAGTGGTGGCATTTACTCATTTATAGACTTGCGTATGGCACAGCAAATGGATAAAAAAACGGCTGCTTCCGTTCTAGCAGAAGGTAATATAGATGCCGTAGATTTGCTGGAAGGACCGGGCGAAATTATTTACAATTCTCAGCAAGGAAAGAAAGGTTACAACACAGTCGGTCAAATAGCTGATATGTCTGCCACCATCAGGCGAAATGCTTTGCTGCAAATCCAGTCTGTTGCAGGAGATAAGCATTACAAACGCCCAGAACCGCTAATTTTGTTCAACGGGACGCAAGCAACTAAACTTAACCGGCACCGGCAGTTAATTCAATTGTCAGGGATGTCTAACTGGCTGCCTCTACGAGAGTTAAACAAACAAGTAATCCAACAGGCAGATTGGTCGCTAGAAGAGACTCCAGGCGTTGCATGGCTTGGCGAAGCTATGCGAATAGGAAACCACACCCAGGCAATTTTTCGCCGCCGTCCCCGGAGCAATATGCTGCTAATTGGTACATCAGAAAAAACAATTTTTGGCATTTTAGGCGGAATTTTAATTAGTCTCGTCCATTGTCGCCAACCAAACACAGCCCAATTTAGAATTATGGATTTGTCCCAACAAGATGAAGAAAACAATCAAGGAAAAATGTTAGTTTCTTTCCGCGATACTTTTGGAAAATATTTTCCGGTATCGATCGGGAAGCGCTTCCCAAATCCTGACGATAAAATTCAGCGAGCGGAAGATATCCTACAACAAACACATGCTGAATTTGAACGGCGTAAAAAACTGCGAGATGACAACCCTAATGAAATGAATTTAGGGCAATCGTTATTCTTTGTGTGTGCGATAGGCGGCCTCAGTCGGGCGCAAAATCTGCGACCAATCATGGGCTCACGCAATGAAGAACCATCCGCAGACGCCAAAAACTTGATAACTCTACTCTCTCAAGGGCCAGAGTTAGGTATTCACACTATCCTTTGGTTAGAAAGCATGAAAACATTTCTGAAGATGACGGCGGAAAACCGCTCATCATTAACTCATTTCGATCTTCGTATTGGCTTAACAATGCCAGCAGATGATTCAAGGCTACTTCTTGGGGAAACTTCTGCTCAGAATCTACCTCGATTAAGGGCTTACTTCCACGATGAAGCCGCAGCTGCAGGGCTAGAAAAGTTCAAGCCCTACGCAGTCCCGTCAGTTCAGGAAATTACTGAGTACGGTAATCGATTCAAACAGCGTTCTTTATAGGAAAATTAAAATCATGGCGAAAGATATTGATGTTGATGAAGAGCAATTGCACAGGTTCATTGAAGCCTTAGCCGCTTTCCAGCAAGTGACTGTTGAAAAATTGCAGTCAGTTGAAACTAGCTGGAATCAATGCGAGCAAACTTGGAAAGGTGCAAGCAAAAATCAATTTACAACAGAGTTCGTGCAAACTAAACAGGCGATAGAGTCTGCATTAGCTGCGGGTGATGATGCCCAAAAATGGCTAGAACGGTTTAACGAAATTGTCAGAGAATTTGAACGTTATTAAAGGGAGATAAATGACTTATGGCTGAACAAACATCGTTTGATTTAGAGGATGCTAAAGACCTTCAGGCTCAGTTGCAGCAATTTTATGAGACGCAACGACAAGAATGGTCAAGAGTATTAAGTCAGTGGGAAAATCTAAAAAGAGTTTGGCACGACAATCAATTTGACAGTTTCGAGCCACTTTTTGAGAAGCTGAAATCTACTTATAGTGATGGTGAACTGGAGTGCGAAAGCTATCTGGTTTTCCTGAATCAGCAGATCAAAGTTGCAGAGGAACGGCGACAAAAATTGGGAAATTTACCCAGCTTATAGAGATATGCCACAGGTAAAGGCTGAACTGGAAGTATTTGAGAGTTTGCACGCAGCTTTCGATCGCCTGAAAGAACAATTACAGGCGACTTATTCGCAAGTGGAAATTGAGTTGGAAGAGACGCGCGATCGCATCTCTGAAGCTCTCCTTCGTGCGGAAGCTGATGCTGAAGAAGCACAGAGAGCTTATCAGGAGTGTCTGTACAACTGCGAGGAAGATGGGTCTTGCGATTATGAACAGGCACAAATGTACAGATTGCAAGAAGTTTTGGAAGATATCAGATTGTGTTCGCCACAATTTGAACGAGACTGCGATCGATATCAAAACCAAAGTAGGGTAGTAGGAGAGTTGTTAAACAAAGTAATACCTCGGTGTCAAGACGAATTGAGCGCTCGGGCTAATATCATCTCTCGGATGAGAAGCGTATTAGCAGGCGGTCCGGAGGGATACGGAATTACTCAAAGTCAACGCCAAACTTCCTCACAAAAAGCCATACCCATCGATAATCACAGGGAGCAAAGTGTAAAAGTAGCTCAAAACAAAACACGAAATCCAGCAGAAAATATTGACTGGACTAATCTACAGACTACAGCAGAGGAGAGAGCCATTTACAGACAGCGAGTCATGCAAGCTCAACACCAAACTTATATGTTTGAATCCGACCTCAATGATGCTGTAAAAAAAGCTACTAACTTACCACTTTGGCCGGAAGAAATGGCAGCGTTAATCTTTTACTCCTCCGACAATGGTTACAAACAGATAAACCGTTTATTGCGGGGGCATTTGAAAGAGTTTGAGAAAAACTTGTATAACTGGCAGACTTTGGAGCAGGCTAAAAATGACTACTTAGAACAAGCGCGTTTTGCAGCAGCAGCCTTGAATGCTCTGCCTAATTATAAGTTATTAGCTTTTCGGCAAACCACTTTAAGTGCTGAGCAGATAGCTAAATATAAAGTAGGTACAATACTAACAGAGCCTGGTTTCACTAGCACCAGTACAGGTATTGTTGAAGCTGAAAAGTTTCAGGGTAATGTCCGCTATACCATTTTTTCTCAAACAGGCAAAGTAATTCAAGAATATGCCAAACACCCGAATGAAAAAGAAGTCCTTTTTTTGCCGGGAAGTAAGTTTAAAGTTTTGTCTGTAGAAGAAAAAGAAGGTAAAACCTTTATTCGGATGGTGGAGACACCTAATGGAGTTGAATGGTGGAGATCCAAAAAATGAGCGAACTATCTGAACAAGAAAAAAAGTTATTAGAAATTATGAAAGCGGCTGAAGAGGAGGAACTGAAAAAGCCACCTTCTGAGCGTCCAGCACCTATGCCAATAGAAAAAACTAAGTATCCCATCGGCATACAAATTGACGAAGAGAAAGCTGATAAATAGCAGCGAGCGGTAAACCCTAAAACTTTTGACTATCTAAAATTATGGCTTCATTAAATCAGACAATCGCTCAACTTAGAGATGAATGGAACCGAGTTCAAAGATTACTGTCGGAAACTGAGCAATGCTGGTCAGGAATAAACCGAAATTATTTCAATACAGAAATATTAAGACCCATTGAGGAGATGATGACTGACTATTTGGAGGAATTAGAAACAATAGAGCAATCTGTCGATCGAGTAAATCGTAGTCTATGAATTTACTGAATTGACCTGTAAAAAATATTACAAACAGGAGGAATTAGCAATGAGTTTAGATTCTAAAGACTGGCGAAATGCTGTTATTGCAGGCAGCTTGATTGGGGGAGCTATGCTTATCGGTATTGTTGTCACCAAAGGTCCTAAAACCGCCAATCAACCAGTTACAAGCAATTCAAATTCAAATTCAAATTCAAATTCTTCAGCTTCCTCTAGTCCATCTTCATCAATAACACAACAAGAGGCAGGCAATCTAATTTCTAATTGGCTGCAATCGAAGCGACAAATATTTGCTTCTCCATTCAATCGCCAACTAGCCGCTGAATTTACTACCGACGTTTTATATCAGGACATGACAAAACCCGGAGGCTCAATAGATTGGTTAATAGAGAATCAGGCTTACTATCAATTCGGAGTCCAAAAGATTGAATCAATAAAACAGTTCAGTGCTAACGGAACTCAGGCAACAATCGAGGTTAATCTTACTGAGGATCGTACCTTTTATGTCAATGGCAAAGTCGATCTAACTCAAACCGACTTCAACACGAAGCTTGTTCGCTATAATTTGCAATTTGTTGATGGTCGTTGGAAAATATCTGATTATCGCAGCATTAATTGAACCCATGATTGGAGCATTCAAGTTGTGCAAAAAAAACTAAAATTATCGCGAGTTTTAAACCTTAAATGAATAATCATAAATACAGCAAACAATTTACTGTATTGCTTCGATTACAGTTTGCAAGTATAGTAGCTGTGACTGCTACAATGATTACCGTTAGCGGTATGGCTGCAATAAAGCTGAGCGATAGTCTAGCGTCACCATCTTTAAACAATGCTGAGAATTTAGATAGGGAACAGTTAGAATTTGCTTACAATACCACGAGCAATCCCGAATTTCAATCGAGCCAAAAGTTACAAAACATAGTTGATGAAGTTGTTGATATTGCAGCTAAAACAAATCTGCCAACAGAACCTTTATCGGTTACTCTAATCGATTTAAAAACTCTGAATTCTGCAGGTTATAAAAACCACATACCTAGATTCCCTGCAAGTGTTTCCAAGTTATTTTGGATGACTGCATTATATGCTTACATAGAAAAAGGAATGATTTCAGAAAAAGCAGCTTTCTATACGCCTTTGTGCAAAACAGATATATGTAAGCTGATACAGAAGTCAGACAATGAGGCGGCTAGTCGTATTCTGGACCAATTAACAGGCACCACATCTGGCTTGCGGCTAGATGGAGAAGAGTATCTAACCTGGATAAGCAAACGCGAACAAATTAACCGATTTTTCCAGCACGCTGGGTACAAAGGCATAAATATCAACCAAAAAAATTTTCCTATTCCCTACCTAAAGCTTGAAAACCCTCAAGGTCGGGACTTGCAATTGCGCGGTCAACTTTCACAGCCTATTCGGAATAAAATGACGACCGATCATGCTGCTAGATTAATGTATGAAATCTTCACATATCAAGCAGTTTCGCATAAATCTAGCGAGGAGATGATAAGTTTGCTGACAAGAGATTTGCGACCTGAAGTTTGGAAGCAAGATCAATACAACTCAGTTCGAGGTTTTTTAGGCGAGTCTTTACCAATTAATGATGTTTATTTTGCTTCTAAAGTAGGCTGGACTTTCAGTTCGCGCCAGGAAGTCGCCTACACAGGCACTAAAGATGGAAAGACTGCTTATATTTTGGTAATCTTTGCAGATGATCCGACTTACGGGGATGATTGGAAGATTTTTCCTGAAATGTCTCTTCGAGTTTTTCAGCGAATGACCGCCGATAACTAGAATTCAATCGTGTAGCCTTGGTTTCTACCCGACTCTATGCAAGCTGACTCCATCTGTTTTACTCTTCCCCTTTTTTCGCCAAAGCTCGATCGCCCTCACAGTAACAGAATAGACTCTAATACCAAATCCGGGTTAGCTACCTCCATGAGAAAGGGGGTAGTCAACCCGGATTTGCTATGACGCAGAGGTATTTGCAACTAATCTGGAACCGCAATATATCGAAACTTTAGGAGTCTTCGGAAGAATTACTAGCAAGAAAGCAATATTGGAACCGTTTCGCAATCCAGTTAGCGTCAGCGAAGTTTGTAGTTGTACGGCCAAATGCTTCAATGTACGCGCTGAATTAGAACAGCAATTCAAAAAAGAAAATACTCCCTGGGATGAATCTGCATTCCCAATGCTTTGGATTCTTACTCCTACGGCTTCAGACGATTTTTCAATGGGATTTGGGGCTTTCCCAGACGAAGCAAATTGGATGAAGGGAATGTATTTTTTTCCGGAATCTTTTCGATCGGCTATTGTCGTCATCCATCAATTGCCAGAAATACCGGAAACTTTGTGGTTGAGGATGTTGGGCTCCTTGGGAGTCCAGCAGCGGGCGATCGCCGAATTGAGAAATTTAGCAGCGGACAACCCTCTGCGGATTAGCGCGTTAGAATTATTGTATAGATTGCAATCTCACTTAGTAGTAAATTCTGAACCAGAAACAGATGTCTCAGTAATCAGTTGATGAATAGAGAGCCTGGTTGACAAATAGACTTGGATAAAAGGCTTGAACGGGGCGAAGGCTAAGTGTCACCCTGAAAACGTCAAATAAAATGATTCCCCAGCCAGGGGTAAGGAGCTTTTACCCCTCACCCTCTCACCCCTCATTGTTAAGCCGATCGCCGCAATGAAACTTAAACAACCCAAAAACGAGCCTTTATATGAGTTTAACCAGCTATACTCAGTCTTGGTCTCACCGTTTTTCTCCCCCTCACACCGTCTCCCCTCTTTCTCCCTTTCACCCTCTTTATCTCCCTCACCCTCTTTCTCTCCCTCACCCCCATCACCCATTCCTGCCCTACTACTACGCGATCGGGTTCGGTTATCTCGCATCCCACCATCTAGGCAGGGAGAAAAATTCAAGCGATGATAGAACAGAGAGCAAAAAAAGCCCTCGAATTGCATGAGTCTGTTTGCATGAGTATGTTTGCATGAGTATTGCGAAGTTGAGTTGCAGTTAAAACTAGCAGGGAATTGAAAACCTTAAGGAAAAATGTAGAATCTTGACCTTAAGACAGAGGTTTTTACCCTTTACGATCCTCAAAATTTGGAATAATATTGAGCAAAGTAAACTTAAATTCACTTCGCCGGAACTAGCCGTTAAAGCTAGCGAGCTACGGAAAATCGACGGGGATTACTAGAAAATCAAGCACAAAATTAATCCCAAACAACAAGCTTCTACCGATCGTCACCGATAAACAGGAGGGGGTAACATCCCCTCTGTCGCAGTCTCGATTCCACTTGCAAGAGTGGAACAGGGTATCACCAACTTTTTATCTGTTGTTACAAGGAGTGCAATACTCACCCATGTCCACCACAACCCCCAAAACCAAAACAGTGAAAGCCGATCGCATGGGCAGCCGACCATACTCCTCAACGGATACGGTTCGTACCTATCTGCACGAGATCGGTCGAGTACCCCTGCTAACCCGAGAAGAAGAGATTGTTTTCGGCAAGCAGGTACAGCAAATGATGAAATTAATCGAAGCCAAACAAGCGCTGGCCAAAGAATGGCAGCGGGATCTGACGAATCAAGAGTGGGCTGCCGAAATGGAGCTGACAGAAGCTGAACTGAACAGGATTTTGCAGTCGGGGCGGCGCGCCAAGAAAAAGATGATTGAAGCGAATTTGCGCTTAGTAGTGGCGATCGCCAAAAAATACCAGAAACGCAACATGGAATTCTTGGATTTAATTCAAGAAGGCACCCTCGGTTTAGAACGAGGAGTCGAAAAATTTGACCCGATGCGGGGATACAAATTTTCTACCTACGCCTACTGGTGGATTCGCCAAGCAATCACCCGCGCGATCGCCCAACACGCCCGCACCATTCGATTGCCAATTCACATCACCGAAAAACTCAACAAAATCAAAAAAGTGCAGCGGGAACTCACCCAGCAGTTGGGCCGTTCTCCCTTGCCTGCAGAAATTGCCGCCGCCCTGGAACTGCAGCCTTCCCAAATTCGGGAATACCTGCTGATGGCAAGACATCCAGTTTCTTTGGACTTGCGGGTAGGAGACAACCAAGATACGGAACTGCAAGAACTCTTAGAAGACGAAACCGCATCTCCAGACAACTACATTACCTCGGAATTGCTGCGGCAAGACCTGAATACTTTGATATCAGAACTTACCCCGCAGCAGCGAGATGTAATTGTTCTGCGCTTCGGTTTGGAAGACGGCACCGAAATGTCGCTGGCGAAAGTCGGAGAACGGCTAAATCTCAGCCGCGAACGGGTACGGCAGCTAGAACATCAAGCCCTCGCCCACCTGCGGCGCCGCCAATCTCAAGTCAGAGAATACTTGGCTAGTTAGTTACTCAAAGAGTTGAGAATTTTCCCAAAATCTCAACTCTTTTTTCGTGTTGGCGCTGCCGGGAATAATATTTTTATGTCAACTACCCAGCATCAAGCGGAGTACCGCTATAATGTGGGCTTGTATCTGAACTCCACCGCAATTCCAAAAACCTTTCCAGGATTTGGGCTTTGGTTTCACCATTCGATACATCAGGGGATGCTGACAAGCTCCCCGTACTCGTCCAGTCTTGCCGGACAAGCAACGCTCTCATTGCAATATTTCGCGCACCCACCAAATCAGCGTGTAACTCATGTCCACAACATTCGCAACGGAATAATAGTCCTTTGTTCGGCCTGTTAGCATCCGAAGTATGCCCGCATTTAGGACAACTTTTCGACGTGTAATGAGCCGGAACTTTCGTTGCTAACGAACCATTTAGATTTGCTTTGTAGTCAATATACCCATGCAATTCGGCATAAGACCATTTAGATTTATTTCGATTAGCTATACGTCTCTTCTTGCTTGCCTTGTTGCCCGATTTCGTCCTAGTCCTGTCCCGTATTCCGGTTAAATTCTCTAGTCCAATCAGGGTATTAGTTTGGCAATATCCTTGCTGATTTGGTGGTTTACATCAGCGATAAACCGTCTTTCTCTCCCAGACAGAGCGATTAATCTTCGCTTCGCTGAACGAGTGTCTTTACGCTGAAGAGTCATCCGTGCTTTATAGTAGCGGTTAGCTTTATGTCTAGCATTCTTCCCTGAGTAGAATTTAGACTTATTTTGTAAGTCTGTTTCCACCGCTAAATAGCGCATACCCACATCAACACCAGAACTTCTAGTTATTTTTAGTGGGTCAATCTTAGGCGTTTCTACTTCAAGGCTTACCATCAGATAGTAGATTTTGGAGGAACGCTGATAGACAATTTTAGCTGCTCCAATCCTTGCACCATTGGCAATTAAGTCTAAATGCTTGTTGTAGCCATCATACGAGACCACTATTCGACCCTGGAGAGTGATAATACTCACTCGCCTTTCGGTTTTAAAAGAGTAGTCGCGCTGATAATTTAGGGTACAGGTTCGAGATATATATTTGGGGGCTTTGTCTAGCCCTTTATACCGTCTCTTGGTGTAACATGAAGCAATAGCATCGTTAGATTGTTTTACCTTAGTCCACAAGGTTTTGTAAGTCCCAGACACTTGTCTGGGTACGTTGCAAGCCATTTGGGCTCCCAGCCCAAATCTCACGCGCAATTCGTTGTAGACCGCTTTTTGCAACTTAGCACCATTGCTGGTTTTGCCTGCGTCAAAAGCGACTTGTGAAGTGTAATTTAAAGCATCTCGGTAAGCTAAAGCAGTCTGAGACACCACAGCTTTTTGCTCGGCAGTCAGGTTGAGTTTTAGCTTAGCGGTGATGACTTGGGACATTTTATTCACAAACTCTGGTGTTATTGTATATTGTGAAAACTAATGTTGCAATAGCGGGAATCAAAGATTTGCTCAGCGGGTACGCTTCGCGCGCATTCCTCCGGGCACTCAACGGAGTACAGTTAGAGGGCCCGACTCCTGCTGTCTAGTTGAAAGGTCGATCGCCCGATCGGGCGATCGCAAAATTTATTAAACCTAATTTTAGATGAGAGTTCAGGAACCGGGCGGGCGATCGAGACTTCAAGTTAATAGCCAGCGTTAAGCCAAGTACCCGGTTTCTCTGCAAGGTTTTTGAAACTGTTACAAGACTTGCTGCGAGCCAGCTATTTAAAATTTTGGGGTCTGGAGTGGTTTTAACTTATTTGATATTAACAAGCAGTTTAGAAGGTCTGGCGATCGCCCTTGCCCTCTGGCCCGGCAACTTCAGCATCGGATTGCCCTCGCGCGGGCTCGGACACTCGGACATCAAATCCGGCGTTTCCATCTCCCAATCCCACGCAAATCCCCAGCCAGATACAGAATTCACAGGTTTAACAGACGGTATTTACCTCTACGGCCAGTCCAGCAAGCCAGATCAAATTAAAAAAGAATATTTTGTATTTGAAATGAGACAGAGTAAAGTAATTGGTGCTTTTTACCTGCCTCTGTCTGCTTTTTACTGTTTTTACGGCAATCTAGACAGAACTCAGTTAAATTTAACAGTAGTGGACAGTTACGACGGCAGCAGCTCTCCCTACTCCGTAAACCTGCAACAGTATCACCAAATTTCCGCCGTCAGCAACAACGATCGGCGAATTTTGGATATTTGCAAGGAAGCTCACAAACAGCAAGTGTGGGGAAACTAAGATTGTTTTCGATTTTCTAGCTTGTCTGTAAAAACACTTCTTTTGACTCCTTCTTTCTTCCTCTTTCCTCCTGTCTCCTGTCTCCAGTCTCCAATTTCGAGCTGGGCTGCTTTCCGACAGAGATGCTCCCGATTTTTTGAGCAAGAGAGTCCCCACCCAACATCCTTTCTTAGAGGATTTTCCCGTTTGAGCGAAGATATTGTTTCGCGGCAAACCAGGCCCGATCCCCCTGCCGGAAGTCAGGAGGTGTTAGCTGTATACTGCTTGAGAAGGCATTGCTAGGGTGCGTCAAACAAAAAACAGGAAATACCGGAGAAAGTGTAAGCCTCTGACGCACCCTACAACTCAAAACTCCCGGACGGCAGACGGAGCCGCACCATCCGTCAGGGTTCAGGAAACAGCAATAAAATTGCTCTCGAACCCTGAACTTCAGACAGACACCACACACTCGGCAAGATGAAACTGCGTCGGAAAACACTATCAATAGTTGGCCTTACCATCGCTGGACTGACTGGCATTCTATATGCCGCCTCTTCAAGCATCCTTTTGGGCAGCCTTGTCAAAGCAGAAGAACAAGAAGCCACACAGGTTGTCAAGGGAGTGCTCAACGTGTTCGGGCAAACCGCAAATGACTTCAACTCGCGCTTTGCCGACTGGTCGGCCTGGGACGACGCCTACGCTTTCATCCAAAACGGTAACAAAGAATTCATCGCCTCAAATTTGATTCCCGAAGGACTTGCCAATGTAAGGGTTAATCTAGCCGTATTTGTCAATACTTCTGGCAAAATAGTTTACGGTACGGGTTTTGACAGCCAAAAGGTGAAACTAACGCCTGTTCCAGAAGCATTAAAACAGCGCATTTCTCTGGGCGACCCGCTGTTGCAGCACTCCACCGTCAACAGCAGCCTCGCTGGTATCCTGCTGCTACCGTCAGGGCCGATACTGATTACTTCCCGACCAATTGTTACTACAAAAAACACCGGCCCGATTCGAGGCACGCTGATATTCGGGCGCAATTTGGATGCTGCAGGCATTGCCAGGATTTCTAAAATTACTCGCTTGCCTCTGACTGTACACAGCGTTAATGAAGTTCAGTTACCTGCTGACTTTGTGAAAGCGCGGGAGAAACTGTCGGGAAACAAACCGATTTTGGTGCGTCCTGTCAGCGAAGATTTGATGGCGGGTTACGCTCTGATCCGGGATATTTACGATCGACCCGCCCTGCTGCTGCGAGTGGATCTACCCAGAGAAATCTACCGCCAAGGTCAAATTAGTTTGCTGTACCTGCTGGTGTCTGTAGTGTTAGCGGGAATAGGGTTTATCGGCTGCACTCTGCTGCTGATTGAGGGTTTGGTGCTGTCTCGGTTGAGCGGTTTGGCTTCATCAGTGAATCGCGTCAGCAGCAGCCAAAACCTCTCAGTGCGGCTGCCGGTGAGCGGTGCAGACGAGTTGTCCGACCTTGCCCGTACTATCAACGGAATGCTAGAGGCGATCGCCAGCGCCGAAAACGAACAACTTGAAGAAAAAGCCCGTTACCGAGCCGTAGTCGAGCAAGCTACAGATGGAATATTCCTGTGGGACGCTCAAACCAAACGCCTTTTAGAAGCCAATACAGCATTTAGAAACTTGCTCGATTACAGCCTAGAAGCAATATCGCAACTGAGTATTTACAATATCGTCACCTACTCCAAAGACCTAATTGATAGCAACATCGAATTACTGCTGGCGGACAAACAATTCAGAATGGGCGAACTTCTCTACCAGCGCCGAGACGGTTCCTGCGTAGACGTAGAAGTAAACGCCAGCGTGATTTCCTACGGCGGACGCGAGATTATTTGCACCGTTGTCCGCGACATTACCGAGCGAAAGCAAGTCGAAGCCGAACTGCGAGCCTCGGAAAGACGCTACAGACTTTTGTTTAAAAACAACCCCCATCCAATGTGGGTTTACGACTTAGAAACTCTGGAATTTATAGCCGTCAATCAGGCTGCTATCCACCACTACGGCTACAGTCGCGACGAATTTCTCAGCATGAGCGTTGCAGACATTTGCCTGCCCCAAGAGCTGCCAAGATTGCTAGAAAATACATCTCAAGCAGAGCCTGATATGGATGTTGCCAGCCTGTGGCAGCATCAGAAAAAAGACGGCACAATTATTGATGTAGAAATTACTTCTTATGCCCTAATATTTGATAGCAAAAATGCTGAATTAGTTATGGCTCACGACGTAACCGACCGCTTGCAAGCTGAGGCAGAATTGTACAAGGCCAAGGAAGCAGCAGAAGCAGCTAATTTAGCTAAAAGTCAGTTTTTGGCTAACATGAGTCACGAACTGCGAACTCCTCTAAATGCAATTATCGGCTACAGCGAAATTCTGCAAGAAGAGGCTTTAGATTTGGGCGAGGAAGATTTTGTATCTGATTTGCTGAGAATTCACAGTTCAGGCCAGCATTTACTGAGATTAATTAATGATATTCTGGACTTGTCGAAGATTGAAGCAGGTCACGTGGAGCTTGAATTCAGAACTTTTGATTTGTACGCCGCAGTTCGAGATGTAGCAAAAACTGTTCAACCGCTATTTTTGCGAAACAAAAATTACCTAAATGTTGAGTGTCCTAATAATATTGGCGAATTGCATTCGGATAAAATTAAGTTTACTCAAATTTTGTTTAACTTGCTCAGCAACGCAGCTAAGTTTACCGAGAAAGGAACAATTACACTCAGCGTGGAAAGAATTAAAAATGATGAGAATAGTTTGGATGCTGAACAGTTAATTTTTAAGTGTACGGATACGGGAATTGGGATGACTCCCGAACAGCTACAAAAGTTATTTCAACCTTTTACGCAGGCTGATGCTTCGACTACCCGCAAGTACGGAGGTACGGGTTTGGGTTTAGCAATAGCACAGAAATACTCTGAGATGTTGGGGGGAGAAATTACGGTGAATAGCGAGTTTGGCAAGGGTTCAACTTTTACTCTAACTTTGCCAGGGTAGGATATATTTGATATTTGATATCAATTCCGGTTGACTGTTGACTGTTGAGAGTTGACTGTTGAGAGTTGACTGTTGAGAGTTGACTGTTGAGAGTTGACTGTTGAGAGTTGACTGTTGACTGTTGAGAGTTGACTGTTGACTGTTGAGAGTTGACTGTTGACTGGCGGGTCAAAAAACTGAATGATTGAGTGTTCTTTTGTTGCGGACACTAAGGAATGAAAATTTAATAACTTAAGCGATTGCTCGTTACTTTCGCTCTGCCTGGTAATGCAGATCGGGAGGAAGAGCCTCCCTTGAGAAAAGCAACTTACAGGAGAGAGGACTGTAGGAGGTGTTTAAGTTATTAAGTTTTCGATCCTAAGACTCACTGCGAACCATATTAATATTCAATACCTGCTTGAGCTTTAATCCCTTGTTCTCGAAATGGATGCTTAACTAAAGTCATTTCAGTTACCAAATCTGCCCGTTCAATTAATTCTGGTGGCGCGCCTCTGCCTGTTAAAATAACATGAGTTTCTTCGGGTTTTTGTTCTAATCCGGAGAGGACTTGCTCTACTTGCAAATAACCCATTTTTAAGGCTATATTAACTTCATCTAGCAGCACTAATTTAAATTCGGGATTGCAGATAAAAGTTAGGGATTTTTCCCAGGCTTTTTGAGCTGTTTCGATATCTCTGTCTCTGTCTTGGGTGTCCCAGGTAAAACCTTCACCCATTGCATGAAATTCTAGCTGCTTTTCCCATATTTGAAAAACCGCTTTTTCTGCGGGTTCCCACGCGCCCTTAATAAATTGTACTATGGCGACGCGGTATCCGTGACCGAGCGATCGCACAACCATGCCCAAAGCAGCCGTAGTTTTGCCTTTACCGTTACCCGTATTGACAATTATCAAACCTTTGTCTTTGGCGGCGCTGGCAATTCGCTGCGCCTGCACTTCTTGGCGGCGCTGCATTTTTTGTTTGTGCTGTTCGGCTGTTAGGGAATTTGTTTCTTTAGTTTCCATTAGAGTTGTTTTTAACCGCAGACTGGGGACTCAGAAACCGGGTTTTTTAATACATACTTCGTTGCGACCCGCAAATTCGAGAAAAAACCCGGTTTCTAGGCTTCGATTTAACTATTATGTCCATAGCGATCGCAAGTTTAGCACGAAACCGGGCAAAATATCCGATCCTGAAAGTTCTGCCGGAGATTCTAAAACTTCTTTTTCATGTCCTTGACGGTAGATTTCCACTCGGCGGGTTTTGCGGTCGATTAACCAACCTAATTTTACTTGGTTGTTCATGTATTCTTGCATTTTGTCTTGAATATCTTTGAGACTGTCTGTGGGCGACATTAACTCTAAGACAAAATCTGGGGCAATCGGAGGAAATTTTTGTTTTTGTTCGGGAGTCAGTGCATCCCACCTTTCTTTTTTTATCCAAGAGACATCGGGAGAACGGTTTGCACCGCTGGGGAGTTTGAAACAAGTTGAAGAATCGAAACAAACTCCCAGTTTAGTTTGTCGGTTCCAAATCACAAAGTCAGCATTAATTTCTGAATTGCTGTTTCCGGTTTCTCCTCCCGTGGGTGACATGACGATTATTTCTCCTTTGGCGTTGCGTTCAAATTTGACATCGGGGTTTTCGCGACACAGTTGATAAAATTGGTCGTCGGTAATTTGGGCGATCGCCTCAAAATTAATGGTAACTGCTAGCATGGTATTATTTGTTGGTTGATTTTGTGGCAGCCGCCTGGAAAATCCGCGAACTAATCCGATTGTCAAACAGCACAAAATTCCAGAAAAAAGAGGGGCTTCGCAGCGGCACGGAACCCAGACTTTTACCTGTTTTGCATAGCGCCAATCTATTTCCCAGTGCTTTGATCCGCTGAATTGTTTAGGTCATTTTAACAAAATATTGACCCGCTTTGTGAAAATGCCACTTTTACCAACTCAGGCATCGATTCTGTGCCGCAACTTAATATTGAAGATTACCCCAGGATTTGATTGACTCGGAACCAGCGATAGCCGTAAGCTTCTAAGGGAATAGAGGGCGAGTGGGCATCGAGAGATTCATACTGCCGATCGCCAAATAAATCGAACATATTAGTGTATTCGTTAGATTTAAGGGTAACGCTACAAGGTTTGTCAGCTAAATTGTGGACAGCAATAACCGTCCTGCCTTCCCAGTCGCAGGAGTGGGCAAAAACCGAGGGAGAGTCGGTTTCGAGAACGTGCCATTTGCCCCTACCAAACTCAGGAAATTGCTTGCGGATGCGGATTGCACGTTCGACCCAGTTAATTAATGAGTTAGGATCGCGCTGCGCGGCGGCGACATTGACCTTTTTGTAACCGTATTCTCCGTCGGCGATCGCAGGTCTGGCAAGAGCATCAGTTGCAGCCGTCGAGAAGCCGCCATTCGGCGCATCTGACCATTGCATCACCGTGCGGACGCTGTTTCGACCTTCCAGAGAAAGGTCGTCGCCCATGCCAATTTCTTCGCCGTAGCGCAGCATGGGCGTACCGGGCAAGGTCAACAGCAAGCTGTAGATTAGTTCGATCCGGCAGCGGTTGCCTCCCATCATCGGCGGTAAGCGGCGGCGAATCCCGCGCCCGAAAATTTGCATCGTTTTATCGGGGGCAAACGCTGCAAAAATCTCATCTCGTTCCGATGAAGAAATGCGGTCTAGCGTCAGTTCATCGTGGTGGCGCACAAAATTTAGCCACTGACAAATATCAGGAATCTCCGGTAAGATTTTTAGTCCCTCGCGCAGGGCTGTGGATTCTTGACGCGCCAAGGCCAAAAACAGATGCTGGTTCAGCAAAAAGTTGAACAGTACGTGCATTCTGTCGCCGGTATCAAAGTAGACGTGAATGCGATCGGGCGCGACATTTGCTTCGGCCAGCAAAACTGCATCAGCCTGACGCGATGACACAAATTCTCTCATTTCTTCCAAGAAACATCGCAGGTCATCGGGGCTTGTACCTTCGGTGGCAGTTTCTTTAATTAAAAAAGGAACAGCATCAATCCGAAATCCAGACACGCCCAGTTCTAGCCAGAAACCCATAATTTTGCAGATTTCTTTTCGTACCGCCGAATTGGTAATATTCAAATCAGGCTGTTCTTTATAGAAGTGATGCAAATAGTAAGCGTTTGCTTGTTCGTCGTACTCCCAAATACTGTCCTCGGCATCGGGAAATACCAGCATTTTGGGGTCGGTTTTGGGTGGATTTTCTGACCACACGTAGTAATTGCGATACTTGGAGTTTTTATCACTTTTGGCTGCCAAAAACCAGGGATGTTGGTCGGACGTATGATTTACTACCAAATCTACCAGCACCCGAATTCCTCGTTCCGCTGCTTGGTGCATGAACTCGACAAAATCTCCCAGAGTTCCCAGTCGCGGGTCAATGTTGCAGTAATCCATCACATCGTACCCGTTATCGCGGTTAGGGGAAGGATAAAACGGCAACAACCACAAACAAGTAATTCCCAGTCCCGATAAATAATCTAGCTTGTTGGTAAGTCCCTGAAAGTCGCCTACACCGTCGCCGTTCGAGTCTAGGAAGGTTTCAACATCAAGGGAGTAGACAATTGCGTCTTTATACCAAAGGTCTTGCATTGCAGTAAGTTTCCTATAATTTAATCAATAAAATAAGCTGTTTCGGCCTTTAAACTGTCTGTCAAAAAACAATAAAACAATCAGTGGGGTGTCCCGCCCGCCCTGAATATGCAATGTTTATTTGCGCGACAGCTTACATTAAAATACATTTGTGAAAAAAACGGTTGACTAAGCTGATTGTTTTTAGCTGGAGCGATCGCTCCTAATTTCCGATTAGATGTTCGTCAAAACAGGCAACTTGTTTGGCTTGCAGTCGCGCTGTCTTCGCTCTTTTTCGCCAAGACAGCACAGCGACAAATCTTAGTTCACATATACCAGCCCTTGTCATATCAAATCCTCTCTTCATCGTCCTGTATTCATATCTCTATTCTCTCTCTCTGTGTCCTCTGTGTTCTCTGCGGTTAAATCACCTGACGATGCAACGGTCAACGATATCAGTCCTGACGACAGAGGAACTGTGCTTGCTTTTGGCGAACGCCCGCGTGCTGCCAACTACTCCTCTACCCAATTGAGTAAACTCAGGGAAGTAACAGCTCCAAAAAAGTGAGCGCCAATCAAATTAACGTTTGCCAGCATCACAAAAATATCTAGGGAACGAATCACATTTTCTGGCGTATAAGCTGCGAGGGCTTGGGGTTGACTGAGAGTTTTCGCTAGGACTACACCCACTGTTTCTTCAGAAGCAATAAACGCAATTAATACCCCCACCAAACTTGAAATCAACCCAATTCTTAAGGTACGAGTAATATGGTCTTGGCTGGGATATACCTGGGAATTTTCGGCGTGCAACAGTCTGCCTAAAAGCCGATAGCGAAAATCCCAAAAAATCCTAAAACACAACAATAAAAGACCAACTATAGCTAAAATCACCCCGAAACCAATACCTGCATTATTGGTTTGTTCGCTCATGTTGCGGCCTAACATAGCAAATAATAAAACAATCCCGGAAACAGCACCAAAGAATAACTGTATCCAGAAACTAAATCGACTGAACAAGCGAAAAGTTTCGACGAATTGGGTTTTAGTTAGTGGTTCCGACAAGGCTTCTGGTTCGGTTTGGCCTAGCGGTTCCGACAAGGATTCTGGTTGATTCATTTTATACACCTTATTGCTGAATGGGTCTTCAAAATAAACGAGGCGAAAAAGAGGTTCTGCTTGTCTTCCCGGCGCAAGCGATCGCCTTGTAGTCAGCTATGAGATTTCTCGCTCCAAAAGCTTGTTTCACAAAATTTTTGGAAGAGGTATATAGCCGAGTCTCAGTTAGGTGAGGTACACTCCCGCAATCGGCAATCGGTAAAGGATCGGAAATTATGGCTGGTAGCTAATCCGAACTCAAATTACCAATCTGGCAATTACCTATTACCGCTCGCTCGTGCGTACCTCATGTTACTGAGAACCGCTATATTGCCTACTCAGGAATGGCTGAAGGATACACCCCTGTAGCAACTAACACGGGCTTGTTAGTATACTCAGCTTCTAGCTTCTGCTTCAAGGTCAAATCCCATTGCAAATCGTATTCGCGATCGAGTTCGGCGATGACAAACTGACGCAGTACGCCGGTTACGGCAACTTTCTCACCTTCTTTCACGCTTGGTTGCGGAACGGTGTGTATGACTAACAAATCTTCTCCGCCAATTAATTTGTCTTCATCCAAGGTGAACGAGTTTGAACTTCTGATGTTTTCGACTTCACCGCTTACCGCCAGGGTTTTGCCGTAGTATTTTTGGGGATTTGAGGTGAGTTCCCCCGGTGTGGGGGCTAGCGCCATCGATTGTGCAACGATCGCAGGTTTAGTTTCGTACTCGGCGTAAGCGTTTGGCTGCAAGCCTAATTTATACTCGCGCTCAATATCCGCAAACACAAATTTGCGAACTGTTCCCGTTACTTGAACTTCTTGGCCTGATTCGGCCGGTAAAACAAAAGGCTTGCCTGTGGCATTGACAACCAAAATCGGTTCGCTACCAAAAAACTTCTGATCGCTAACTGTAAAGGTCGATGGACCCAATTTATTGATTGGTTTGCTTCTAATGGTGACTGTTTTACCGAGGAATTCTGCTGTTCGATCGACCACATTCTCAGTTGTCGTCGGGGGAAGCGATCCGGGTTGTGCCGGTGCGGTAGCTTCGCGCTGGGGGGTAGAACAAGCCGGAAGCAGGGTAACTGCTGCTAGTGCGAGGGCGATCGCAGTTCCGCGAGGATGGCGCAGCTTTTGAGTTAAATTGTTCAAACGATTGTTAGCCATTGGAAAATCTCCTTGATTTTTTCTGTTTGTTTGGTTGGTGAAACTAGAGAGTTTGTGTTCTTCAAAACCGGGTCTTTTTATTGCCTAATTCAAAAACACTTGACCGTCAGGTTGAATTCTCAAAACCCCTTGATTGCCATCAAAGTTACTCGTTTCATCTATTGAAACTGCTAGCATTCCTTTTTCAGAACTAGACATGGGTTTAACTTTCAGCAGCCCTCCATCTACGCGCAGCATTGTGACAGTCACAGGCGTTGGTAGATTTTGCAGGACAATTTCTGCTCCGCGCGCTAGCATTCGGGATTCAGTATGCCCGATCGCTTGATAGGAAATCGGGGCGTTTGTGCTGTTTGTTAATTTCACGCTCACCTCACCTGCTATTGGCATGACAGTGGCAATGGGAGTCTGTCTTGTTTCGGGCAAAGGTGGTTGCGTAACATTCGTTGGCCTCGCGGGAGGAACGATATTTTGACCCAACCCTTGCTGGTTCAATCTTTGATTTGCAGCATTAGACCGGCATCCTTGAGGAACCCGAACATTAGTGTTAAAAGGTTCTTCATAGTAAATGCCAGGACAGGAGTTGAGTCTAGGAACGGGAGCTGCTGATGCAACAAGAGGAGCGGTTGGCAGCGCGATTAATAAACTTCCAGAAATGAGTTGTAATATCCCTGGCGTTTTTTTCCAGCGATTTAGTTGATACATATATATCTCCTTTCAAGCGAAAAATGAGGTGCTGTCGGGCATAGGGCATCGGGCATAGGGCATAGGGCATCGGGCGGAGCGAAGCGGAGGGATGGGGCATGGGGCATACCTCACACCTAACTGAGAACCGCTATATCTCCTGATGGAATCTTTCAAATTTGGTCAGGCTTTGCCAGGTTTGGGGCTAGCAAATAGTCGCGAGTCACCGCTCATTTTTGAAACAGTACCAAAGTTTCTTCGCTGGTGCGATCGCCTTTGCTAGAACTGAGATTTACCTCGTATTTGGTTCCTGGTAAAGAAATGCTCGGCTTAAAAGCAAAGCTGAATTGGCCTTGTTCGTCTGCTTCAACTGTGCGTTCGAGGATATTTCGTTCAAACCCAAACAAACCTGCCACCGAAGAGGTAGCCTGAACCTTGACATTAACAGTGGCATTTGGGGCGCTGCGTCCTTCCACTTCAACCGTCCCGCTGACGCGATCGTTTTCTTTGGGAGTGATAATTTCTAGCGGAATTTCGGCAGTGTTGGAACTGCCATTATCGCCAGCAACTAGCTCTCGATCTAAACGGGAACGAACAACTTGATTTCCCGACTGCAAGCTAGCAGTAACCGTCGCGCCCGCAGGGGGAAAATAATCTTGGCGGCGGATCGTGTATTCCCCCGTGTAAAAGCCGTTGGATTCTTCCCGCATGGGGATGTTATAAGCAACTCCTTCAATAGAGAAAGTAGCTGTAGCGTTGGGAGTGCCGAGCAATTTGAAATTGAGGGTGGTTCCCGGATCTAACTGCTGTACGGATCGAGCGCTGAAGCGGTCAACAGACAATGATTGAAAGCGGCGATCGCTATTACCAGCAACTAGAGGTTGTTGCAAGCGAGTGCTGCTGATGCGGTTGCCTTGTTGCAAATTTGCTCGCACTGCTGTATTTTCCGAAATTCGATCGCCCTGGCGGATCGTGTAGCTTGCCTCGTAAACTCCCGGTTGAACCTCCCGCATCGGCAGGTTTTGCACTGCATTTGGGATGGTCAAGGTAGCTCTAGAATAGGGGGTTCCTCGCAGCACGAAAAATAGTTCTGTTCCCGGATCTAGACGCTGTACTGGATACGCGGTAAAACTGTCTATCTCCGAACCCAAGATTCTTTGTTGAGCTACTTGGATAGAGGGTTTGGGATTAGCTCGGGCAATTCCCGGTAAATAAATAACTGAACTCAACAGAGCGAGTCCAATTGCCGTTGAAAATAATTTTATTTTCATAAAATCCTCCTTAATCAAAACAACCAACCTCTTGCAGTAATGTGAAGAAAATTTAAATTATCAAAAATTGATTCGGGCAAAAGGTCGGTTGTCTGTGTTCTGCAATCTTTCAAAATTTTGTTTCTCTATATATTTAACCTCAACTAGCCACAGGTTGCCATCTGTCGGAGGCAATAAGAAAATATCTATCCGATGAAAGACGATCGATCGCGGGAAAACCGATCGTGTTGCTTTGAAGCGCGATCGTTCGGGCTGTTGGCGATCGAGGCTTGACTCCCAACTTCCGCACCGGGGCGCGTCCATTCTTGCAGCGCCCACAAGCTAGTTAGGGCAGCTATTGCAGACCCCAAACTATCCATAATCAAATCAACAATCGTATCGTCGAGACTCCCAATAACTTTGGTAGAAAGAACGATGCCAGCCGTCCATTCGGTAATTTCCCACAAAGCACCGATCGCAATCCCAAAACTGGTTATTGTTAGCAAGTATAGCAATTTGCGATCGCGAAAAATCGTCAGCATTGAACTGTAGGCTAAAAAACTCAATGCTAAAGTCACGGCAAAAATCGTGAAAGCATGAACAATTTCATCCTAAGGCCCCTGCTGGTACAGTCCCCAAACCCAGCCTCCAGCATTGAGCAAGGCAGCAAGCACAAACAGGAAATCAAACAGCGCTCGCTGGCAAGCGATTTTCCATGACGACAAACACCACAGATGCTGCTAAAAATAAGCCTAACCCCAAGGCATTTTCCCACTTTCCCTGACTGACAGCAACTATTACTGCTATGGTTAATAACGCCTGTCCCACCCAAGCTGCAACTCGATAGCCGCGCCAGTTTGTACTCATCATCATCGTTCATTCCTCTATAAAGCTAACAAAATAGTGGTGTAAATTCCCGCACCAAGTGCAAAGGCCCAAAAGCCGCTCTCTCGTTCTTCTGGCAGTTCTTCTTTGAGGACGTTGAGAACAATTCCTCCGGCTAAAAAAGCAAATAAAACTGCGATCGCAGGTTTTCCAATCTCAGTAGCGCTACCTAACACCCACCCAACCATAATAGCTGCTGCCAGTATCCAGCGTCCGATGCGGTCATAACTATATTTATGGTGTTCCCGCAAACCAAAGTCGTTCACTACAAAGTGCAGCGCCATTGCACAAGAAAACAACAGCAAATTGGTAATGCCCGGTTCTTCCCGATGCAGCAGCAGATAGCCAATCAGAGCGTTGTAAATAGAAAAAGAGCCAATATGCAGCCAAAAAACTCCAGGACTCGTGACCTCACCTTTGCGGCCTTGACGGGATGATTTGGCAATTTTTTCTAGTCCATAAAATACAATCAAGCCTAACAAAGCTATTAGATAAACGTGGTGTTCTAAATATAAAACAACCCCTATGTTTAATCGATTTAATACCGTTTGGTGCTGATTTAATTCCGGCAAAATATGCACAAAAACGTAAGCAACCGAAACCCCGCTCGCTGCTGAAAGCCAGCGACTGCGACGGATATAAGTAAACCGTAACTGGCCGGCAAATAGGTGTGTCAGAACTAAACCAATAACAATGAGTGCGGATAAAGCTAAAGTATTAGGGGGCGATCGTAAGGCTGCTGCAATTACCATTTCAAAAAAAAAGCAGTTAAAAAAGCTAATGCAGTACCTAAAATCTTTACCACTTTATTAGTGCAGAATTTGCCGGTAACGAGCTTCGACTACTGAGTAGATGCCATAGGAAATCAAACCCAAAGCTACTAAACCCAGAATCCACGGGCCAAATGGCTGTTGTTCTAAGGATGCCAGCGCCTCGCCAAATCCTTTAGCTTCACTGGCATCGGATTGCTTGGCAGCTTGAATTAAGAAAACACCGATGATAGTGAAGACAATGCCGCGAGCTGCAATCCCCAGCCTACCCAGCCGCACCGCCCAAGTTTGCTCGTTGTTACTCATTTGAGTGAGTTTGAATTGCTGGCGGAATTTTCCCTTGAATGCCTTATAAATGTAAGAAAAACCGATACCGATTGTGACTGCTCCTCCCAGCCCTACCAGCCATTGCCCAAAAGGTTGAGATAAAAACCAAGCTGTCCAATCTTGAGTTGAATTGCCGCTGCTACCGCCGGAACCGATCATTAATTTGACAGCAGTCACCGCCAAACCTGCATAGGCTAACCCACTAAAAGCGTAGCCAATGCGCGTCGCAATTCGCTTGGCATCCATTTTTTCGCCAGCGTGTTCCGGATCGAGAATAGTTTGAACAATCCGCAACAAAACGTACCCAACAATACCAATTGTGACCAGAAACAGCAGGAATTTTCCGAAGGGTTGGGAGACAATTGTGGTTAATGCACCGCTAGTATCGGTTGTTCTGCCGCCAGCTCCAAAAGCTGCTTGTGCCGCGAGAAAACCGACTATAAAGTAAACTAAGCCTTTGGCGGCATATCCCAGCCTTGCCAGTCGCTCGAACCAGGGTTGAGAACTGGCGCGCCGGACGGGTTCTTTAATGTTATCGGTGGGTGAGTTGCGCCTTGTCATATTTTTTACAATTTGGACTTAGTTGGGTATTCCAGCCGCCCCTTCATAAATTTAGTGCGATCGCCCAGCGTGCCGGAGGCATATCGCTCGCCTATTTTTGGTTGGTAAGAAGACAAGCAAAAAAGGGAAATTCTGAGTAAATCTGAGTAAAAAGGTTTTTTTAAGGCGGATACAGTATTAGTATTTATACTAATAAAATTATTTTCTCCTGTGCAGAGAGTTTTGGCATCCCTCCAGGTAGGTAAATCAGTCAGGGCGATCGCAGTCAAATAGTCTATCTGGAGGATTAGCCCAGGATGGGATTGACTCGGCACTGGCGATCGCCTGAGATTTCTGAGTAGAGGACGGCTCAGCAGCGAGAAATTCATATTAGCCGATCGCTCCGTACTTTTTCGTTAGTCGCATTACGCGCACAATCTATCTTAGGTACGATCATTTTTAAGTTGAATGTACGGGCAATATATCTTAAGTAAGATTTGGGGCAATTTGCTGGAATTCTGCACAATCTTTCCCATAGGTAGGTATGCTGTAGAAAATAGATTTCTCCAAAAAAGATTTTCCAAGACAGACGGGACACCTATCCCACAAAAATTATTGGAGAAGTTTCATGAAAATTGCGCTCTCAAACTTGAGAACCTGGTTAAACCCGATCGCAATCGCAGTTTTCTTTGGTTTAACCTCAGATATTGCACCGTTCCCGTGGAACCTATAGAGGTTCCCTTCACCAATATTCTTAAAGCTTGCAAACAGGTTAAATAAAGCCGCCCGACTCCACGAATAACCCCCTTGTTGACATTGGTACAATAGCTCAGCGAGCGATCGGATTTTGGTTAAAAAAAATAGCAAGCGTCGTTCTAAAAAACTGTGAAGCATCTGAAAAAAAAATCCTCAATTTCAACCTCAGTATAAATCGCGGGTAAACCGAGCGGTTTTTGACCAACTACTAATGCACCACTGACAATGAATAGAGATAGCGAGTACACTTCTCCTGCACAAATAACTAACCAGCACAGTCAAGGTAGCGATCGACAAATCCCGGAGCCGCCAGAGGGTTGGGAGCGCTTTAAATGGTTGGGGCCGAGTTTTTTATGGATGCTTTCGGCTGCTGGTTCTGGCGAGTTACTATTTACACCTCGAATTGCAGCACTTTACGGCTACTCGCTGTTGTGGGCGCTGCTAGCGGCTGTAATCCTCAAGTGGTTTATCAACAACGAAGTCGGGCGGTTTTCGGTTTGTACGGGCGCGACGATTTTAGAAGGTTTCAAGCAAATTCCCGGCCCGAAAAATTGGACGATTTGGCTGATTTTGTTGCCACAGTTAGTAGTAGCAATTTCCACGGTTGCCGGACTGGCAGGTGCAGCCGCTACAGCATTAATTCTAGTAACAGGAGGAAGCGTTCAACTTTGGACGGTGATTATTATCGCTGTGACAGCAGCAATTGTATTTATGGGGCAGTATGAAGTTGTCGAAAAAATTTCCTCATATATCGGTATCGGCCGCACCTTGGCAGTAGTAGCAGCGGCAATTTTTGTCTTTCCCAACCTGCGAAAACTGGCAGCGGGATTAGTGCCTCAAATTCCCCCAAACGTGCAATATCAAGAAATCCTACCTTGGTTGGGTTTTATGCTAGCAGGGGCCGCGGGATTGATGTGGTATTCCTATTGGGTGGCAGCCCGAGGATACGGTGCTGCTTCTCTCAAACAAGAACAACCCCTCGATTTTAGTCAAATCAATCCCGAAGAAACAAAAAAATTGCAGGGCTGGGTGACTTTAATGAGTTTTTCCAACACCTTAGCAGTGGTGGGCGCGCTGTTAGCGGCACTCGCTTTTTTGATTCTCGGTGGCGAGTTGTTGCGCCCCAAAGGATTAGTGCCAAAAGAACAGCAAGTAGCAGAAATTTTGGGTAGTTTGCTAGGCGACCTTTGGGGGCCATTTGGCTTTTGGTTTATGGTGGCAATTGTTTTTATTACTTTTTGCAGCACCACGCTTTCTGTCCAAGACGGCTTTGGACGGATGTTTGCCGACGGTACCCAAATTTTACTGCAAGGATTTGGCGTGCAAAATCGTTGGACGAATGAAAAATTTTTGCAGCGATGTTATGTTGCAGGGCTGTTAGCTGTGTTGCCAATTGCGATTTATCTGATTTTTGGCGAACCCGTTGCCTTGTTACAAATTGCTGGAGGCATTGAAGCAGCTCACATTCCAATTGTGACTGGATTAACCCTTTATGTCAATCATCGAATGCTGCCCGAAAAATTGCGGCCATCGAAGTTGATCTGGGGTGGAACGGTAATTGCAGGTATCTTTTTTGCCTGCTTTGCGGTTATCTATCTTTTACAACTCACCGGGCTAATTGGAACGGGCGGATCGGGGAGTTAAAGAGGGTTTTTACACTTTACCTGTTTGGAAACTATTTTCCAAGATTGAGAAAATCGCAGCTATCAAGTTGCTGTTGTTTGTTAACTTTCACCTTCAAATTGTTATGACTCTTGCAACCAAACCTTTATCTAGCTATATCGCTGTCGTGTTTGACTTCGACGATACCCTGGTTCCGGATACCGTCGATACTCTGTTAGAAAGCCTCGATATTGATGCGCTTCAGTTTCGACGCGATCGCATTCAACCTTTAGTCGATCGCGGTTGGGACAAGATTCTCGCCAGATTTTACGCAATTATCGAGGAATCAAAGCGACGAGAAAACAAAATAACCCAGGAATATTTAGCAAATTTCGGGAAAAATCTAGTGCCCTTTGATGGCGTTACGGAAATGTTCGATCGCCTTCGTCAAAGCGCTTGTGCAATCAACCCCAAAGTAGAAGTTGAATTTTATTTGATTAGCTGCGGCATGGTGGAAATTGCCCGCAATAACTGCATCGCTCCTAATTTTAAAGCAATGTGGGGTTGCGAGTTTTCTTACGGTAAAGATGGCGGGATTGAGTTTATCAAAAAACTTGTGACTCACACAGAAAAAACCCGCTATTTGTTCCAACTTGCTAAAGGCATTGACAGCGCTCCCAAAGATGATGATGATGGAAATTCTTTTGTTTATCGGGATGCTTCTGCGAAAGAATTGCACGTCCCGCTAACGCAAGTCATTTATGTGGGCGACGGTTCGTCAGATATTCCTTGCTTTTCGCTTTTGAACGAACAACAGGGAATAGCGCTGGGAGTTTATAAAGAGAGTACCGCACAAGATTGGAGTCGGGAAGTAGAAATTAGCCAAAGTCAGCGGGTGATAAATTTGGCTCCTGCAGAATACAGTGA
The DNA here is from genome assembly GCF_015207285.1 of Tychonema sp. LEGE 07203. Lineage (GTDB taxonomy): Bacteria > Cyanobacteriota > Cyanobacteriia > Cyanobacteriales > Microcoleaceae > Microcoleus. The sequence goes on along the minus strand of NZ_JADEXD010000016.1, from coordinate 1,175 downwards.
AGATTCGGAATTGATGCGATCGCTCACTCTCGCCGTAGAAAGTTTAGCAAAAAAAATATCGCTGCTCCAGTTAAGTGTTGGTGAATAGAGGGATTTATGTTATGGGTTTAGGAGAGTGGGTCGGTTTTTTGGCTTTGGTAGTGTCGCTCTATATTTTGTGGAAAATTAGAGCGATCGTTTTATTGTTTTTTACTGCCGTAATTTTAGCGGTCGCCCTCAACCGTTTAGCGCGAAGATTGCAGCAGTCTGGTGCTAGGCGCGAAGTGGCGATCGCTTTAACAGTTGGCATCGTACTGGTGCTCTCATCTGTTTTTATTTGGCTGATATTCACGCGCCTCAACTCTCAGTTTGATGAGCTAACTCAACTTATCCCGCTAGGGATAAAACAACTGCGACTGTGGAGCAACTGGTTGCAAGCAAAAGTGCCGGAACCGGCATTAAATAACCTTCCCAATCTTGATGATTTAAGCAGACAACTCCAAACTTTTTCTGAGTGGGTAATTGCCAATATTTATCTATTTTTATCCAATTCTTTCAGTTTAATAATTAATTTCTTGTTAATTAACGTTTTGACAATTATGCTTGTGGTAAATCCCGTGCCGTACCGCCGAGTAATAATCAGCCTTTTTCCCGCTTTTTACCGCCAGCGAGTCGATGAAATCCTGACTGAATGTGAAAAAAGTTTAATGGGCTGGTTGGCGGGAATTGCATTGAGCATGACTTTTATTGGCATTACGAGCACTGTGGGTCTGTTTGTTTTGCAAGTGCAACTGCCTTTTATTAACGGATTCTTGGCATTTTTATTAGCTTTAATTCCTTATGTGGGCGCGATTTTGAGCGTAGTTCCACCAATGCTCCTAGCTTTGTTGGATTCTCCAGGAAAAGCAGGTGGCGTATTGTTACTTTATTTTGCAATTCAACAAATAGAAGGCAATTTTGTTACACCTATAATCATGGAAAAGCAAGTGTCCCTGCTCCCGGCATACACCTTGGCTTTGTTGGGAGCATTTGGTTCTTTATTGGGTTTTTTAGGATTGTTGCTAGCGCTGCCAATTTTGATTATTGCTCAAACTTTGGTGCAAGAAGTTTTAATCAAAGATATACTAGATCGCTGGGAAACCGCTCCCTCGCGGAAACCATGAAATGATGTTAAGTTATACTAATACCAATTTCAT